>QHZY01000127.1 GCA_003224855.1 Acidobacteriota bacterium | reverse complement strand
CTTGGTATCAGCTTGCGGGAGGTGAGCCAGTTCAGCCTGGCTTGCAGACGGGGATCCTGCGCGAGAAAGTTGAGAGCATAACCGGGACGCCCGGAACATGTGCTAGTCCCACGCGACGTGTATTCGCGTCGAGGAATCGCGGGAGCCTTATCAAAGCGCTGCAACCTGACCAAACTATCGCAGGTGGTTTGCAAAAGCGGCGAGTTCCGCCGGGCCGAGACGCTCCGCCTCGCGTTTGGTGCGTCCCTTCTGCGTGCGCGCGGGACCCAACTGGAGTGACTGGTCCGACTGCTACAATCCCTCGATCACAAGTTCTATGAAAAACCTGCTCTCCCTGAGTCTTGCTTGCAGTTTGCTCCTTTCGCCCAAGTCTATTGGCGCAAATGCCGGTCTTATGGCCGACTCGGCGAAGTTATCGCCGGTCGAGTATCTCTATGCTGATTTAAGTGACGCTAACAGCATCCTGGCCACCATCGATTCCGGCCTGCTAAGCACATATCGGGGTAAAAACCGCGCTGCCTGGGAGCAGTTTTACCGCAAGAAGCGCGCCAAACTGGCCAAGGAACTAGAGCTGTTGTCGGGGGCCAGACTCTCCGGCCGGGACACCAGGGCCATTGCCGCCATGCAGAAGCAGATGAAGGCCTTCAGGGGCGGCGGAGCGCTTTTTAACCCAGCGGCCAAATGTCAGGATGCCCCCCGCAAAGACATCGCATATCGGAACCTTAAATCTGCCCTGGTCGCCTGTTTCGTCGAAATCGGCAACAGCCTTAGCTTTGAGGGCGGCAAGGTCAACCGTGTTTCCGTCCTCGACTTACTGCATGAAACCTCCGATCGCGGCCGCCGCAAGGCGGCTTTCTTTGCATTTGTTCCGTTGTGGCAGGCCATCAACGGCCACAACGAGCCCGACAGCCCCTACCGCCGCATGATCGCCGGAGCTGCCGCTGAAGCAATCAAGAACGGTACGGAAATCGACAACGCCGCCCGCGACATGGGCATCGATCCCGCCGAAGTCGAACGCTGGCTGGTGCAGATCCTTGATGCCTGGCGCGAGTCAAGCGGCGATGTCATGGTCGAGCCCTGGGACTTCCGCTTCCAATCAGGGGAGGCCGATCGCTTGCTCGGGGCATACATCCCTCGGGAATCGCTGCAGCCGATCAACCAGCGCTACTACCGCGATCTGGGCGTCGACCTGGAGCAAATCGGAACGCTCTACGACCTCGCCCCGCGCCCGGAAAAGGCGGCATTGGCTTACACGGACTTTGTGACGCATGGACGGATGGTAAACGGAGCCTGGAGACCGACCGTTGCGCGCGTTTCGGCCCCCTACGAGCGTGGTGGGCTATTCGTATTGAATGAACTGGTACACGAGAACGGCCATGTGGTGAACATCACCGCGATTCGTAATCGTCCCGCCTTCGTGGAATGGCCTAGTAGCCTTTTCGCTGAGGCTTTCGCCGATGTTCCCTCCTGGAGTACGTATGAGCCCGTCTGGCAGCGCCGCTACCTAAGCCATGAAGCTCCGGAGAAACTCTCGCTGCGGGCGTTACATTCCGTTGTTGTTCTCGACGTGGCGTGGTCCTTATTCGAACTGCGAATGTTGCGCGCTCCCCTGACCGACCCAAACGCGCTTTGGACCGAAATCACCAGCCGCTATTTGCATATCGTTCCGCATCCCGAGCTGTCGTGGTGGGCGGTGCGAGTGCAGTTGGCCGATCTTCCCGGCTACATGGTGAACTACGGTCTCGGGGCTATCCTTACCGCGGAAATACGGCAGCACATCTCACAACTTCGGGGTGCTTTCGATACAGGAGATTCCCGTTGGTATGGCTGGCTATCCGAACACCTATTGCGCTATGGCTCGGAGCGTGACACTCGCACGTTGATGCAGGATTTCCTGGGCCGTCCTGTGTCACCGCAGGCACTTCTCCAGCAGATTCACCGCTTGAAGCCGGTAACGCTCCAGGCCACTGGTGATCACCGCACCGATTCGGCCCGCCACTCTATTTTGCTGTCGCTCGACTATCCCGCAGGACTTGCCCAGCTTTCATCACGAAGACCACAGTCTTCATGGCATTGATATCTTCTGTGGGATCTCCTTTTACCGCAATGATGTCCGCGGCTTTCCCTGGTTCCAGAGAACCGATCTCACTTGACAACCCAAGTAATTCTGCGCCATGCGTGGTAGCCGTCTGCAGAGCTTCGGTTGGCGTTAAGCCGGCCTTCACCATTGCCGCGAATTCATTGGGTAAGAAATCCGGATCGTCATCCAGCCCGAACGCGATTCTGAGGTGGTGCTTCATTGCGCGCTGAAAAGCATCGGATTGATACTTCAGGATGAGGCGTGATTTTTCGAGTGCGACCAGATCCAAGCCGCTCTCGCGACCGATGGTTGCATACCTCTGCATGACTGACAGCGTGGGCACGAGCCATGTGCCCTTCTTTTCCATTAAAGCGGCGCCTTCTTCGTCGAGGAGTGTCCCATGTTCGATGGAATCGACGCCTGCCCGAACGGCGGACTTAATACCATCTTGTCCTTCCGCATGAGCCATTACGAGTTTGTGCGCCCGGTGTGCCACCTCCACGGCTCTGCTCATTTGCTCTTCGCTCAGTTCCTGCACATTGAAGTCGCTCATGGGGTCGGAAATGCCACCCGTCGCCATCAGTTTTATCCAATCGGCACCGTACTTGATGTCATGTCGAACCGCCGCAGAGACACCGTCCACCGTGTCCGCAAGATTGGGGCGAGAGGGCAAAGCCTGGTCGGCCGCCAGAGCGTCGGCGTCCCCATGGCCGCCTGTAACCGAAATAAAGTTGCCGGCCGAAACCATTCGTGGTCCCCCGATTAGGCCCATCTTGACGCTGTCGCGCAGTGCCAATTGCCCGTAGCTGAGGTCTTGTTCGCCCGCGTCCCGCAAAGTCGTGAATCCGTGATCCAGCCAAATTTGCAAATTGTGAGCGCCCCATAACGTGGCTTGGCCTGAGGAGATGCGCAGCTGCGCAACCGCGGACAGATCCTTTAAGTTTCCCAACACGTGGGCATGGCAATCGATTAAACCCGGCAACACCGTCAAATCAGTCAGATCAACGACTTGTACCTTTCCGGCTGCATGCTGAGTGACGACAGAACTGGGCCCGATCTCAACGATCGTTGGACCATTGATCAGAATCGCTTGGCCATTCGCGACCGAACCCTTGCTCATGTCGATTAGACGAGTCGTTTTGATCAGGATTGTTTCACTAGGTGGGGAAGCCGCGAATGGGCTGCTTATATTTGTAAAGAAAAACAGACCAACTAAAATCCTGCGGATCATCATCCCTCCACGAGACCGAGCACATCTCATTGTGTCGGTCTTCGTACTGCAGATCCAAGTGATGTGCGTACGGCCGACGAAGTAATTCGGATAGGATACGCGCAAAAAGCCCGCCCATTATACTTTTCTGGGATCGAAGATAGCGCGCTTGTGGATGACGGAAGCATGATCGGCAAAGCGGAAGTAATCCAACCGCTTGTCGCGAGAGATGTGCCGGTAAGCTGCCAGAAGTTAACTTCCCAATTGCCGACTATACGCAAAGTGAACAGCGGAATCGACAACCGCCGCGCGGGGATCATCTTGCGCGTATTACGCCTTGACGGCTTCGACTATCGGAAGAAAAACGCGCAGGGGTGCGTTTAGACCGTTGGGGAAATCTTGGCAGCGGCCCACATGCTGTTGAAGGGGCAAGCTCTTCCAATGTCGTCACCTGCTTGCCACGGCCAAACCGCTGTGGGTTCCAATGATCAGCACGAACGCGAGAGCAGTCGGCGCGCCCACTCCAGAACGCGTCATCAGCACTTTGCCTCGGGACAATTTTCCGTTTCTCGTTCGATGGCTTCGTCGGCGTGCGCGAAGAGATCTCATTCAACCGCTTTCCAACGCCTCTGACCTTTTTTGCCACTGGCCGCTCGGCTCGACTTAGGCGGTATCCGCATAGTCCGGTGTTTAGGCGTCTTTATGCGATCTAGGCTCGCTTGCAGCGCCTGCAGAATATCCACTGTATTCGTAGCCGCCCGAGTTGGCATTGCTGCAGGCCGTCCTTTCGCTGCCCGCATTTTGCCTTCTATCAATGACTCAAGGCCGACGCGATATTCATCACGGAAATTCTCCGGTCGAAATGGCCTCGCCAGCGCATTAATAAATGCTTCGGCGAGTCGCAATTCCTTTTCTGAGGCCGAGTTGGTGTCCAACGGAATATTTGGGCCTTCACGAATTTCATCGACATAGTACATGGTGTGAGCCACGATCCGAAATTTATCAGGCCTTAGAATTACGATGTGCTGCCGCCGATGCATTGCAACGCTTGCTAGACCACAGTAGTCCGTACGTTGCATGGCTTTGAAGAGAAGTGCATAAGCTTTCTCTCCGCTCGGTTCCGGAGCAACGTAATAAGATCGCTCTAAATAAAGCGGATCTTCTTCGCTCAATTTGACAAACTGTTGCAGATCCATATTCGTAGAGGTTTTAGGGGTGAGGTCTTGTATTTCATCCTTCTCAACCACGACATATTCATTGGGGCGATACTCATAGCCTCGAACCAGATCGGCAGGATTGATTGCACCCTCTTCCCCAACAGGACGAAACTCCTGGGTTACGCGTGAGACCCCGGCTGCGCTCACGGCAGGAGAACTGCTGGGCAACGAACGCGCAGGCGAGAATGGAACTACATTGCCGGGTGATCTCGCGGTGCTAAGATTTTCTCCAATTTCGGGCGCATCAATTTCTTGCTCCGGCGAAGGCTTCTCGCGCCGGTACATTCGGTTGAAGTGTATCGACTTACTGCGTGCGGCTGCGTACAAACGTACGGGGATAGAAACGAGTCCAAAAGTCAAAAAGCCTTTCCACACGGTGCTGGGCATGGCGTCTGGCGCTTTCGCTACGACTTCTTACGGCGCGAGCTCTTGGACTTTGAACGAGTGCTGCTGCTCGAGCGTTTGCGCCTTTGATAGCGTTGCTCATGCTCTTGCTTGCTCACCCTGGCTCTATCTTGTGCGCCGCGTTTGTTTAGGTCGTCTGGCATTGTCTCCTCCGAGCCATACAGATGCTCTTCGCAACTCATGCGTTGTCGGAGAAGGATTCGGCGTTCGATAATCCGAATTGGATTTTCGCGCCGAAGTATCAGTGCTTCGGGGCTCTTCACCGATGGACCACTCTCGCACAGAGCTAACCTCAAGAATGGGAACGGGTTCGCCTCGTTCAGAGCGGCAGTGAAACATTCCGGAATCCGCAATACTCGCAAATTGTCATGTGCATCCTTTTTGTTCACGTCTGGTCTTTCCAGTGCATTGTGATCGATTGCAGGTTTCGTTTGGACTGTCTTTCGCATCTATTTGATGCCGCAACGATATGGTCCAACGAGTGCCCCAGAATCCGAAGGCGCGGCCTCGATTCATTGAACCAATGGAATGCAGGCGTGTTCCAAAGCTTCCCGAAGGCTCGGACTGGCTCTACGAAATCAAACAAGACGGTCACCGAGTAATAGCTCTCGTCGATGGCAGCACTGCCCTGCTGTATTCGATGTCCGGCGTAGACTACACTCCGCAGTTCCCACACATCTCATTCGCACTGAAGAACCTGAAGTTCGGAGCGGTTGTATTCGATGGCGAAGTTGTTGCTCTCGAGGAGCACGGACGTGCCAGTTTTCAGGAACTCCAGAACCGCAAGAGCACGCGACGTCCAATCGTCTATTTCGCCTTTGATGTGCTCCACTATCTCGGCAAGGACCTTCTTGATCTGCCACTTGCGGAGCGCAGAAACGTTCTGGAGGAGATCGGCAGTCGCTTTAGCGATCCATGCAGGCTGAATCCAATTTTTCGAACAGAATTGCCGCCGCTAGTGGCAGAGGTCAAGCGGCTTGGCCTCGAAGGAATCGTCGCCAAGCGATCCGATTCCATTTACATCCCCGGCAAGGAATCCGATGCTTGGCAGAAGCACCGATTCAATCAAGAAGGCGAGTTCATCGTCGGCGGTTACGTTGCCGGCGGTCGCACTTTTTCGTCGCTAATAGTTGGCGAGTATCGCGGAGACAAGCTCTATTACGTGAAGCGCGTGGCCGCAGGCTTCACACCACACTTGCGCGATGAGGTCTATAAGGAACTGCAACCGCTGAAGGCTCCCGAATGCCCGTTTGTGAACTTGCCGGAGGCTAAGCGATCAGGCCATGGCCTTACTGCAGACAAGTTGCGGGACTGCGTGTGGCTTAAACCTGAGCGACGCTGCGAACTGGAATTCGCGGAGCGCACGCGCAGGGGTAGGCTCCGGCACGCTTTATTCCGAAGACTCATTGGCTAGCTCTTCTGCATCAGAACGTAACCTTAAATCCCTTGATATGGGAAGATAGAGGTCATTGATGGCAACAGTATTGATGGCGACGAAAACCGCGCGGTCCAGAAGTGAACGTCTACCGCTGATTGATGGAAGCCGGACGCTGTTTTTGAGTTTTTCGTGCGGCGCCCCTTGTTCCCGCCTTCTTCCGAGATGAGCTGCTGCGCACTCGCTCCGGTAGTCTCTTGTTTCCCGTCTCGCGGTTCCACTCCTCGAACGTCTGGTCGGAAATTTTTCCTTCCACGAGAAGCCGCGCGAATTTGCGCCTCTGGGCCTTGCTCTTAAATGGCATGGTGCTGCAGCATTTGATTACTAAAACGCCAAACTGGTGGCTTGATGTTCTTCGCCACGTCACGTCGCTCCGAAACCGCTGTTTTAAGTTGCGCGTCAATTCTGGCAAAGCGCTACAAACGCGTGAGCTGTACCGCAGCACCGGGTTCGCGGCCGAACAGCATTGCCTCTCGTCGAGGAGAATGCATCGCTCGAACGTCAGCAGCGACTCCGTTTCCTTTCGCATCTCAGCGTCATTGGCGCAGACTCGATCAAGAAATGCGGTTTGTTCTTCCCGCGAAATTTCCAGTAGTTCTTCCAGCACTGTTTTGGTTTTCTGCCCACGCTCCGGAGTCATGGAGCCGGGGTCCTGCTGAGCTCACGGTGTAGCCACAGCCTGGCTGTGGCCCCGCGCCGAGTTCCGCAGACTGCGTTAATCGCCAGGCCCGCTTCCGTCGTGAGGTGAAAAGAAGTCGATTTCGTAGGT
>QHZY01000126.1 GCA_003224855.1 Acidobacteriota bacterium | reverse complement strand
CCGCAAATCGCGACTTGCCCAAATTCGGCAGCTCGTGCACTACAGTGGTGATTGCCCGGGAACTCTAAGAAAAAGAGTCCAAGGGTTTTCAGGTTCGCTTGATGATGAATACCGTCTTGTCATCAATGCGATCGTCTTCCTCAATTTCCCTGAGATGATCATCATCTTTGATAGCATGTTCCAGCAGTGCATTGCAGATCTCTCGCGCTGACTGCCAATAGTGATCACACATCACTGATTCAAGATGCCGGCGTTCTTCCAGATCGCTCCCATCATAAACTCCATCGGTGTATAGGAAGAGGATGTCGCCAGGACTCATCAGCGTAATCTCGGCAATGTCGGAGGTGTGCGCTTCCCTGACCCGCTGTTCCAATGAAAAGTATTTCTTGCGGTCGGGATGATCATCAGGAATCTGCAGGCCCAATGCAAAAAACTGTACCATCCGGTCTTTATCCAGCTGCACGAATTTGCGAAATTCAGCGGAGAACACCAGCGGCGGCGGGTGTCCGAAGTTTACAAACCGGAAATAACCGTAGGGACGCACCTCGCCATAAAGCATGGTCGCGATCTCACGCGCATTTTCTTTTTCAGTTCTCCCCAGTGCATTGCGGGCTGTGACCGATTGCGCCAGACGAAGGTTGATGTTTTCAAACAGCTCCGGCGTTGTTCTTCCGTGCTGATCAAGCTCGGAGAGCATGAAAGCATGAAATGTGTCGTGTACGGTGGATGCAATCTTGGCTGAAATAATTCCGTGTCCTTGAGCATCGACCAGAAGAACGCCCGCTGTACTGCACAGCTCCGGTAATATTTCAGCGACTCGCACCTGCTCCGAGCTTCGCGCCGCCCGGTAGCCAGCTTCGACGGCAGGAGAAAAACCCGGCCTTGATTTCAACCATGCGATATGGTCGTCCACGGCATTGCGCGGCACCGCACCCGGCGGGAGTGACTCGAGAAATTCTTTTGCCAACTTTTGAGCTCGCTGGACGCGCGCGTCAATATCGTAACGTTGCTGGAAATTGATGTACTCGAACAGATCGCCGCCCACGGTACCTGCAGGAATGGAATTTCCGTACATCTCGATTCCCCGTATGTGGGGGATCGCGCCTTCTACCGGCATAAGGCGCTTGCGCAGGTACTCGTCGATCATCTCGTCTGTTGGTGGTCCGGCCATATTAAGGATTATGCACTATCACTGGTCACCTGGCTTTCTGGAAAGTTCCGATTCTGCGAATCTTCAACCCTGGCAACTGCCGGACGGTCCGCCGAATTGCATTGCTGCACCGTCGCGCGTATAAGGTTGGCGGACGAGGCTCACGTTTGAATATGCTTTCGCGAACTGTCGGGGTCGGATGGTTTGAGCGGCCCAACAGGATTTTCAACTGATAAAAGGAGATAACCGATGAGATACAAATTTCTGTGTACGTGCTTATTATTGTTGATTGCTGTATCACTCGCTTCTGCGCAGACCAAACGCACGTTTTCCGGCAAATGCGGAAAACCGGAAAATCCGCAGAGCATTCCAGTCGGCGACAAAGACGGTCATATGTTCATTGTTGAGCAAGGAAAATGCGAGACCGACAAAGGGGAGATTGGTGGTGCGAAGAGCAAGGACGGTGCATTCTCCGAGCATGGTGAGGTGATGGGTAATCACATCAAAGTCTCGGGTGTTTACGTTGAGACCTACGACAGCGGCGATAAGGTCTTCTACAGTTATCAGGGCGCTTCAACGACGAAAGATGGCGCACTTGCCAGCGGCAACAACACTTGGCGAATATCGGGCGGTACCGGAAAGATGAAAGGCATTACGGGCACGGGCAGCTGCAAACTTACCCCCGGTGAAGGCGGAGGGTTGCACTACGCCTGTAACGGCGAATACACCTTGGCCGCCGCAAAAGAGTAAGTCTACCTGCTGAAAAAAGGGCAGCCCTGAGACTGCCCTTCTTATCTGACCGCTTGGCCGATTACTATCGGCCGTTCCTTAATGACCGCATCCCTGGATAAAAGCCGTTCGCTATTTCGCGTCCATCCATTTATCGGAGCCAGCCATTTTAACCGCCACATCCGAAATCCAAAGATGCAACGGTTTGCCGTCGGCCGTGCCGCGGTGCTCGGTTGAGACCAAGAGTGGACCTGCCTTCTTGTAGCCCGTCCAGGTTGCGGTCACGAGGCTCGGCTTCTTGTCCCCGCCGCGGTGATAAACAAACGCCTGCACGCGGTTGTCTTTGCCGGCATAAAGGTCCCAGGTATCGCCAGGCGTGTAACCGCCGACTTCCGCGGGATACTTCACCGACACCAACCTGGCGGAACCGGCGCCCATGGGCAGCTTTTTCATGCCTTGATCAGTGATGGTTGCGCTTTTGTCCCAATAAGCATGGAAAGGGAAAATCAGCCAATAGTTGTCGTTGACGAAAGCCGGCTCGACTTCGTTTTTGACCGCGTCAGGTTGATTCGGATCAAAGCGCACGTAGCTGACTTTGACTGGCTTGCCCTCTTTATCTTTTCCTTCATAGGAGACCTTGTTGGTCTTAGGCTCCCACTGCCAGACGTGCGAAGCTTTAAATAGCCCAGGGATGTCAACATTCCAGGTATAGCGGACCGCGTCAATTTGCTCGAATGAATCGATACCGTATGCTTTCGCGATCTGTTCGATAACTGTCGCGCGCTCTTGCGCCCAGCAGTTTGCAGCAAAGACCAGCAGCCCAAGCAGCAGGGACCGGGTCACGGTTAAACGGCCCAACTTTGCCATCAAGAATCCTCCTCGGTGAAGTGAAATGAATATCGTTTTGGAAAATGCACAATGAATGCCGCTGGCAGACAGCATGCAGCAGCCACTACCACAACAGAGATCTAGGGTTACGCCGCGCCAGCAGCGCGTCAATTCCCCACGCTCGGCCCGCGCCGCCTATTGCCAGTCCCAGCGACGCGAGCACCGGAACCAGCAGTTCCCAAATCCACGACGTGCCCCACTCCGATACCCAAAGGCTGCCAAGATAAAGGAACGCGACAAAAGCAGCTGGACGAGTAAGCAGACCAACAATTAACAGGATCCCCAACAAGATCTCCGTTACCGCCTGCATCGGAGCAGCCATAGCGGCGTGGCTTGCCGCTAATCCCATGATTGATTTCCACACTGCGGGCGAGTGACTCTCCTTAATGTAATAGTTGATGAGTCCCGCGTATCCGCCGGGAGTGTAGAGGCCTTTGCCTAGATTCTCGAAAAACACCCACACCAACATCGCTCCGATAGTTACGCGTACCAGGGCCAAGCCATTTGCCGCATGGCGGTGGCCCATAGAGTTGCCGGTTAAATTCTGTGCTTGAACTACGCTGGCCATCATCATGAACCTCTCCGCATCTTGGTATCAGCAACGCCGGTTTACACATTCCCTTACAACTCAACCTGGGTTCGCAACCGTGGCGGGCGCCGATTGTTTTCTCGGTCGCAAGATTATAACCGCAGCGGTGATTGCGACCGATCCGTATTCCAGCAGCATGATCCAGTCTGGAACTATCCACGGACGGCCGACCGCACGCAGATGCCAGACATAGTAGGTCGGAATAATGCTCACCGTCCATACCATGATTGGCAGCGTAGAGGCTGTCTGCACGAACGGCAGCACCCACAGCAGGTACCAGGGATAAATCACCGGGGCGCACAGGAGCGATGCGGTCATAGGCCAGGCAAACGCATCCGGAGACCATTCCGCAGATCTCTTTCTCATCCAGATTGCGGTCAGAAATCCGACCAGCACCGCAAGCCCGGCTGCGATCTGTGGCGCAGCCACTCGTTCCATCGCCGTAAACACAGGATCATTGAAACGGAAACTTCGAACGTAGGTGACAAGCGAGCCGACCGGAATCCGTCCGCGATTGAGGAATGGAATATAAAGAAGTCCGGTCACCACTGCCGCCACTGCGAGGTCGCGAATGCGCACCCGCTTCCAGTACAGCGGCAGCAGCACCATGGGCAGCAGTTTCACCATTACCGCCAGGCCAAAGGTCACGGCCGCAACTGTTCGCCAGCGTCTGAGCAGCGCCGCCGCGGACAGCAATAGCAGTAGTACGCCGACAATATCAATGTGGCCGCTGCCCGCTACCTCTGTCGAAAGCAGTGGATGCCAAGCATAAGCCAGCACCCAGTGTTCTGGCTGACGGAGCTGACGCAACACGTCAAGCAACACAAACACGATCGCCACATCGCAAAAAACAAATGCAATTTTCAGGGCAAATGCAGATTCGTGAATCGCGGTCACGGCTCGGAAAAACAGCTCCGCTCCCGGCGGATACAGGCTCGGCAAGTCCGGATTATTCAGACCACGTGTTTCCGATGTGTGCAGACCTGCTAACGCCGGATCGCTCGGAACAAGTAGATAAGGATTGTAGCCAAGCCGTTGCACCCGGCCGTCCCAGACATATCGGTGGATGTCGTCATCGGATCCCGACGGCATCCTGAGAAATAAAACATGCCACAGAGCAGCCAGCAGAAGTCCGCCGATAATCAAGCGGCGCGGGAATTTCGGTGTGGAGAGGAACTCTCGAATGGCAAAGAGGTAAGCGACACCGGCAACCATCAGTGGAATCATGAACGCTGATTCGCCGGTGCGGCTGAAGTTGCGTGAACAAATCGTCAACGACGCCAGCAGAATGGCCCCGAGCACGTAAAGCCTGCCCTGGGGCGTGATCTTCACAACTCTCCCAGGGAATGCCGCAGGTCCGCGATTTCCTGGCTCCATTCGCCGAGCCATGCTGCCGTGCGTGGCGCCTTTGCCGGAGCGAGCCGTAGTTCCCCAGCCAACTTAATCAAGTCGCCTGCGAGGTCGATGTCATAAAAAGATTCGGTGAAGCCGGTCGAAAGCTCAAGCGACCTGGTGCGTGTCAGTAATCTTTCAAGCGCACTCCTGGTCCCCATGCCATCGTCTTCGAACAACGATGGGTAAGCGGCCTTGGCACCCACAAGGTAATAGCCGCCGTCGAGGGTTGGCCCAATCACCACGTCATGTTTGGTCAGGATCTCGAAAGCATTTTGCAGGACCGAAGAAGGAAGGTGCGGACTGTCGCTATTGAATGCGATAATGTGGCGCGGGCCGTTGCCCGTGAAATGCCGGAAAACCGATGTGAGTCCAGCGGTCAGGCCTTCTCCCTTTTGGGTCACGATCGGCACATCATTGCCCAGCAGGTCTCTCAGTCCGTCCGTGTCGGATTCAGGGCACATGACCGCGACCTCCACACCGCTTAGCGACTTCGACAACGCTACGGTGTCCTGTAAAAGGCAGCAATATAACGCGGTGATGGCCGGCACAGGATAACTCTGAGCGAGTCGAGTTTTCACCTTGCCCGGCTTGGGTGCTTTAGCCATGATTACCAGCGTGCGGGTCTCAGCAGGGCGCACCGCGGTCTGGGTGGAAAGTTCCATAAGAGAGACTGGTTATCGGGATTTACGACGTCGAAAATAATAACTTACGATCCTGCTGAGAATGAACCATCCCGCCCCTATCGTTCCCTTTAACGTGCCGCTGATTTTGGATTTTCCGATTCGCGGGTAATAGCTGACCGGAACTTCAACAATGCGATATCCCGCGAGCGCCCCTTTCAGGATCATTTCCACTGCCCACCCGTAAGTCGTCTCTTCCAGCGACAGAGCGCGAAGCATGTCGGCGCGCCCGGCGCGGAACGGTCCCAGATCCGTGATCTGCACTCCATAGAGGGCCCGGACCAGGCCCGCAGCCAGACCATTCCCAAATCGCTGGTGCCAGGGCAATGCAGCGGCATGGTCCTGGCTGCCGACCCGCGAACCAAGCGTAATATCCGCTCGCCCTTCGATGATCGGCGCCAGCAGAACCGGCAACTCAGAAGGGCGATCGCTGTAGTCTCCGTCGAGGAAAACCAATATGTCAGGATTGTCCGCCCTAGCCAGGCCGGTCAGGCAGGCGCGTCCGTATCCGCGCCGTGGTTCGCGGATGACTTGCGCGCCCCGACTTTGAGCGACCTCTGGCGTTCCGTCACTCGAATTGCTGTCGACAACGATGATCTCTGTGACCAGATCGGTCGGCAAATCGGCGAGCACGCGGCCAATCGCCTGCGCTTCGTTATGAGTAGGAATGATGACGGACACTCGCACGCATCACCGATGAGACCACGCATATGGCATCAGATTCGCTCTAAACTGAGGCCGCAATTCTATTCTGTTGATTGCTTGTTTGCTACCGGGTGGCAAGGGACTCGCTTGCCATTGTTCACCTAAAAGACAGTCATGGACGGGACATCATTCCGCAATCCGGGCGAGAACTGAGATAGTTTCCCATTCGAGCTACGCTACACGAACCTTCTTGCGGCAACGCCCTGCCGCCGGCCCCGCCGAAAACCAGGGTCAACCCGTACCGCCTTGAGAATGGCTCTATCTCGGGCACAAGCATGGGCAAAAAGAATGCATGATGATGCGCCAGATGGCTCATGTGGGTATCGTAAACGTATCGTCCGATAAACCAACCCATGGTGCCACCGACGAAAATATCTGAAGCGAAGTGCTTTTGTGCGGCAACCCGCGAGGCACTCACGATGGCTGCCAGGCTGTACGCGGTGATGCCCACAAACTTCTGGTGCTTGTACTCGTGCGCCAGCAATGAGGCAATTGACCAAACCTCGATCGCATGGCCAGACGGGAACGAGGTTCCGCCGCCCCAGAAGTCGCCGGGATTTTTCTCGTTCGGCCGGTTGCGCCGGAATACTTCCTTCAAGACCCCGGCTACTATCAATCCATCCAGCAACGACTCCGTTCCAAGCACCCCGATCTCGCGCGCTTTCGCGTTATCCCGCCAGGCGCCGTAAACGTATGCACCACCCACGATCGGAATCAGGGTGTAAGCCGCACCAATATTTGAAACCCTGCCCCCCCATTGCACCTGCCCACGGCTGTTTTCAAACGCATCTGCGATATGCGTATCGGCGGCGATTAAGCCACCGGTAACAGCCATAGGAACCAGCCAGTCGAAGACGTTATGCCGGTTGACATGGAACGGGCTGGTGAAGAAATCCTTCTGGTCAAGGGCGATGTTCAAGAACAACTTGCGAAACAGCGGCTTGGGTCGTTCCGTGTCTCCCGGGTAGAAAATGCGATCACGCAAGTTGGCTGCGTGCGCTGTGTCAGACTGGCTGGCAGCATCAGTGCCGGGCACAGGAATATCGGGAGCGTTA
>QHZY01000125.1 GCA_003224855.1 Acidobacteriota bacterium | reverse complement strand
GTTGTGTCCAGTTACATCCTGCAGCCCAAGGGTAATGCTGGATTGCTCGCCGCCGGCGTAATCTGTGCCGTTATCGCTGTCATCCTTGACGGCAAAGCTTACGGTAGCCTCAAAAGCGCCGGCCGCCCGACCTCCAAGAAAAGTATCGTGACCTGTATCGTCTCCGGCGTGTTGATGGGCCTGTGGGCGCCCTTTGTGACGCGGTCTATGACCCAGGGCAATACGCTCGGCCCATATAGTGTCGCCGTATTCTTGACCCTTGGCGCGCTGCTCTCCTGCCTCATTTGGAACATCTACTTTATGAAGAAACCGCTGATCGGCGATCCGGTCAGCTTCAGCGAGTTCTTTCGCGGCCCGGCGCCGGGCCATGTTCTGGGCGTGCTCGGCGGATTTATTTGGGGCACCGGAATGGTCTTCAACCTGGTAGCCGCCAGTTTCACCGGAGTCGCGATTTCTTATGCCATCGGCCAATCCGCTCCCATGGTCGCTGCGCTCTGGGGCGTGCTCGTCTGGAAAGAATTCAAAGGCGCAAACTCGCGAGCCAGGATGTTTCTGGTTCTGATGTTCGTGTTTTATTGCCTGGCAATCGTGCTGGTCGCAAAAGCAAACGGATAAACAGAGGGGCCCATGGACCGCCGCCAATTCATCACTACTTCTACCGCCGCGCTGATCGCCGCTGGAATGCCGACGCTTGCCTTCGCCGCCGGTGGTCCTATCCGCATCATCTTCGATACGGATCCTGGCACGGATGATGCCATGGGCATCCTGCTCGCGCTGCGCTCTCCTGAACTCAAGATCGAAGCGATCACACCGGTAGCGGGAAATGTTCCGCTGGAACACACTCTGCCGAACGCTCTCGCCCTGCTCGAACTCGCAGGCCGTACCGATATCCCTGTTGCCGCCGGTGCCAGTGTTCCGCTGACTCGAACCCTGGTCACCGCTGCCTATGTCCACGGAGAGAACGGACTCGGGGGCGCTCAATTGCCTCCGCCGAAAACCAGGCCTGTCGCAGAAACTGCCAGTGAGATCATCCGCCGTATTGTTCGCCAGAATCCTGGGCAGATCACCATCGTCGCAGTCGGACCGCTTACAAATGTCGCCACCGCGCTGCGCGCCGATCCCGCGATCGCCGCCATGGTGAAAGCCATCGCCATTATGGGTGGATCGCTCTCTGGCGGAAATGTCACGCCCGCCGCCGAGTTCAACTTCTACGTTGATCCTGAGGCGGCTCGCATCGTTTTCGATTCCGGCATTCCTCTCACCATGGTCGGACTCGACGTTACTCGCAAAGCTCTCTTCCGTGACGAACATCTCAAAGCTTTACAGGCGGTGAACACACCAGTGTGCCGCTTTGCTGCCGACATGATGAAACGTACTCTTGATCGATTCCACGAGGACTCGCAGGCCCATCGTGCGGTGGCCATGCACGATCCGCTCACGGTTGCTAATTTGATCGATCCTGGGATTCTTACCTTGCAGGATTACTTTGTGGAAATTGAAACCGAAGGCGAACTTACCGCCGGAGAAAGCGTGGGGTATCCTGGCCGTTGGCGGAAATCTGCGCCGCTCGCGCCGACTCCCGGCTCAATCGCCGATACCACACCTTTCAAGTCGAACGCAAAAGTCGCCATGGGCGTAAACGTCGATCGCTTCTTCAATCTCCTGATGTCACGCCTTACGGCCGCGTAAAATCCCCACCACCCGCGTAGAGGCGGATCTTTGATCCGCCCGGCGGGAGTGCTTCCACCTAGGAGCAGTCACCTCGGCTGTCAGTCGCGCGCAGCGCGACAGGTTAACTTTCCGCATGGTAGTCATCCCGAGCCAAGCGCTTTTCGTCGCGCAGCCAGGGATCCTGCGCGCCGGCTTACCCCCCCAACCGCTTCGCCTCCGCCTGCTCCTTCGCCGCCTGAGCGCTGTGTCCCGTGAGCGAATAAACTTCTGCCATCCCGCGGTGCGGAGCCGGCTCTTGCGGCTTCAGCTTCGCAGCTTCCTGGAAAAATTTCAGCGCATCTGCGTATTGCTTCCCGCTCTGATTTTTCCTCGCTACTCCCAATGCCGAAAGATAAAGCAGATCACCCGTCGCCGCGTCGCTCGGATTCAACTCCTGCGCGTGCCGCAAAATCTGATAGGCCTCGTCGCCCTGACCCAGCTTGAACAAAGTTGCTCCATAAAGAGAAACCACCTGAAACAGGTCCGGCCAGCGCTTGGCTGCGTCCGCCAGCGCCCCCCGCGCATCCTCGAATCGGTTCAGCTGGAAGTACGCCAAAGCCAGGTTGTACTGCATCTGCGGAGACTGTGGCGCAAGCTCCGCCGCTCTCTGCAGCGGTTTCAACGCTGCTTCCAGGTCGCCATGCTGGCCATAAAGCGTCCCCAATTCTGTCAGCTTGTCGGCGCTGTTCTCATCGTAGAGTTGATCGCAGATTTTGCGCGCTTGCTCGCTTGGCCCTTCCGCCAGCTTCTGTGCGCACTGTAAACGTACCTTGCTTTCGGTATCGTCGCGCTCTCTGAGTTGATCTGAAAGCGCCAGAGCTTTCTTCGCATCCTGTTCCCGCCCCTCCCGCCGATAGATCTGCCCAAGCTGGTACTCGACTCTTGCGTCTCGTGGCATGGCTTGTGCTGCCTGCTCCAGCCATTTTTGCGCAGAAGCCAGGTCACCCTGCTTGAAGTACGCGTAGCCCAGAAAATATGGCGTGTCAGGAAACGGAGGCTGCGTTGCCGCTCTGGTCAGGTTCGCGATTGCGCCTGCAAAATTGCGCTGCTCCAGATCGATCCTGCCGAGGTAATAAAAAACATTGGGGTGCTCGCCGGTCTCGCGCTGCACCGTCTGCAATTCCTTTCGCGCCTCATCGAACCGCTTCAATTCAAACAGCGCGACCGCCAGGGGAAAGCGTGCCCGCAGCGTGAGCTTCGGGTCGGTCTTCAGCGCTGCCCGGAACTCCTCCACCGCAGCATCGTATCGATCCTGCTTCAGCGCCTCGTAACCTCTACCCAGGTGAGTGGATGCGCTTGACTCCTGGGTCTTGGCGGCGGCTGAGAACGCCAATAGAATGGCGATCAAAATCCAGTGTCTGAAAATATTCTTCGGAAACATCATTGAGAAAACGTCCACGTAGCGGCAGCCATCGGCTTTCCGGTCGCCCGCGGCGCGACCGCGCTAACCGCGATTTGCTATCAACGCCTCAGCCACCCTCTTGATCTCCGCAATTTCCTCCGCCTTCGCCGTGCTCACGTAATCCCGCACCAGCTCACCGCACCGCTCACGTATCTTCTCGTACTCCCCCGGATCCTGTCCGCGCGCCGCCAGCAACGCTTTCAGCCAGTGTTTCCCGTATCCGGCGTGCATAGTTTCATCGGCCCAGTCGAAATCCATATCGTGCTCGCTGAGCTTGTCTCCGTAAGAATGAAACTTGTCCGCGCGCGCTCGCTTATGGCGGATGTTCTTGGTCTCAAAAAAGTAAAGCATGCCTAACCGGTAAATCGGGTCCTCGCCCGATGCGCAATCGTAAATATAGGTTCCCAGCGGAATCTCCCCCGCATCAAATCCCCACGCCATCAGCCGCTCATAACCCATTCGGCAGTGTCGCGACTCGTCGTAGGTCCAACGCGCCGCATCGTGAATCCACTCCCACGGAAGCACATCGGCGAACGCGCTCAGCATGATCCCGCCCGCCTCAATCGCCCATACTTCATTTAAGTGGCTTACTGCGGAACGCAACTGCAGCTGCAAACCTTCGCCATACGGATAATCAGGATCAACAATGTCAGGCCAATAGAATCTGCACTGCCAGAATCGAGGGTCGCGCGCTGCGCGATCCGGGAAGACGTACTTTTTCGAACCGGACAATTTCGTGGTTACCGCTGCCAGGGCTGGTTCCACGCCCACTCCGCCCAACTGTGCCAATCGCTTTGCGATCTCTTCGGCCCACCTGACCGCTTCCACTTCGCAGCTTTCCGTCCACTGCTCGAATGCGGCAATCTGCTCTTCTTTTTCCGCCAGCGCGACCGACAGAAACCGGTGAGTGGGCCCGTCAGCGATCTCATCTGAGTCACGCAGATACTCATGATAAGAGTCTCTCAACGCCGGCAGAAGTACTCGTCCTGCGCTCATGAGAAACGCCGTGTCAGCCGGCGAATCCTTGACCGCGCAGAACAGTTCGATCAGCGCGCTGTCCGCGCCTTCTTCCTCCAGCAATCGGCTGGGAAATCGCAGCTCAAACACTCGATTGCGCAGCGCGTGCGCCGTCTCGGAGCTCTGCCAGACAAAGCGAGCCAACGCCGTTTTGATCCCCAGCGACGCGATTGATGGAATCCACGCCGCCATGCTGGTCAGCAGCGCGCGTTCACAGAAGAAGAAGCGCTTCAGCAGTTGGGCCGTGTCCAGCCGCATCCAGCGCGCTCGCGGCTGCGAAGAAGTTAAAAACGAAAACGCCATTTGCCCATCATTGTAAGCCTAGCGGGCCGCCACTAGCGCCGCGCGCGATTATGTCAGTCCGGGCGCAGCGTTTTTCTTCGGGGAGCGGGGAATCTCGCGCGTAGCGCCACCTTTCCACGCAGGGTCTCCGCTTAAACGAACAGTCTCACACCGAATTACTCATCGCCACAATCACCACTGCAACAATCAGCGTCGCCATTCCTGCAGTCAGCCATTGACGAGCACTAGGAGGCGCACCCCTCCACTCACCTCGCCACAGTCCCCACAGATTCCCCACCAGAATGGAAAGCGAGATAAACAATGGCCATCCGGCGATGACTCCCCAACGCCCCAGCCGCACTGCTCCTGCTCCATACAAATAAAAGCTGCTGATCCACATCACCGCCATCATGGCGCTCAGGCCCAGGTTGCGCTTGGTTTCGCCACTCCAGTACTCAGACGCGGTTCCCCGTCTGATCATCAGGAAAACGCAATATCCAAAGTTCACCACAAACCCCAAGGTGAACAACAACGCCCACACCGTGTTACCGGCCGCGCCCGGAGCGACTCCAAGTGTTTCCGCCGCCCGGGTCAAACTACCCCCGAAAGCTGCGCCCACATTGGGCAGACATGACAAAACTCCCGCCGCTATGGCGATAACCAGCCCACCCACAAACGAGCCCGAAAGGCCTTTCGACAATTCCCGCTTCGATCCTGCCAGCGAACACAACACAATTCCCACGATCACCAGCGCGGTTCCGCCTAGCAGAACCAGGCCTTTGCCCGTCAGCAGAGTTCCCGGAAAAAATACCAGCAGCGGAATCACCGCACCCAGACTTGCAATCAGCCCCATGATGATGGGATATCCGAGCGCCATGCCGAGCTTTTCCATGCCGAGTCCAAACAGCACTGCGCCTAAACCCCATCCGGCTCCAAACAGTGCCAGTATTGCCAGATCACGCCCCGGCGCCGCCGCATACACCGCGAAAATATTCGGCACCAGCGCAACCACGACCAGCCAGTTGAATACCAGCATTCCCAACAGCGAGAACGTCGCCCAGGTGTGCTCCCACTTCCAGCCACGCACCAGCGTCATGGGCAGAACGAACGTGCCCTGCAGAACTCCCGCCAGCAGCACCAGCAGAAACCCGGTAAGCAGAGACATTTTTAGAATTAGTGAAGTACCGGCGTTGCATTCGTCGCCACGCACACCCACTTGCCATCTTTGAACATCCAGGTGTCCACGAAGCGATCGTAGTGGTTGTAGCGCCTGCCGTTCTCAACCCCGCTGGCGTGGAACAATCCGGTCGCGATGGCGGTAATTCCGTAAACCCGCACGTTGATCGACTCCGGCGCTACCTGCTGCTCTTCAGGAGTTGGACCCTTGATGCTGGCCAGGAATTGCGACTTAGTCTGCGTGCTGCCGTCATCATTAATCAATACGACATGATCATCGAGAAGGGAATCAAGCGATCGCGTGTCGCCCATCTCTTTTGCACCCTGTCCAGGGTTTAAGACAGGCCGATTTCGGTCGTACTCTTCACGGTTACGAATTGACATCATTTCCCAGCACCCGCGACGCGAAAGAGTGTCTGGTTACGAGAGTTGTCGAACAGGCAAAACGAGACAATCATCCGTTACCGTGTATCTTCTCGTCCAATTCTTAATCAGAGCGCTGAAACAGCGATGAATTGCGTACAAGTGGATTGCCGGGAGCATTCATTCTCGCGCGTAACTCGCCACTTCTTCTCGCCTCGGCAAACTCGGAATCACTCCCTCTTTCGTCACTGCCAACCCTCCCGCGATCACCGCAAACCGCACTGCCTCTTCCAGGCTCGCTCCCGATCCTAGCGACACCGCCAACCCTGCATTGAACGCATCACCCGCGCCAGTCGTATCCACGGCCTTCACACGGATTGCCGCAATCTGCACGACCGATTCGCCGGTCACCATCAGCGCGCCCCGCTCGCCCAAAGTCATCACCACATTCTTTACTCCCAGATTAATCAGCCGCTTCGCAACCTCTTCCGGGCTCAGTGAACAATCCGGGCGCTCTCCCGCCAGTACCTTCGCTTCAGTTTCATTCGGCGTCAAAACATCCACCAGCTTTAATACTTCCGTCGGCAATGGCCTCACTGGCGCTGGATTCAATATCGTCACCGCGCTATGCTCCCGTCCTCGCGCCATGGCCGCTTCCGCCGCAGCGACCGGAATTTCCAACTGCGTCAGCACCACCTTGCATCCGCTGAAATCCACCTTCGCCACCTCCGCTGCGCTCAACAGTTCATTCGCGCCCGGATCAATGGTGATGCAGTTATGCCCGCTCGCCGCCTCCACAATAATGAAGCCCACTCCCGTCGCCGTAGCCCCGGTTTGGATCACGTGCTCCGTATTTACCCCCTCTTCTCGATACAACTTCAGCGCCGAATCTCCAAACGCATCCTTTCCGATCTTGGCCACAAAGCTGACCCTGGCGCCCAGCCGCGCGCATCCCACCGCCTGGTTAGATCCTTTGCCACCATGGTCCACGCGATATCCCGAGCCCAGCAGCGTCTCGCCCGAGCAGGGAAGCCGATCAACTTTCATCGTCAGCCCAGTTGCATAACTTCCCACTACCATGATCCGTGGTTCGGTCAACGCCCCTCCTCATTCATCTGCCGGTCCCGCTTTTCTCTGCGAACTCTGCAGCTTCTCTCTGCGCTTTCTGCGATTTAAGATTTTCGGTGTCCTTCGTGGTTAACAGATTCATGGCCGGTTCCAGAAACTCCCCAGCGATAGCCTGAAGCGCGCTCGTCCATCTTCATCAAACGCTACACTCATTCCCGCCAGCCCCAACGGTGTCGGGGCAAAAATTCCCCCTGACGTGCTGTGATGCGTCTGCCATCCCTTCGACCCCATATCGAAACGCCCCGCCTGGTACCACGCCGCAAAATACGGTCGAAACTGCAAATCGTGCTCATTCAATCCCCGGTACATCCCGCCTGCGCCCAGTTCTACCAGCGTGTTGGCATGAAACTCCTGATAATGAAACGCATCCATACTGGTCAGCCCGCCGCTGGTGAACTGATCATAAAAAGTCAGTTTGCGCCCAAAGCTGCTGTCGCTGATTCCCAGTACAAACGCCGAAAAGTTTTTCGCGAGCGGCTCGAAATGATCGAAGTCCAGCTTCATATATGGATACGAATGGTTCCGGAAGCTCCACCCTGCTATGCTGTTCACTCGCGTCCCCTGCTTCGGCAATTCGCCTGAATCCTGCGAGTTGATGATCGCCACAAACTCCGGATCCACAAATCCGGTGTCTTTTGCCTTTACCCCATCCACCGTAATCAGGCTGCTGTAGCTGTCATAGCCCGCCCGGAATCCCAGCCGCGCCTGCACGTAACGCCATGTGCCCGCTCCAAGATAAAAAGACCCGCCCACGCTGTCGCGAGAAAAGTCCGTTCGCTGCCTCCCTGCATAGCTGGCAATATGAAGGCGCTCAGCCATTAGTCCCGGCGACACAAAATACGCCGTTCCGTCAAACGGATGGTAATACTCGAACCTGGCTCCCGGGTCATAGCCGAGTAACACGTCCGTCAGGAAGCGCGACTTGTACGCGTTCTGCTTCATGCCGCTGGTCTCCAGTCGAAGCGCAAACCGGTTCGGTTCCCCCGCCGACCACTGATCGAACACCGAAGGCCGCAGCAGCATCTCCCGGTCCGGCCTGCGCTCCAGATCTACCACGAACCCCGGCTTGTCCTTGAAGCGCCAGTTGTAGAAAGCGCTTGGCAGCCCGGTCGACGCTGTCAGCCCAGTGAGATTCTTTTCCAGCTCACTCTCTGACGTCCCGCCGCGGCTCTTGCGCATCAGTTCGTGCGCGCCGTCCTTTTGTACGTTCGGCTGCTCCGATTTCACTTCCACCAGTTCGCCCGATGCCGGCGACGACTTCATCCGCTGCAGCCTTGCCTCCTGATATTTCCCCCACTCTTCCTCCGACACTGAAAACTTTTCCAGTTCCTTTCCGCTTCGAACTGCCGCCTCATAGCCCCGGCGGATAATCTCGTCTGCGTGATCGAAGTCCAGCAGCCCGATACTTCCCAGCTCGACCTCGATCAATAAATCCGCCAGCTTGGCATTCCGCCGTTCATTCTGCAGCACTGCAATCGCCACCGATTGCTTCAGCACATTGGTCAGAGTGTTCAGTTTCTTGCTGTCCACCGGGTCGGTTTCAAGCGCGACCCCGATCACCTTCTCCGCTCCCATCTTTCGAACTACATCGGCAGGAAGATTGTTGACCAGGCCTCCGTCAATCAGGACCTTGTTCTCCCATTCCACCGGCGTGAACACCGCCGGAAGAGCCATGGTTGCCCGCATCGCTTTCGCCAGCGGCCCGTGATCGGGCACGAACGCCTCGCCCGTAACCAGGTCGGTTGCCACGCACCGGAAAGGCGTTGGCAGATCATCGAAGTTCTGGTCGTCCGCGTATCCAATCGTTTCACGGCTCAATAACAGGGCCAGCTGCTGGCCCGGATTGATACCCGCCGGCAACGAAAGATTTTTGCCGAATCGCACGGTCACTTCGCCGGTGACCCGGTTCCATTCCTGCTTTTCTACTACCGGACGGTCTTCAAACCGCGGTGTCCAGCGGAATATGTCATCCCAGATAATCTCGTGCACTACTCGATCCAGCGCCGCCGGATCGTGCCCCGTGGCATAGAGTCCGCCCACCAGTCCGCCCATGCTGGTCCCTGCTACTAGGTCCACAGGTATCCGTTTCTCCTCGAAATACTTCAGCACCCCAATGTGCGCCAGCCCGAGCGCGCCACCGCCGCTCAGCGCCAGTCCGGTCCGCCTCGCATGTGGGTGTTGTTCTTGCGCGTGAAGGTTGAGAAGCGCCATTAGTAAGAAAACGGGCAGCAATCTTTGTCTATACATTTTTTTGGGAAAAGACCTTCCAACGATGATGCCAAAATCGAAGCGATTCCGGCCAGCCGGGTGCCGGGATTCCACTAATCGCGCACAGAAGCTATGCCGTCCCGAGCGCGCCATTCATGTAGCGCGACGGCTCGGCGGTGTCTGCCTATTGAAGATTTCGGTTTTCCTTCGTGCGCCTTTGTGCTCTTCGTGGTTTATGATTTCCCATGTTCACCTCACGTCCCATCGGCTTTGTCTCCAGTCCGTACAAACAACCAGGGAACGTCCCCAGAGGCCTCGGCGCTAAACACCAGGCCGAAGGCGCGCTGAAAATTCTTCCCGAATTCGCCCCCGGCCTTACCGACATCGAAGGCTTCTCTCACTTGATCGTTCTTTGGGAATTCGATCGCTCCGAGGGCTTCGATCTGGTTGCTCACCCTCCGTCCGATAACCGCACTCACGGTGTTTTCGCCACCCGCTCTCCCTTCCGCCCTAACCCGATCGCTCTTACCACCGTCGAACTACTCCGCCGCGAAGGCGCCGTTCTCCACGTCCGTTGCGTCGATATGCTCGATGGCACTCCCATTCTCGACATCAAACCTTATCTCTCCAGTATCCCCGAAGAAAAACTCCGCCGAGGCTGGCTCGCCGAAGCCGAGGCACGCCACCAGTAGCTGCAGCTCTCGTTCCTCTGCTTGCTGGTTGGATCCTGCTGTTGATTTTCCGGAATAGAAACACAGGGTGCCCCAGGTCTCGCCGCTGTTGCGAGACCTGGGAATTTGGTCACCACATAGAAGCACGGGGTGCCCCAGGTCTCGCCGCTGTTGCGAGACCGGGGAATTTGCGTCACCACATAGAAGCACGGGGTGCCCGGGTCTCGCCGCTGTTGCGAGACCTGGGAATTACGCGTCACCACATAGAAGCACGGGGTTCGAAAAACACATCCATCACTACCCATGTAGGGACGGGTCCGACACAGCCGAGCGAAGCTCGGCCGCTATCACACATCTACACCTGCTCCCGCGCCTCACCCAACGCCACCGGCACATCCATCTTCTTTTTCCCGCGATATATCGTGATGCGTATCGTATCTCCCGCCCGATGATTGTTCATCATCTGGCTCAAATCCTGCTGGTCTTGCACATCCTGTCCATCGATGCCGATAATCAAATCCCCACCCAGCATGATCGGAATATTCCCGATATATGCGCGCTCATTGCCGCCACGCAGTCCGGCGCGCTCCGCCGCTCCGCCCGGCACTACCTGCACGATGAGTAACCCAAAGTCCGATGGCAATCCCATCTGCTCGGCCAGTTCCGGCGTAATCGGAATCGTGCGCACTCCCAGCGCCGGCCTCCGCACTCGCCCCAGTGTGACCAGATCATTCAGCACTGCCTTCGCGGTGTTGATCGGAATCGCAAATCCAATCCCCGCGCTCTGCCCCACGTTCGAAGCGATCATCGTATTGATCCCGATTACCTCGCCGTGCCAGTTCAGCAGCGGCCCTCCGGAATTTCCCGGATTGATCGCCGCGTCCGTCTGGATCGCTTCATCAATCACCATCCCGTCCGGCTCCTGCACCGGCCGGATCGAACTGATGATGCCTCGCGTCATCGTCCCACTCAGGCCAAACGGATTTCCGATCGCATAGACCTTTTGTCCGACCTGCAAGTTCCGCGACTCACCCAGCACCATTGGCGTCAGCGCCGGCGCTTTGATCTGAATAACTGCCAGATCATGCGATTTGTCCATACCGATCACCGTGGCCCGATACTTCTTCCGATTGTGCAACGTCACTTCCACCTGTCGCGCGTCCGCGATCACATGATAGTTCGTGAGTATGTGTCCTTCTTTGTCGATAATGAATCCTGAACCCTGCCCTTCCTGCGGCATCAGTCCGTAAAAGAAGTCAAACGTAACCGCCTTGGAAGTAATGTTAACGACTGAATCAATATTCTTTCTATAAACACCGATGTTGTTCTGCTCTTCTCCGTCCAGCGACTCGCCCCCCGCTGCCTGGGTGATCTCGAGCTTCCCAGGACGGCTCAGCCAGCGCGTTTCAAACTGTCCGCGGTAAGTCGTGAAATAAAAAAATCCTCCCGCTATCAACAGCGCGAGAACTATGGGACGCATCCATCTCATCTTTTGTTTCTCACTTGAGTCATGCTCTGCGACCTCTGCGGCTTTTCTCCGTGCTCTGCGATTTAAGATTTTTCTCTACTGAGTCTCACCGCTCTCAGCTGATCATAGATCACCCGCACCTGCCGCTCCGTCTCATCGAGCGATCCCGAATTATCAATCACGTAATCGGCCTGCCTGGTCTTCTCTTCATCCGGAATCTGCGCCGCCATCCTTCGCGTGATCTCCGCGCCAGCGCTTTCCAGATCAGTCTTCACCTTCGCAGCCCACCTCTGCACTCGCTGCTCCACATCTGCTGTTACCACAATCAGCCGATCGAATCTTCTCGCAGCTCCCGCTTCAATAATCAGGGCCGCTTCCACCATCGCAATCGCATTCGGCTCGCGGCGGCCCACTTCCTCCATCCACGCTTCCTGCTTTTCTATTACGGCTGGATGCACGATGCGGTTCAATTCCTGTACCCGCGCCTCTCCGAACGCAGCCTCAGCCAGGCGCTTGCGATGGATCGTTTTATCTTCATTCAGAATCTGCGCGCCGAAGTGCCGCACGACCTCCTCATACACCGGTTCGCCAGGCCGCATCAACTGATGCGCGATCTCATCTGCCTGAATCAGGTGCGCGCCCAGATTCACGAACATCGCACCCACTGTTGATTTTCCTGAAGCGATCCCGCCCGTCAGTCCGACCTTCAGCAATCGCACCTCGTGTTCACGCGCGCGACAGCTCTGGAACTCGCGAGCCGCGGCGCATCTTCGCCGCCTTCACCGTATTCGACATCAGCATCGCAATGGTCAGAGGCCCCACTCCACCCGGAACCGGCGTGAGCGCGCCCGCAACCTCTACCACTTCCGGATGCACATCGCCCACCAGCACCGAACCTTTCGTGCGGAATGTTTCTTCGCGCTTCGCGTTGCCCGCGAACAACCGCTCGAACTCGCCGCGCTCGCTGACCTTGTTCATGCCTACATCAATCACGATCGCGCCCGGCTTCACGAACTCCCGCGTGATCATGCCGGCGCGCCCGATCGCCGCGACAAGAATGTCCGCGCGGCGGCAGACGCCCGGCAGATCGCGCGTCTTCGAATGGCACACCGTCACCGTGGCGTTGGCCTTGATGAGCAGCATTGCCGTCGGCTTGCCTACGATGTCGCTGCGCCCAACCACCACCGCCTCCTGTCCTGCGATCGCGACGCTGCTGCGCCGCAGAATTTCCATGATGCCCGCGGGCGTGCACGGCACCAGACCGGGACGCTGCGTCGAAAGGAAGCCCACGTTCATGGGATGAAATCCGTCAACGTCTTTCGCAGGATCAACTGCCAGCAGAATCTTTTTCGCGTCCACCTGCGCAGGCAGCGGCAGCTGCACCAGGATGCCGTCGATGCCATCCCGACCATTCAATTCACGCACCATATCCAGCAGCGCATGAGTCGAGATGTTCTCCGGCGGCGTGAGTTGCTCGCTGTGGATGCCGACCTCTTCACTCGCCTTCACCTTGCCGCGCACATAAATTTCCGAGGCAGGATTGTGTCCTACCAGCACCACCGCCAGTCCGGGACGCACGCCAGCCGCGGTCATCGTGCGTACTTCGGCGGCGACCTCGCCACGAATCTCTGAAGCGATCTTGTTACCGTCAAGCAGGGAAGCAGACATGCTGCTTCAAGTTTATAGGAGGGCTGAAAATTGTGCCTGCGGCAAAGTGGAGATGTGTTCCAGCGTAAACATTTCGACGATATGTTCCGCAAGGAACGTTTTGTGCCAGGCTTGAGTGGCCCACCCGCCAGCTCTTTTGGCGCTCAAATAACTCAGCTGCATCCTGAAGTCGAACCGCAGCTCATGCACTTATAACAACTGCCGTTGCGGACCATGATCGAGCCGCAGTAGTGGCAGCTTGGCGCATCGCCCAGGTCAACCAGTTGGGCGAGGGCGTCGGCGGCATGGATTGGAGAGCCGGTCCTTGGCCGCTCGTTCGCTGTTGGCATGAGCGTTGTTGGTCGTTGATCATCGGTCGTTGGCAACGGCGAATCGGTTGACGGCTGAGCCGATCCCGCCAGCTTCGGTCGCAGGTTTTCGAACAGCATTTGCTGCTGGCCGGTGAGGAAGCGAATCTGCAGCCAGCGGAAGATGTAGTCCATAATCGATTTGGCAAAGCCGATATCGGGATTGTTGGTCCAGCCGCTCGGTTCGAAGCGGGTGTGCGCGAATTTTTCGCACAGCAGCTTGAGCGGCACGCCGTGCTGGATGGCAATCGAGATGGCAAGCGCGAAGCTGTCCATCAGGCCGCTGACGGTCGAACCTTCTTTGGCCATCTTGATGAACAGTTCGCCCGGCTCGCCGTCCGGGTAAAGGCCGACGGTAATGTAGCCTTCGTGCCCGCCGACGTTGAATTTGTGCGTGACCGACATGCGCTCTTCCGGCAAGCGATGCCGGACAGCCCGTGGCGGCGCATTGAGGTCTTGTTCCAGTTGGACGGCCGAGGCTGTCCCTGCGTGGGATTCGGCAGTTTTAGTGCCCGCAGCGCTCAGCGGCTGCGACTTCTTGCAGCCGTCGCGATAGACCGCGACCGCTTTCAGTCCCAGTTTCCAGGCCTGAATGTAGGCTTCCATAATTTCTTCGACGGAAGCTGATTCCGGCAGATTGACAGTCTTCGATATAGCACCGGAGATGAAGGGCTGCGCGGCAGCCATCATCTTCAAGTGGCCCATATACGCGATGGAACGGTTGCCCTTGGCGGGTTTGAACGAGCAATCAAAAACGGCGAGATGTTCCTCTTTGATATTGGGCGCGCCTTCAATGGTGCCGGTCGCGTCAATGTAGCTGACGATAGCATCCGCCTGCTCATGCGAGTAGCCAAGCTTGAAGAGCGCGGTGGGCACGGTGTTGTTCACGATCTTGATCATGCCGCCGCCAACCAGCTTCTTGTACTTGATCAGCGCGAGGTCGGGCTCGATGCCGGTGGTATCACAATCCATAAAAAACCCGATTGTGCCTGTAGGGGCGAGGACAGTGACCTGGGAGTTGCGGTAGCCGAATTTTTCGCCGTGAGCGAGGGCTTCGTCCCAGCAAGCTTTAGAGCCTTCGTAGAGAGCGGCGGGAACGTTGGTCTTATTGATGTTGTTGACGGAGGCGCGGTGCATGCGAATGACGTCGAGGAACGGTTCGCGGTTGATGTACCAGCCGGGGCAGGCGGCGCCGGGCATGAGATTGGCGCCAAGGTTAGTTTCCGACAAAGTCTTCCTGGTGGCTTCGGTTGCGGGAGCGAGCGGCTCGCAGAGTTCGGCGATGCGGGAAGACTGCAGGTAAGCTTCGCCGCACATGATAGCGGTGACGCAGGCCGCGTAATCACGGCCGGCATCGGAGTCATAAGGAAGCCCGCAGGCCATGAGCAGAGCGCCGAGGTTGGCGTAGCCGAGTCCGAGCGGACGATAGTCATGCGAGTTGCGCATGATGTGCTCGGTGGGATATCCGGCGTTGTCAACGATGATTTCCTGCGCGGTGATCAGGACGTCGACGGCGTGACGATAGGCGTCCACGTCGAACGTGCCGTTGGGAGCGAACTTGAGCAGGTTGAGGCTGGCGAGATTGCAGGCCGAGTCATCAAGGAACATGTATTCGCTGCAAGGGTTCGAAGCGTTGATGCGAGCGGTGTTCTTCGAAGTGTGCCAGCGGTTGATGGTGGTGTCGTACTGCATGCCGGGATCGCCGCATCGCCAGGTGGCGTCAGAAATTTTGAAGAGCAGGTCTTTGGCTTTGAAAGTCTGCATGGGCCGGCCATCGCGAACGGCGCGGGTGGAGAAGTCGGTGTCGCGCAGGACGGCATACATGAAGTCGTCAGTGACGCGTACGGAGTTATTGGCGTTCTGAAAGAAAATGGAGCTGTAGGCGTCGGAGTCGGGCGAAGAACCGTCGTATCCTGCTTCAATCAAGGCGTGTGCCTTGGCTTCTTCTTTCGATTTGCACTCGATGAAGTCAATGATGTCTGGATGGTCAGCGTTCAGGATGACCATCTTGGCGGCGCGGCGAGTCTTGCCGCCGGATTTAATCACACCGGCGAAGGCGTCAAAACCTTTCATGAAGCTGAGCGGACCGCTGGCAGTGCCGCCGCCGCTAAGGCCTTCGGTGGATGAGCGCAGCGCAGAAAGATTGGTGCCGGTGCCTGATCCCCACTTGAAGAGCATGCCTTCGGTTTTGGCCAGGGTGAGGATGGAGTCGAGCGAATCTTTGACGGAGTTGATGAAGCAGGCCGAGCACTGCGGCTTGGTGTATCCGGTGACGCCGAATTCGACGTTCTGAGTTTGCGGATTCCAGTGCCAGTTCTGACCGTCAGACTTGGGCTCAATGCGATCGCAGCCGACGTTGAACCAAACAGGAGAGTTGAAGGCGGCGTACTGGCGCAGCAGAATGTGCGCGAGTTCATCGTGGAAAGTTGCGCCGTCTTCGGGAGTTCGGAAGTAGCCCTGGGCCAGACCCCAGTCGCGAATGGTTTCAGCCACGCGGGTGACCAGCTGGCGCACGCCGGTTTCGCGTTCAGGTGTGCCGAGCGTGCCGTGCAAGTATTTCGAAGCCACGATATTGGTGGCGGTCATGGACCAATCTTTGGGGACCTCGCGGATCTGGGTCCGCTTGTCTTTCTTTTTGGTCTTACGCCCATGGCTTGCGCGATGGGGTAAATCCTTCTATTTTCGATGTCGGCATCGCTCAAGCGATGCCCGGATACCTCAGCGGCTAAAGCCGCTTACGATTCACATGCTTCCGGCACGACTGAAGTCGTGCCCTTCCCGAATCTTCGGATTTCTCACGCAGCATTCGGCGATTCTTTCGCCCCTTCGGGGCTGGATCGTTTCCTTGTTCTACCCATGGCTTGCGTCACGGGCTGCATTGTTGCGCCGCTGCGCGGCTGAAACAATCCCAATCTTCATCAGAAGCCTAGCGGGAGTCGCGCGGGCTCGGCTTGCAGGGCCCGCGCTTCCCGGTTCGGTTGCACCACTTGCGAACCACCCCACGCGAATGGCTTCAGGTCGAAATCAGTTGCGATCCCGGATGCGGCGGACGCGCTCGCACTCATCCATTGCTGAAGAGCGGCAAACGCGGAATGCCGCTGCACGGCGTCTTCGATCGCGGCGAAGCGGACGAAGCATCGGCTTGCCGTAAGTTTCTGCTCAGAAGTTTCGTCGCACAACAAACGATCGATAGCTGCTTCAATGTCATCTGTCTCGGACATCCGAAAAAGTGCCAACATGCGGCGGCCGCCCACGGTCTGGAGTTCTTCAGCAAGAGCGAACAAACCCGGCACTGAAGGCAGCAGAGTTGCTGTCGAGTCTGCGCTCAGCGGAATCCACTGCGACCAGCGTAGCCGGCGATGATCCAATGTGGTCACGACACCGTGCCGAGCGAGCGAATCGCTGACAATCCGAAACAGGTCTTCCATATTTGATCCTCAGGGTGCGGCAGGGCGAAAGGCTGAGGTTCCCTCTGGGGGAGGCCCGGCGTGCCGGACTTCATAATGAGGAGGGAACGTCACCGCGACGGCTGCCTGTGTTGCTGGTTGATGAGACCGAACCGGGTTCCACCTCTGAAACCGGGCGCGGCCCCCGTTTGAACCTGCCCGCCTCTGAATATTTAGAGGCATGGATGACCTTATGGGATGGCTACAGTACTCCTTGCTATTGGGGCTGTCAATAGAAAACCACCACGTATTGTATATCCTTCCGGAGTACGTAGCCAGTTAGTGCTCACATCCTTGCCGATAAGCCGCAACTCAGGCCTGGTAGCCCGCGCGCGAGGTGTGAGTCTGTTTGAGTTCGGACAAAGGAAGACTGCGGCGATTGAAAGTCGGCCAGTTTTCGTGGCCCGGCCCCATAGCGACGTAAATGTCCTCGAAGATTTCCCGCGGAGCGATGCGGCGGGTGCCGTCGGAAGATTCGACGAGGTAGTCGCCTACGCAGCCGTGGTGCTCTCGTCCCAACGCATCAAGGAAGGAGAGCGGCTCGGTGAGTTGTTTAGCGCGAATTAAAAATCTGGTGCGGTAAATTTTCCATCCACGTTCATGCTTGCTCACGCTTATCCACCCTTGGGGGAGGGGAGATTTATTTTTAATTTGGTTTACGTGGGCTGGTTTGTTGATCAGGTGAAGTGAATGTACTCAGGAATGAAGGAGTGGTCAATCACAAAAATTTGGTGCAAAGGAAATTTCTGCGATGAAGCAGCGTATTGTCGAATGGCTTTGGGAAGCCGCGCTGGACAAGGGTTCTGACTGATCGAGATGGAGCGGAAACATCTGGTGCTGCAATGTGGAGCAAGAATTTCCACAGCACAGCACAGGAGGAGAGCTCGAACCAGCGAAAGGGAACAAAGAAAGAATCTGACGCAGAAGACGCAGAGTGAATTGGGCGGATCAGTGAATGGACGTATCGAAGCCGCCGCCACGTGGGCAGTGGTGATGGCGACGCGGCTTGTACTCACACTTTGCGCGCGATAGAGTAGGCGCTCTATGAGCAACGACCCTGTGAGCAATCAACTCGATCGCGAAAAAGCTGCCGCGGCCAAGGCTAGTTTGCGTTATGTCAACGATGGAGACATTGTGGGGCTGGGAACGGGCTCAACAGCGGCCTTCATGGTGAGGGCGCTGGCGGAAAAAGTGCGCGCCGGATTGAAAATCGTCGGAATCCCGACCTCAAAGCGGACGGAAGAACTGGCGGCCAGCCTGGGAAGGGAGGTTTCCGTTGCCGGTGGAAGTGATTCCTTTCGCCGAGAAGCTGGTGGCCAGGAAAATCGTAGCCATGGGCGCGCAGGTCAAGTTGCGGGAGTATGCGTATGGGAATCCGTTTGTAACGGATGAAGGGCACCATATTCTCGATTGCCACTTTGGAGGGATCGATGACCCCGAGAAGATTGGGAGCGAGCTGAGGTTTATGCCGGGCATTGTGGAGCACGGGTTGTTTCTGAATATGGCGAGCGTGGTGGTGGTGGGGAAAGCAGATGGCGTGGTGGAACTGACGAGGAAATAAACCACGAAGGGACACGAAGGAAAGCGTAACCGGAGAAAATCTTAAAACACAAAGAAATCTTAAAACCCAGAGGACGCGGGAAGATGCCGCGGAGTTGGCGGAGAAAAATCTGCCACAGAAAACCCTATTTCATCCTGGCAATGCTGGTCAGGGAGGCAAGGAAGCGCTCGACCTCTTCGAGTGTGTTGTAGTGCGCTAACCCGATGCGGAGGAAGCCGCCTTGTTTTTCGACGTCGAGGCGTTCGGTAAGGTTCACGGCGTAATAGTTGCCATCCCAGGTGAAGAAGCCACCGTCACCGAGGCGGGTGGCGAGTTGCAGTGGAGTGAAGCCGGCGATTCGAACCGCGAATGTGGGGCAGCGATGATCGAATCGTGCAGGGTCTGAAATTCCATACAGCTTGAGGCCGGCAATCTTCAGCAAACCATTTGCCAGAATGTGAGCCAGTTCCTGTTCGTGCTGTCGAATCAGAGCATACGCGTTGACCAGGGCTTCGCGGCGGGAACGCGCTCCGGCAGTGCGGCCCAGATCGGCAAGATAATTTACACAGGCTGTGATTCCGGCGATACATTCGTGGTTCAGCGTGCCCCACTCCCAGCGTTGCGGAACGGCGTTGGTGTTGGCGCGAACTTTGTAGGGCTGCAGGCGTTCGAGGTGCTCGCGTTTGCCATAGATCACTCCCATGTGCGGGCCGAAGAACTTGTAGGTGGAGCAAACCAGGAAATCGCAGTCGAGTGCGCGAACATCAATCAAACCATGGGGAGCGTAATGGACGGCATCAATATAGGCAAGAGCGCCGCGAGCGTGCGCGAGCCGAATGATTTTCTTTACATCATTGATTGTGCCCACCGCATTTGAAGCATAGCCGACTGCGACCACGCGGGTGCGATCGGTGATTTTCGAAGCAAGATCGCTCAGGTCAAGGGTGCAATCGGCTTCCCTGATCTCCGCCATGCGGATGGTTACGCCGCGCTCTTCGAGCGCGCGCCAGGGAGAGATGTTGGCATCGTGATCGAGATGAGTGAGGACGATTTCATCTCCCGGACCGAATTCCCGACCGATAGAGCGACTCATTGCGAAGGTGAGCGAAGTCATGTTGGCGCCGAAAACGACTTCGAGGGGATCGCAGTTTAAAAAGTCGGCCATGGCGGAGCGCGCGGCGGCGATGGTGGCGTCTGTGTTGCGACTGGTCGCGTATGCGCCGCAGGTGTTGGCATTGTTTGTCTGCAGATATCCGGCAATGGCGTCGATCACGGATTGCGGGACCTGGGTGCCGCCGGGGCCGTCGAAGAACACGGCGGGTTGGCCATTGATTTTCTGGGAGAGAGCGGGAAAGCGAGAACGGACGGTGGTGAGGTCGAGAGCGGGAGCGGTGGGTGTGGGCATGGCTTAGAGCGGATATTTTAGCAGTCAGGCGATGAAGTCGGAGCGTGGCTCCGCTGGACAGCCGAGGGCGGCTGTCTCTACCCGGGCGGATCGAAGATCCGCGCCTAGGTGTGAACGGCGTGGATGAAGTCGGCGAGCATGCCGTAAGCGGTGGTCTCGACCCCGGGATCGGATTCGATGATGGCGAGTCCGGGGAGAACATCGGTCTCGAAGTACACGGCGGATGAAGTGCCTTGGACGGAACTCAGCGGGTCACTGAGTGGAAGCTGCTGCGGGCTGACGCTGGCTTCAACGCCGGTGGCGGTGCGCTGCGCGCGGCAGATGAGCTTGTAGGGATGGCCTTGCTGGCGGGCGGCTCGGACCTGTTCGGCTTTGAGTTGAGTGATGCCTTGACGCTGGATCTGCTGCGGTTTGATCGGAACGCCCATCAGCACGGCCACCAGCGCGGCGACTTTCACGGCGGCGTCCCACCCTTCCGTGTCATTGGTGGGATCGGTTTCGGCCAATCCAAGCTCTTGCGCTTTCTTTACCGAACTCTCGAAGCTCATGCCGTTTTCCATATCGGTAAGGATGAGATTGGTAGTGGAATTCAGGATTCCGCGAAAACTTTTCAGGTGAATAACCGGCAGCTCGCGGAAGAGAGAAAAGATGGGCGCGCCGTCCATGACCGCGGACTCAAACAGAAAGCGCTTGTTCTTACTCTGCGCCAATTCACGGAGCTCCTGATAGCCGTGAACCACCGGGCCCTTATTGGCGGTAATGGCGTGAGCGCCGAATTCAAGCGCTGCGCGAATATTGCCCATGGCGGGCTGGCCGGATTCGACGTTCAGAGAAGTGGCTTCGAATAGCACGTCGGCCTGGGCTGCGCGGAGCCACTGGTGAAT
>QHZY01000124.1 GCA_003224855.1 Acidobacteriota bacterium | reverse complement strand
CCGGAAATTGAGTAATTGTGGGCGAAATACGCCTTTCAAATTGCTCAATTTCCAAATTGCTCAATTTCTAAATCAATGTCCCTTCGTCAGCTCACCATCATCGGAACCGGCCTGATCGGTGGATCATTCGGGCTGGCTCTCAAGAAGCGCGGCTTCGCCGGAACAATTGTCGGCTGCGATCGCGGTGCAATCCTTGAACATGCGCAGTCAATCGGGGCAATCGATGTTGCGCGCGTGAACCCGGTGGAGGCAATTCTCGGCAGCCAGGTCGTGCTGCTGGCCACGCCGGTGGGATCCATTATTGAAATGATCAGAAATCTGGAACCGGCAATCACCGGTGATGTGTTACTTACTGATGTGGGCAGCACCAAGCTGGAAATAGTGGCTCAGGCCCGACACATATTCGGGGCAGATTACGACCACCGATTTCTGCCCGGACATCCCATCGCCGGCAAAGAGCATTCAGGCATCGAGTTTGCAGATCCTGATCTGTTTCAGGGTGCGCTCTGGTATTTCACGCCCGACATCAATCGCGAGCCAACTACTCTGGCACGAGAGTTTGCGGGCCTGGTCGGCTGTGTGGGGGCCCATATTGCGGCGATTGATCCAGCAGAACACGACCGGCTTTGCGCCTGGACCAGTCACCTGCCACAAATGCTTTCCACCGCGCTTGCTGCCTCGTTGGTTGAGGAGTTTGGTTCTGATGCCCGCCGCTTGAAAGCGAATTCGACCAGGCACATAAACTCCGGAACACTTAAAGCTTTCGATGGAGGACGGGCGTTCCCGCCCGTCTCACCGCCGAATTCCAGGAACACGTTAAAATCGTTCTGTGAACAAGATTATCCCCAACGCGGACGAAGCGGTAAAAGACGTTTTCGATGGCGCAACCATCATGGTTGGCGGGTTCGGCTTGTGTGGCATCCCCGAAAATCTGATACGCGCCCTGGTACGCAAGGGCAGCAAGGATCTGACTACCATCAGCAACAACGTCGGCGTGGACGGCTTTGGCATGGGGCTGCTTCTTGCAGCGGGTCAGATTCGCAGGCACATCGGCACTTACGTGGGTGAAAATAAATTGCTGGAGCAGATGGTCCTGCAAGGCAAAGTCGATCTCGACCTTGTTCCGCAAGGCACATTTTCAGAACGCATTCGCGCCGCCGGCGCCGGCATTCCAGCTTTTTTTACTCCAACCGGAGTGGGAACGATGGTTGCGGAAAATAAAGAAACGCGCGAGTTCGAGGGGCGCCTTTATCTGATGGAGCATGCTCTCAAAGCGGACTTCGCTTTCGTGAAAGCGTGGAAGGCCGACAAACAGGGCAATCTTGTCTATCGCAAGACGGCGCGCAACTTCAATCCTATGATGGCAACCGCCGCCAAAGTTACCATCGCCGAGGTTGAGCACATCGTCGAAATCGGAGAACTGGATCCGGATATGGTCCACACGCCAAGCGTTTTCGTAAAGCGAATTTTCCAGGGCGAGCTTTTTGAGCGTCGCATCGAGAAGCGGACCGTCCGGAAAGCATCTTAAGTCATGGCCACTCCTGCAAAGCCCGGCAAAGACGTCGAGAAACGCGAGCGCATCGTAAAGCGTGTCGCTCGTGAACTGCGCGATGGCTTCTACGTAAATCTCGGGATTGGAATGCCGACGCTGATCGCCAATCACGTCCCATCCGGCATGGAAGTGATTCTGCAGAGCGAGAATGGAATGCTCGGCATTGGCCCCTATCCGCCTGAAGGCCAGGAAGACGCCGACCTGATCAATGCCGGCAAAGAAACGGTTAGCGAGATGAAGGGCACCGCCTACTTTTCAAGCGCCGACTCCTTTGCCATGATTCGCGGCGGGCACATCGATCTCAGCGTGCTGGGCGCTATGGAAGTAGATGAAGAAGGTAATCTGGCCAACTGGATGATCCCCGGAAAGATGGTGAAAGGCATGGGTGGCGCAATGGATCTGGTGGCCGGGGCGCGCCGTGTGATCGTAACCATGGAGCACACTACCCGCGAAGGGCAGCCCAAAATTCTGAAGAAGTGCACTCTGCCGCTTACCGGAACCAAGGTTGTGGATACGATCGTGACCGAAATGGCCTACATCCGGGTTACGAAGTCGGGGCTGGTGCTGGAAGAAGTTGCTCCCGGTTGTACCGCGGAAGAGGTGCAACGCGCAACCGAGGCCACACTACTGATCAGCCCAACTCTGCGCACCATGGATTCATAGTGGTTTAGCTGATCGCATCGCGAATCCGCTTATAGCTAATTTCGAGAGTTTCAGGTAAGACCCTGCTCTCCGCCACCGTGGTCATAAAGTTTGTATCGCCCACCCAGCGCGGCAGCACATGCATATGAATATGTCCGGCAACACCCGCACCGGCAGCCCGTCCAATGTTCATCCCCAGGTTGATACCATCGGGCGAATAAAGACGCCGCAGCACCCCTTCCATCCGCTTTGAGAGCGCGATCATTTCGTTGGCCGCAGCTTCGGGCAGCTTATGTAATTCATCCAGATGCTCAAAAGGCACCACCATCAGATGGCCCGAAGTGTAAGGAAAGGTGTTCAGAACCACGTAACAGTCCTTTCCGCGATACACAATGTGAGCCTCTTGATCCTCGAGTTCCGGCAAGTTGCAGAAAATACACTCCTCACGGTTGCCCTCTTGCTTGGCGGTGTTCGTAATGTAGGCGTACCGCCACGGTGTCCAGAGATAGTCCATGAAGAGGGAGCGTACCAGAATCGCGTACAGTGCAGAAACTCAGCCACTTGTCTTGAAAGCGCGGCGCCAAATGACAGAACATCCACCTTTTGCTTCAGAATCGACGAAATTCGGCCCGCAATTTTAAAAATTGCGTGAAAATTTCAAGCCGAAAACCTTTCCGTTTGACACTCTTTCGAAGCCGTTGCTATAGTCGAAGAGTTCCCTTGGGACGCGGGTTTTCTTTTTTTACGAGACGTCCGACCGCTGGGATTGTTCAAGCTCTTCCGCCAGGGCGAGCTCAACACAACCGAAGCTTAGAGCCAGCCGTCCGCTGAATTAGGTCCCGCATCCAACCGCACCTGACGTGCGAGAAATTCCGCTGAGAGGCCACCAACTTGTCCAACGACAACACCGCCCGTAACCTGGATTTTGCAACATCTACCGAAGTCGCCGAAGGCGCTCCGGAGACCAGTGAGGGCGCAACCTTACCCAACCCGACCGCGAATAACACCGAAGACGCGCAGTCTTCCACTGACGATTTTGCCGCCGCCCTCGAAAGCTTCACGACTGAGAGCGAAGAGTCGGTAACTGAGGACAATGTGCTGAAAGGCACCGTCCTTAAGATCACTCCCACTCACGTGGTAGTGGATATCGGCGCCAAATCGGAAGGCATGCTTCCGCTCTCTGAAGTCATCGATCACGAGGGCAAGCCCAAGTTTCAGCCCGGCGATGAAATCGATGTCATGCGCGAGAAAGGTGAAACCGAGGAAGGGTACATCAACCTCTCTCACCAGAAAGCTCAGCGCTTGCGGGCCTGGGATGAGATTGAGAAGGCCTATGACGAGAAAGCCCCGATCAAGGCCATCGTTCTTGACCGCATCAAGGGTGGGCTCACCGTGGACATTCTGGGAGCTCAGGCATTTCTGCCCGGATCGCAGACTGACCTGCGGCCCATCCGCAACCTCGATGCGCTCAAGGGTCAGACTTTGGAAGTTGCCATCATCAAGCTCAATAAAAAGCGCGGCAACATCGTGGTTTCCCGCAAGCAGATTCTGGAAGAACAGCAGAACGAGAAAAAGTCCAAGACGCTTGAGCATCTGGAAGAAGGTTCGGTCCTGACCGGTGTAGTAAAGAACCTGACCGAATATGGCGCTTTCGTTGATCTGGGCGGAATCGATGGCCTTCTGCATATCACCGATATGTCCTGGGGCCGCCTGACTCATCCTAAAGACCTGGTCAATGTCGGAGACCAGATTCAGGTGAAGGTCCTGAAGTTCGATAAGGATAAGCAGCGGGTTTCGCTCGGCTTCAAGCAGCTCACCCCTGATCCCTGGCTAGATGCTGCCCAGCGCTATCCAGTCGGCGCGCACGTTTCCGGAAGAGTCATCAGCGTTACCGACTATGGCGCATTCGTAGAGCTCGAACAGGGGATTGAAGGGCTGGTTCACGTCAGTGAGATGACCTGGTCCAAGCGCATGAAGCACCCTTCGAAACTGGTCAATGTCGGCGATCACGTGGAGTGCGTGGTTCTGAATGTCAATCCCAATGAGCGCAGGATTTCATTGGGCATGCGTCAGCTGGCGGCCAATCCCTGGGACAGTCTTCATGACAAATTTCCGGTGGGCGCCAATGTAGAAGGGCGCGTACGCAACCTCACCGATTTTGGCGCGTTCATCGAAATCGAAGACGGTATTGACGGCTTGGTTCACGTCAGCAACCTGAGCTGGACCAAACGGGTGAAACATCCTTCTGAGGTGTTGAAGAAAGGCGACCGCGTGAAGGCGGTGGTGCTCGCCATTGAACCCGATAAGCGTCGCTTGTCGCTGGGCGTCAAACAATTGCAGCCGGATGTCTGGGAGACGTTTTTTGAACAACACCATGTGGGTGACGTGCTACACGGCAAGGTTCTTCGGATCGCGGGCTTCGGCGCGTTCGTTGAGATCGCGGAGGGTATCGAGGGCCTGTGCCACAATTCCGAAGCCGTCGATGGCAACGGTCAGCAGATCCACTTGGAACCCGGCCAGGAGCACGACTTCAAGATCATCAAAATGAACCCGGAAGAAAAGAAGGTCGGCCTGAGCATCCGAGCCGTGGGCGAAGAGGCTTCTCGTAAGGAAGTGGAAGCTTACAAGCACCCAGCCTCCAGCACCAGCGGTGGTTCCACCATCGGAGACCTGATTACCTGGAAACGGGCGGGCGGCGAAAACAATTAGCGGTATCAGAAAATTTCAAGGCCACCGGAGATGGTGGCCTTTCTCATTGGCGATAGCGGGCCTGTTTAAGACACCGCTGCCCGCTCTTCTTCGTGCTCGAGCATGAACGCGAGCACGTCCTGCGGAACGGGCGCATTCCACACCGGCGCAAATGATTGGCGATGCAGAGGCGATGGCCCATGCTCGCGCAATGCTCGCAGATGACGAGGTGTGCTGTAGCCTTTGTTCGAGGCCAATCCATACACCGGAAACACAGGGTCCCACAGCGATACCAGGCGGTCACGTTCTACTTTCGCGATAATCGAAGCCGCAGCGATGGAAGCCGAAAGCGCATCGCCATGGATGATGGGCTGCTGCGGCACCGGAATATCGATCCGCAGCGCGTCAATCAGAAGGTAATCTGGGGCCGTGTCTAGGGCGGCAACAGCTTCTCGCATGGCAACGCGCGATGCCTGATAGATGTTGATCTGATCGATGCGCGCCGCATCCACCGCAGCGATAGCCCATGCAATGGCATGCTCCCGAATGCGTCCGGAAAGAACTTCGCGGCGTTCGGCGGGGAGCAGCTTGGAATCGCGCAGCCCGCGAATGCGGTACGCGGGATCAAGGATTATGGCCGCGGCCACCACCGGACCAAACAGCGATCCTCGGCCGACTTCGTCCACGCCTGCGATTAGTTGCGCGCCCGATGCCCACGCACTCTTCTCAAATCTCAGGGTGCAGCGCAGACGTTTAAGAAGACGCAGCTTGGCGGCCGATGCGGAAAGTTTTTCCTGAGGTTTCGTTTTGAAGGGCACTCCACAGCATCTTCGCTGAGGTTGGAAGAAGGTTCAACTGTGAAAATCGAGGAGAAATGGCTGCTGAGCCTGGATCCGATCCGGGCGGGCGGATCGGAGATCCGCCCCTGACGTGGCAATCAGGACTGCTTTGCGGCTGCCGCTACAGGATGTTCACGTTCCACATCCTTTAGCCGGGCAGCTTTGCCGCGCAGCGCACGCAAATAATAAAGCTTGGCGCGCCGTACTTTCGACGAGCGCACGATATCAATTTTATCGATCACTCGCGAGTTGATCGGGAAAATGCGTTCCACACCCTGACCAAAGCTGATCTTGCGAACCGTGAAACTGGCTTGCGGCCCGCGCGTGCGGGCGATCACGACGCCCTCAAAGGCCTGCAGGCGCTCTTTATCACCTTCTTTGATCTTTACCTGCACCCGAATGGTGTCCCCGGGCACGAAATCCGGCAGGTCGGTGCGTTTGCTTTTGGCGAGCAGCTTTTCAATGATTAAGTTGGTCATATTTATTCCTCAGCTTGCGAACTCCTGCCCGTGACCTGGGCCAGCAAATTCCTGTCTTCCTTACTCAACTCGACCTGGTCCATCAGGTCGGGCCGGTTACGAAATGTCTTCTGTAGCGCGGTCATCCGCCGCCATTGCCGGATCGCGCTATGGTCGCCCGAGACCAGCACTTCCGGCACATCCCATCCGCGGAACTGCGCGGGACGCGTGTAATGCGGATAGTCGAGCAGCCCACCCGATCCGCATGTCGAACTCGGCCCGGCTTCTGCCACGCTCTGCGAAGCCGTAAATGACTCCTGCCGAGTGGAAGCCTGGTTGCCAACCGCGCCGGGAATCAGCCGCACAACCGTGTCGACGATCACCGCCGCACCCAGCTCTCCACCGCTCAGCACGAAGTCGCCGATGGAAATTTCCCGATCGGCAAGATGCTGGGCCACACGCTCATCCACACCCTCGTAACGGCCGCAGATCAGAACCAGCCGCTCAAGCTGCGCCAGTTCACCTGCGACTTGCTGGTCGAAGCGCTTGCCCTGCGCGGAAAGCAAAACAACACTTTCCGTGGCGGCCCGCTGCTCGCGGGAACCCACTCCCATTGCTTCCACACATTCAAAGACCGGTTCCGGCTTCAGTACCATGCCCTCGCCGCCGCCAAACGGGCGGTCATCCACGGTACGGTGCCGGTCTTTCGCAAACGCCCGCAGATCGTGAACAACTGTCTCAACCAGGCCTGCTTCGCGAGCCCGCCGAGTGATTCCGTAATCAAGAGGGCCACGAAAGAAATCAGGAAAAATCGTGACAATCTCAATCTTCATGGCTTGCGCGGCTACGAGTCGCCTGTTGCGCCTGCTTCTCTTCCGCGCTTAAAGGCGCATTGACCTCGAGCATTCCCTCCGGCAGCGACATCTCGATTCGCTTCTCTTGCGGAGCAACCCGCTTCAAATACGCTTCTGCAAACGGAATCTCGTACTCAGCCCTTCCCGACTTCACCACCAGCAGCGGCGCTTCACCGGCCCCAAACCGGATGTCTTCCACTTTTCCGATCTCGCGCTCATGGTCGTACACCGTGCATCCGGCCAGTTCACTTACGTAATTCCATCCGCTGTCGAGCTGTGCCCGCTGTTCGACCGGAACCTGCAGCTCGGAGCCGACCAGCGCTTCGGCATCGGAAATCGAATCTATCCCGGTGAACTTGAAAACCAGCCACTGCTTGTGCGGCCAGAATTCCTCAACCTTCAAGTCGCGCCGGCTGCCATCTTCCGCCAGCGCCGAAAGCTTCATGTCTTTCTGAAACCGGTCCGGGACATCGCTGTGGACCTCTGCTGCCACTTCGCCGCGACGCCCCTGGGTTTTCACCACCCGCGCGAGCGTAATGTAATCACCGGCTATTCCAGAATCTCCAACTCGTACTGCTTGTCGAAGCGGTCGCTCACCGCGTCGAGCAAGGCGCGCATGGCGCGTACCACGCGCCCTTGCCGGCCGATCACTTTGCCCATGTCGCTTTCCGCGACTTCCAGTTCCAGCACGGTTGCGTCGCCCTCTTCAAGCTGTTTCACCAGCACCTGGTCAGGCGCGTCCACCATGGCTTTTGCAATGTACTCAACCAGACCGCTGACGTCGGGGGCGGTTTCAGACATGCGTAAACTCCTGGGTGAAATTCCAGCGGGCGGGATCAGGCAACTGAGGCGGTGACAGCGGCAGCGGGCATTGACACGATCTTGCTCACCCGTTCCGACATCCTGGCGCCCTTTGAAACCCAATAATCGATGCGCTCACGCTTCAGTTCTACATTGGCAAGGCGCAGGATTGGCAAGGAGAAGGATTGGCAAGGCGCAGTGGGCGCTCATATGTCTTTGGCCAGAGTGGCGTCATCATCTTTGGCCAGAGTGGCTTAATACTTTGGCTGGCGCAGCGCTGCCGAGATTGGCTCGGCCGGACAGCCGAGGGCGGCTGGCCCCACGCGAGTTAGTGGTGAATTAAGTCAGAAGCTTCGCTGCTTCCTTCGCATAGTACGTCACAATAATTCCCGCACCCGCGCGCCGGATCGCCAGCAATGATTCCATCATCACGCGCTCGCGCTCAATCCAGCCATTCTGGGCAGCAGCTTCGATCATGGCGTATTCGCCCGACACCTGGTAAGCCGCCAGCGGCACGTCAAAGCGATCCCGCGCCGCGGCAATTACGTCCAGATAAGGCATCGCCGGCTTGACCATAATCATGTCGGCACCTTCTTCGATGTCGAGTTCGATCTCCCGCATGGCTTCCCGAATATTCGCCGGATCCATCTGGTATGAACGCCGATCGCCGAATTGCGGCGTGGAATCAGCCGCCTCGCGAAATGGCCCGTAAAAACCTGAGGCAAATTTCGCCGCATAGGAAAGAATCGGCGTGCTCTCGAACTTCGCTTCGTCCAGCGCCTTACGGATCGCCCCCACCCGCCCATCCATCATGTCAGAAGGCGCGATGATGTCCACACCTGCCTGAGCGAGAGACACAGAAGTCTTCGCCAAGAGATCCAACGTGGCATCGTTCAGGATCTCGTACTGGGCCTTTGCCGCTGGTGGTTGTGCCACGGCCGCACCGAGCGACTGCGCCGAAGTTCGCACTACTCCGCAATGGCCGTGCGACATGTATTCGCAGAGGCAGACATCCCCAACTACAACCCGCTCTGGAAGTTCCCGCTTGAGGGCGCGTGATGCTTGCTGCACTATTCCGCTCTCGCTCCAGGCTCCAGTGGCCGCTTCATCCTTCGACTCAGGCAGGCCGAACAGGATCACCGCTCGAACGCCCGCGGAGTGGGCCTTGGTCGCTTCCTTTACCGCTTCATCGACGGAAAGGTTGAAAACGCCGGGCATCGATTTCACCGGCTTGCGCACACCTTCGCCCGGACAGACA
>QHZY01000024.1 GCA_003224855.1 Acidobacteriota bacterium | reverse complement strand
CCGGGGGTAAAGTTCATTTTAGAAGTGAGCCGGTGAAGGCCACAGATATCTTGCGGCCATGTACCGCAGGGTCAGGAATGAAGAATAAACGACGCTTTTCTATGGTTCTTGCATTTTTAGGTTTGATGGGGACAATCTTTTCGCAAGCGCAGCAGATTACCTTGCAGGCTCTGGTTACGCCGAGCACCGTGATATTCAAAGATGGAAAACCGGTAACTTTTGCCGTACACGGGTTTGTTGAATTCAAGTCGCTGGCCGAACTTTTTCCTTATATTGAGTCACAAAGCAGGCGTTGGAAGCTTGACCCAGGCGGTCGCGAACAGCTTGCCCGAAACCTGTTGCGGGAAGGAATTGAAAGCCGGGTAGTTTCGATGATTGATGAGCGGCCCATGGAAGCTTTGCTGACACACACCAGCGATGAACTGCAAAGCGCGACCTTGGCGACGCAGGAATCGAAGCCGCAGGGTTACGCGGAGGCATTTCTCGCGGTCCAGGAGAAATGGAAGCATTCCCTGAACTGCTGGAGCGCGTCGCCGTCAATTGCCGGTCGTGTGCTTTCAAACTGGTATCCGATTGAGGAAGGTATTGAGCTGTACGGAGCTGGATATGACTCCACCGAGCATTTCTGGCAGGCTGTGAAATATCACCCCGACACGACCATCCAGGACTTGCGTAATTTGATTGGCTTATTTGAGCAGCGTGACTGGAAACCGTGGATCGCGCGGCTTGATGAGGATGCTGACAACTATCTTCCCAACGCCTATGCGGTCGAGTTCTTGCGTCACAACTTGATGCGCGACCGGCTGCGCTGGTTCAGTGAAGAACTCGGGAAGCATGGACTGCAACCACGAGATCGCGCCCGACAAGCGCAGCAGAGAGGTACGCAGAAATTTCGTTTTGCCGCCTTCGAAGAAAAAGTCCTGTGGGGAGATCTGGCCGACTTATTTCAATTGGTGTACGTATTTTCGAAACCGGAAGATCCTGTTCGTAGTGCGCTGGCTGCTCGCCACTTCGATGGAATCTATCTGGAGAATCGCAAGCTCGGCTTTATCAGCGAGGAATTCCGTTCGCTAATGCTTGAGATCTGGAAAGTGAAGTTTTTAAAGATGGCCCGCTTCCGCGAGGTGATCAGCTCCATCCCGATGGAAATTCGGCTGGCGCACTTCCTGAATGACGGCGATTCACCTGACATTCCAATTCCGGTGTATGTGGGTTATCTCAACCAGATTCGAGAGCTTGCGCGAGCTCAGCACTGATTAGCGAAGCGCCTGCAGCAGGGCTTCCTTCCACCTCTTATTTTCCAGCTTCCAGCAGATCTTTTTTCTACCGGCCTCGATCGATTGTTTCCAGGTATCGCGATTGCGCTCGTCATCGGCTACGTTCAAGCGGTCGACAACTGTCATGCCGCGCGTGAGTTCATTGGTGGTCTCAACGTCGAGATAGTGTTCACTCCATTCGGTGCCGATAGTGGGATCTAGCGCAATGCTCATGGCAACCGGATCGGGCAAGCAGATTCCATCTTCACCAGTCTGTATCTTGTAAGCGTCACGAGCGTGGCTGTTGCATTCGATCGCGAAATTCCCGAGAGTCGTTTCAAGTGCGAGAATGCGATCGATATCCTGCTGGTTGATGACTGCTTCGAAACGAGAGAGCTGCCAACCAATGAGTTCGCACTGCATGCCGCTAAGGAACACCATACGCGCGGCCTCGGGATCGACCCAGATGTTGAATTCCGCTGCCGGAGTAACGTTTCCTTCACAACAAGGCGCGCCGCCCATCACCACACAACGAGAGACTTTCTTAGTGATGCCCGGCTTTCGTGCTAAAGCCAAAGCAATGTTAGTGAGTGGGCCGAGTGTGACCATTACCAGGCCTGGATTCGCTTCGATGGTATCGATGATGGCATCGACCGCGTGCATTTTCTCGGGCGCCCGACGGGGTGCAGGGTAGTTGTGTTCTCCCAGCCCATCCCGACCATGGAACCAGGTTGCGTTCTGATAGGGACGAAGTAATGGCTTCTCTGCTCCTATGAAAACCGGGACATCGGCCTGGCAGAGCTCGACTGTATAACGCGCATTCCGTGTGGCCTGGTCAACACCGACATTGCCGGCCACCATGGTGATGGCGGCAACCTGAACGTCGGGTGCGCGCAGCGCCATGATAAGGGCAACCGCATCGTCAGATGCGGTATCGGTATCGATCAGAAGGGTGCGTTTCAAGTGTGTTTTGATCTCTTATAAGTTCTGTTGAGCAAAGAGGTTATTCGGTCGATCTTTGCGCAGCAAGTCGTCGATATCGCCAAGTTTTTCCGACAGAAGATTAATTTTCCGAGCCAGACCCTGAATATCGGACGCGGCCCGACGATTAACGTCGAAGTCCAGTTCGCCACGCAAGCGGTCTTTGGTGTCCTGCCGGTTCTGACTCATCATGATGACAGGGGCCTGAATGGCAGCAAGCATCGAAAGGAAAAGGTTAAGAAGAATAAACGGGTAAGGATCCCAGGCCTTGCCTCTTAATACGATGTTCAATGCGGCATAGAGGACAAGCACAGCGGCAAACGTAATTATGAACGACCATGATCCACCGAACCGCGCAACGCTATCGGCAATGCGTTCGGGGAAAGTCGCTTCCTCTTCGATAATTTCGTTCGCATTGCGATTGGCTCGCACGCGAACCAGCTGTTGAGCGGCATGAAACTGGCGGCCCAGCACGGCGAGCATATCCATTCCAGCCATGGGCTTTCGTTCCAGAAGAACAGCAATGTCGTTCCGATCAACCTCGAGGCAGACGGCTTCCTCAAGCGCAATGGCGTCGGTGTGGTGCGGTGTCTGCTCCAGCATGGAAGCGAAGCCAAAGAACTCGCCATAGCCCGGTTCATCCACCACTACTTCCTGCTGATCTTCGTCCACGGTGGAAATACGCACCCGCCCAGACACCATGACATAAGCTTTCTCGCCAGGATCTCCCATTTTGTAGATACGCTGGCGAGCGGCAAATGTCCTTACTTCGACTTGGCCAGCCAGAACGCAGGTCTCTTCAGGATCGAGCAGGGCGAATAAGGGAACGCGCTTCAAAACTTCAGGGCTGCAAGCCATCGATCACCTCCAGGTTGCAAGGAGAGAATCGCATAAGGACGCGACAGAGGCAATTGCCAGCTATGGCATCTGGCGGAGCAGTTCCTGGGCTGAGACGTTCTCTGGCCGCCGCGCCAGAAGGTCGAGCAGAACTGCACGCGCTTTTTCGGGATTATGCTGCAAAGCATACACTCTTGCGAGATTCAGATATGACTGGTCAAAATCAGGCGCCACTCGAATGCATTCCTGGAAACTGGCCACAGCTTTTTCGGTCTGACTGGTGCGCAAGTAGAGGATGCCAAGATTGTTCAGCGCCTCAGGATACACAGGCCTGAACTTCAAAGCACGCTGCAGGTACTCGTTGGCATGCTCATTCTGATCAAGCTGAGCGAACACCATCCCCAGACTGTAGTTCGCTTCAGGATCCTCAGGATTCACGTCCACCGCGTGTTCCAGAACTTTGCGAGCTTCTTCCCATCGCTTCTGCTGACGAAATGCGTTGCCGAGATTGTTCAGCGCAACCGGATAGTCGGGGCTCAGCTTCAGGGCTTCCTGAAAGTACGGAATCGCCTCAGCGATCTGGTTCTGGCGAGTTGCAATAAGCCCAAGGTTATTCCAGGCGTTGGGTAGAGTGGATGGGTAGCTCGAGGGCAGTTTGACCGCCCGGTTGAAAGATTCACGAGCATCTTCCAGCTTGTTCTGCTTGAGTTGCACACTGCCGATTCCATACCGGGCCTCAGCACTTGCCGGATCATTCCGCAGAGCCTGGCGAAATGCTGATTCTGCCTGTTCGAGATATCCACGTTGATAGAAAATCGATCCATACGACAGGTAATTTCTCTGGAACTGTTGGCCAGAAATGGTGCCATGAAAAGGCAATCCCTTACTCATCCTCTCCGCAGGGGTGCGCGGGATGGAACCCAAGTCTGTTGCGAGCATTCCCTTGTTTGGGGTCCCCTGGTAGACCTTGACGATCTGGCCGGCTTCGTCGAGCAGAAATGAAGTGGGGAGCGGGAGATCGCGATGTCGATCAAACAGCTGTCGAAAAACAATGTTGTAAATGGCCGCAATATCGTCAGAGCAACGCAACAGTGGCACCGACTGACGGGGTCCGAAACTCAAGTCTGTGCTTGGATCGTCTATGTTTGGATCGTCAATATTCAGCGCAAACACCTGCGCCTGGGAACTGACCGAATCGAGCAACTTCAAATCTTGTTTCCAGTCTCCCGATTTCTTTGACCAGAAATGAAGAAGAACCGGCCTGCCGCGAGCAGCGCTTAGAGCATATTTTCGTCCGCTAAGGTCGGGTAATGCAAAATCAGGCGCATCCACAGGATCCAGTAGCCAGGTCTCAACAGTTGACGGCAAGGCTTCCGATTGTTGAGAGCCAGCAGACTGAGTTTTCTGTTTCGATTCGAATGGCTTTACGCTGAACTTGTCAGTGCCCTCCTCGAGCCATACATTGTGATCGGGCGGCAGATCGAAGAATTGCTGCTCCAGCCCACTGGGCCAACGAACCGACGCACTGATTGCTTGTTCATTCTTTCCCAACCCGAAAAGCAAAACCTTGCTGTGTTGCGACAAGAAGCCGGAACCCGCACGAAGCGTGCGGCTCTGCTGGCCTGTCTCCGTGCGCAGGGTCAGCATGGTACCGATTGCATCTCGATTGCTTTTCGTGCCGCGCAGGTGAAAACAAATCGAAGACGGTAGATCCTGCAAGGTGTTCTTCAGAATTCGCAGTTGGGGGCCACTACGATTCTTTAGAACCAGCTCGAGCCGGCCATCGTTATCAAGGTCGGCGAGCGCAAAGGCGCGACCATCTTCAAGAAAATCCAGGCCGAGTGCGCCGGAAACATCGCAGAATGTTCCGTCCCCATTATTCACATAAAAGACGTTACGCTCATAGCCGCTCCAGCTTCCGTCCGCACGAATCAATTCATTGATGGCGTTCCATCCCTGTTCGTAATCGTTCGAGGTTTTTGCAATATTCGGTGAATTGGCGACGACCTGCCTCCAGAAAAAGCTGTTGAGATCCTGGCGCGATGGCCCGGAGATCATCCCGTTGGTTACATAAAGATCGCTTCGCCCATCATGATCAACATCCCAGGCGTCGCTTGACCACGCCCATCGGCCCATTGCAACGCCCGCTTCAGCCGTGACATCGTGAAAGCTGCCCTTTGCATCAGGGCGCAGCAGAGAGTTGCCCATCCCATGCTTGCGATATAGAGCACGGATGGGGTCGGCGGCTCTTTCCTGAAAACTCTCCTGGCTGGCGATGCGTTCTCCTGGAGCGGTCCACATATTGGCGACATACAACTCTTCTTTCCCGGAATTATCGCCATCGAACCAGCACACACTCATGCCCGCACCCACGTCCTCAACGCCCGCCTGGTCGGCAACATCACTAAATGTTCCGTCGCCGTTGTTGCGGTATAGATTCTTGCGGCCGAAATCATTCACTACGTAAAGATCCGGCCAGCCGTCGTTGTTGAAGTCGTTCCATGCGCAGCAGAAGCTGTAACGGGTGTTGTTCTGGTTCAGGCCGGACTGCTGGGTCACGTCCTTGAAAGTACCGTCTCGATTGTTGCGCATGAGGAAATTGGGCGGGCCGTTCTGCGCGTCAAAGTACGGCAACGGATATTTATATTGATCTGTTCCCTGATAATAGGCATAGAGGCAGAAATAAATATCCAGCCAGCCATCGCGGTCATAGTCAGCGATGGCAGCCCCGGTAAAAGTTCCCAAAAGCGGGCTGGCAAACTTGAAAGCGTCAGGAGCCTGGCGGAAGCTGGTTCCCCCGTGATTCAGGAACAGCAAAGGCCCGTTCGTGCGCACCACGATCAGATCCTGCTGACCATCATTATTGATATCGGCGATCAGAGCACAGGCGGTGTTTTCAAGCACACCAGTCCCGGACACGTCGGTGATGTCGTCAAACGTTCCATCGCCGCGATTACGGAACAGCCGGTTAGGTAAGCCGGCGGGCTGGCAGACATAGATTTCATCGAAGCCGTCGCCATCGATATCGCCAACTGAGACGCCGTTGTGTCCGTAAATGTCAATGCCGCTGGCGCCGTCCAGAACCGTCCGCCAGTAATCACTGCCTCTCAACAATTGAGATGAATATGAAGCATTCGCGCCCAGTGCTGCGGCGGTGATATCTAAAAAGCAAGGTCTGAAAGAACGGCTGCGAACTTCATCTTGCGCGTGCCATTGCATTAATTCGAACTGACCTGCCGAAGCAGCAGTCCATTCCAGCTTCCAGTTACCGACCCGTTGTTCGCGATAAAAACCCTCGCCTTCTCCCACAAATTCGAAGCGCACTTGCGTCAAGAGCCGGCCAGGAACCGAGCCTTTGAGACCGGTGATCTGGAAATCTGCGGTTAGAAACCGCTTGAATAGGCGCACCTCTCGGCTGAATGCGTACAGGAATTCTTGCGCGCTCTGTCGAGCCTCTTGCTGGTATTGGCAGCGCTGAACACGAAGATTCTTGTCGTCGCGGGTGTTCGTGATGGTTGGGTTGGATTGAGAAAAGCCTTGGAAGTCAGAGGCCAGACTCCTAGTGATGGGCGCAAGATCAGCGGGAGTTTGTAGCAACCCCGCGCTCCAGGACGCCAGAATGGCTGCAATCTGCTCCGCATAAATTTCTGTTATGAATGCGTCTGAACCGGCTGCAACCTTGCCCAACATGCTTTCGATGGGCAGGCGCTCTCGATAATGAGGCTGTAGGTGCAGATCAGGGTTGGGCGAGGCTTTAAAGGCGTAGTAGGGTTGTAAGAAGAAGGATGGGAACGCTAGCGGAAGAACAGCCGCCGAACCTGACTGCGCGAGAAATTTTCTTCGGCTGATGATTTGGTTATCAGCGCCTCTTCAGCTAGACGTCATTGAAATAGGTCTGGTGAGCGCGGCAGGATTCGAACCTGCGACCCATGCCTTAAAAGGGCATTGCTCTACCAACTGAGCTACGCGCCCCAACCGACTCGGTCCATACAGTTTACGCGAAAATGCCGCAGCAGGTGCGCAGACGTGCCGGACGTGGCAGGAAAATCTTCGATGGGCTATTGGCGTGCACGCCGATCAGCTTTTGCAGACCGCCGGGCTTCAGCTTTCAGGATTAGTCGTCGGTGGCTTTGTCTGGCTTCTCAGACGGGCCTCTTTTTCTTCAAGCAGGCGGTTGATTTCCTTGACCAGAGCGAGCAGTTTTTCAGAATCCTGCTCGTTCGCAGCCATTTCACAAAGATGCATCCATTCTTCTTTCTTTTGACCTTTCATTTGTGGTGCCCCGGAACGCGAGATCTAGCGCATAATACAACAGCCATCATAAAAATTTTGTCTTGCGGAAAACAGAGAAGCTGGATTTACAACCAGGTCAGAGCGGGGAAGGCTGGCGTATCCAGGTTGGTGTCAGCCAAAAGCCACGCCCATTCAGGGTTTCAGGGTGTTTACCCGCAAAGCGCGGCTATAGTTACTACGTTGACAATCCAGCTCACCTACCCCATACTCCGAACCAGTATCGTGCCGAAACAGCAAACGGCAGTGTGCAAACAACTGCGCGTTATCAAAGTTATCAATCCTCGGAGGCAATGTATGAGTTATCAAGGCGTCCCAAAGGTGGGACGAAGCGGGCTAGTGCTAACCGGTTGCGTGCTGGCGATTTTATGCGCGGTCAGCGTTCTCTACAGCAGAAGCAATCGAGCGGTGGCTTCGGCAAAAAGCCCGAGTAGCCACAGCCTGCCGCTGACATTTGAGGTCAATCTTGGACAGACGGATTCCGCGGCAAAATACATCGCCCGAGGACATGGTTACACGCTGTTTCTCACCGAAAATGGCGCGGTCTGGTCGCTGGCATCGCCTACACCGAGCAAATCGAAAAATCAGTCGCCCCGTTCGACGTCTTCGGCCCTGCGAATGGAACTGGTGGGCGCAAGCAACACACTTCAAATCTCTGCGTCCGACCGCCAAGCCGGAGTGAGCAACTACTTTGTCGGCAGCGATCCAAAGCAATGGCGCTCTGGAATTCCACACTACGGGCGCGTGGAATATTCGCAGATTTATCCAGGTATCGACGAGGCCATACACGGGGATCGGCAGCAACTGATGTTTGATTTTCAAGTCGCCCCCGGCGCTGACCCATCGCAGATTTCCCTGCTATTTTCCGGAACAACTCAAATCAGCACAGATGACAGTGGAAATATTTGGATGTGCTCTCCTGCAGGGGCAATCGCCTTACACAAGCCGATTGCCTACCAGATCATCAATGGCAAACGCAGGAGCGTGGACACCGCATTGCGAAGTAAAAGCGGGAAGGTGATGTTTGCGATAGCAAACTACGACAAGAAGCATGCATTGTTCGTCAGCCCGACTCTGAGCGTACAGGATTACAGTGGTGAACTTCCTGCGTCACAGAGCCAGGCGAAATCTCGTGATCTCAGCCTCTTCGTATTGCTCTTCCCTGCCGTTGGGTTGGCATTCTTCAGCCTGGGGATCGCCCATAGTCAGCGAAAGGTCGTTTGCCTGATGCTTTCGCTTCTGTGTTTCTCCGGGTTGGTGACGCTTGCCGCCTGTGGTGGCAGCGGAAGTGGTGGAGGCGGGGGGGGAGGCGGAGGTGGTGGAGGCGGGGGCGGCAATCCCGGCACCGTCCTTTATTCAACCTATCTTGGCGGAACTTCTGAGGATGAAGGCTTCGCGATTGCGGTTGATTCGACTGGCGCCGCTTACGTCACCGGAAAGACGAACTCGCTGGATTTTCCAAGCGCGTCCAACGCTCCGTTCGGAAACTTTGACGTTTTCGTGGCTAAGTTGTCCCCGGATGGGTCGAGTATCGCGTATTCGACTTATATCGGCGGTGGCAGTGAGGATAGCGGATCCGCAATCGCGGTGGACTCAAACGGAAACGCGTTCGTGGGCGGCGGGACGAAATCTTCGGCATTCCCGCATACGGTAGGAGTGGTCCAGGGTGCTTTCGGATCCGCCTCGCAGAGCGGATTTGCTGCCAAATTGGATTCTTCGGGTTCCCTCGTGTTTAGCACATTCCTTGGGGGCACAAATTCTGGTGACACTAGCGTGGTCGATGGGATCGCGGTTGATTCGACGGGCGTCTACGTTGTGGGTGGAACATCATCCACGATCTTCCCGACCACCGCAGGTGCGTTGCAGACTTCGCTCATCGGCACGAACGCCGGTTTCGTATCGAAGTTGAATTTGACTGCCACGGCCTTTGGCTATTCCAGTTATCTCGGCGGAAGCACAGGAGACTTTGCAGCCGCAGTGGCCGTGGATTCATCCCAACAGGCTTACGTAACGGGTGAAACGTTCAGTGCAACCTTCCCAACTACAGCGGGCGCTTTCCAAACCTCGTGTGTCAGTTGCACAGGCACTCCGGATGCTTTCGTTGCAGTTTTCAAAGCCGACGGTACCGGCCTGGTCTATTCCACTTACCTGGGCGGCAGTGGCAAGGATGAAGGACTGGGAATCGCGGTGCACGGAAGCAACGCGATTGTTACCGGCGATACGCAATCCAGTAATTTCCCCACCCAGGGAGCGGTACAAGCCGCGCTTTCTGGCACCCAGGATGCATTTGTCGCGGAGCTGAATGCCAGTGGCAGCGCGCTGGTTTACTCGACCTACCTGGGCGGAACGCAGAATGACACGGGAACCGGAATTGCTGCGGACGCAAACGGCAATGTCTTCATAACCGGATCAACCAGCTCAACTAATTTCCCCAACGTGAACGCCACGCAAACCACCTTCGGCGGGGCTCACGACGCGTTCGTCACGGAGATCAACGCGGCCGGATCGTCGGTCTTGTTTTCAACTTTCCTGGGCGGAGCGCTGGACGAAAACACTCTGAACGGCTCTGGCGCACTGGGAGCAATTGCAGTGACCGGCGGGAACATCTATGTCACCGGAAACACAACTTCAACCGACTTCCCAGTGAAAGCAGCTAAACAAGGCACTTTTGCTGGAATTTCGGATGCTATTGTGGCCAAGATGACACCTTGATTTTTGGTTTCACGAAAGCCGGCTGATAACGTCAGCCGGCTTTTTTATGCGTAAACTTGTGACTGCAGGGGTATTTTCCGAAAGAAATTAAACATCAATCGATATGAAGAGCTTCCACCTCGCTCTATTACCTGCGCTCTGTGCATCGGCAGTTATCACGATGGCTGGTACCCAAGAGTCGATTGTGCGCTGGGAGGAGGGCAAGCCGGGCTCCACCTTCAGTCGAGGTGAGGACGGTAAATATCGTTACGGACTTCGGACAGACGATCTCGGTGTCACCATGGCAGTCGATTCACAGGAACTGCAGAAATCTCGCAAGCGAATGGGACCTTTTGTCGGCATTTTCCTGGAGTTCAGCTACCAAGGAAGTGATTCGGTTTCCGTTCTTCCTGGCCGCATAACCCTTGAGTTCGCTTCGCACGCGCACGTGGTACACCAGGCGCTGGATCCGCAGACATTCTCAGAACACTATCAGGACCTGGCCGATGCCGCAGCCAAATACAATCAACGCGAGAGTGAGAAGCATCGCGACAAGAAGGATTTTTATAACAAAAGGATCGAAGCCAACGAGAAGGAGCTAGTGGAGATCCAGGAATTCCTCGGATCGCGTTGCCTCAAGCCGGCAAAGCTTAGTCCTGCCGCTCCACAAAACACTGGATGGGTGCTGTTTCGCTCTACAGACAAGTGGATTGGCCGCTGGAAGGATCAGGAGCAACTTGTGCTGCGCATTCCATTGGATGGCCGCGTAATTGAAATTCCTTTCCAACTTCCGCCAACCGCAGGGGACTTGATTCTGCGTAAACGTTGAAGCGGCCCGCGAAATCAAAATCTACTCTGCTAAACTTTCTGTTCGTACATTCTTGGCGCTTGCCGGAGAACCTCCTCTAAATGTCTGAAATAAGCAATCCGACTTCTCGCACTCGTGTGGTACGGGAGCCACATCGCGGTGTTTACGATCGGGCCGAGGCTTACAGAATCTTGGACCAAGGATTCATCTGCCACGTGGGATTCGTGGCACAGGGCCAGCCCTACGTTATTCCTACCGGCTACGGGCGGGACGGGGACAATCTGTACATTCACGGGTCCGCAGCCAGTCGCATGCTGCGTAACCTTGATCAGGGGATTCCGGCCTGTGTCACTGTTACCTTGTTGGATGGCCTGGTACTGGCCCGCTCGATCTTCAACCACTCCATGAACTATCGCTCGGTAGTGATTCTGGGAACTGCGCATGCGGTCACTGATCAGGAAGAGAAGCTCAAAGCACTACAGATTCTTTCGGATCACATTATTCCAGGCCGTTGGACGGACTCAAGACAACCTAACGAGAAGGAATTGAAGGCCACGCTTGCATTGAAGCTTCCAATCGAGGAGTTCTCTGCCAAAGTGCGGCAAGGCCCGCCACTCGACGATGAAGAAGACCTGTCGTTTCAGACCTGGGCGGGCGTAATCCCGTTGCAGATGGTTGCCAGTGAGCCGATTGATGATCCGACGCTGCAGGGCGAAATCAAAATCCCTGAGTACGCCAGAAATTATGTCCGAAAACACTGATGGATATTGGTTTGACAACGATGCCCGGACTTCCGATAGAAGGTAAAGATGAAACGTCAAGTCACGGCGCCACACAAGGTCCGCAGGCGAACCGGTGTCTCGGGCGGACATCGGATTGAATTTATCCTGAGAATGGACGGACGGTGATCCAATCACTGCGCCGTAGTCGAAAAGCCATCAACACTTGGATTCGCGAGTTAAGGGACGAGGATGAAAGGCATAGGAAAACTCGCTCGTCATGACTTGCCTCACGGCACCAGTAACAGCTTTCCGGTCGTCTTCCGAGCTTCCAAATCACGGTGCGCCGCTTGCGCGTCCTGCAGCTTGTAAAGGTGGGCGATACGCAGCTTCAATTTTCCTGCGGCAATCATCCCAAACACCGCGCCGGAGCGCGCCAGCAATTCTTCTCGCGTAGCGGTGAAGTGGGCGAGAGTAGTTCTGGCCATATACAGCGATCCCTTTTGTGCCAGAGTGCTGGGATCGACCGGAGGCACTGGCCCGCTGGATGCCCCGTATAGCACCAGCATGCCGCGCGGTCGCAACACGTTCATGCTTTTCTCGAAGGTCGCCTTGCCAACTCCGTCGTAAACCACGTCTACACCCTTTCCATTGTTCAGCCGTTTGGTTTCCGCTTCAAAATCAGCCTGGGTGTAAAGAATTATTTCATCCGCACCTGCATCGCGTGCGAGCTGGGCTTTTTCTTCGGTCGAAACCGTGCCGATCACTCTGGCCCCGAGATTATGTGCCATCTGAACCAGCAGAAGCCCAACCCCACCAGCAGCGGCGTGAACCAGCGCAGTTTCACCCGCTTTAAGCTTGTAGGTGTCATAGCAGAGATAATGGGCGGTCATGCCCTGCAGTAATGCAGCAGCAGCGCTTTGATCGTTAACCCTATCGGGAACCGGCACCAACGCATCGGCGGCACCGGTCACGTACTCGGCATAGGAACCCAGTATGCCGCTCCAGGCAACCCGGTCGCCCACCTGCGCGGTTCTCACATCGGCTCCGACCGATGTAATCACCCCCGCGCCCTCCTGCCCCGCGACGAATGGCAGGGGCGCTTTGTATCGACCTTCCCGCAGGTTGACGTCGATGAAGTTGACACCGCTGGCGGCTAGCTTGACGACTGCCTCATTCGGCTTCGGCTGTGGAACTGGAAGATCAACCAGTTCCAGAACCTCCGGGCCGCCGGTCTGTTTTACCTGAATTGCTCTCATGACTTATGGTTCAGGACCTCGTAAACCCATCTGCGGGCGAAATTATATCCTTAGAAACGTGATCTCGCAGACGCGGCCGCTATAAACTACTCACCGATATGTCCGCCAAGACCCGCACCGAATCCGACAGCATGGGCAAGATTGAGGTTCCACAGCACGTCTATTGGGGCGCCCAGACCCAGCGATCACTGCATCATTTCAATATCGGCCGTGACACCATGCCCCCCGAACTCATTCGCGCCTTTGGCATCCTGAAGAAAGCCTGCGCGCTGGTGAACCAGGAACTGGGCAAGTTGTCGGCAGAAAAAGTCCGGCTCATTGTGCAGGCCGCCGATGAGGTCATCGCGGGCAAGCTGAATGATCAGTTCCCTCTTCGCATCTGGCAGACCGGTAGCGGCACGCAGACCAACATGAACGTCAACGAGGTCATCTCGAACCGGGCCATCGAACTCGCTGGGGGCGAGATGGGATCGAAAAATCCTGTCCATCCCAATGATGACGTCAACATGTCGCAGTCGTCCAATGACACTTTCCCGACCGCAATGCATATTGCGGCAGCCGACCGAGTAAAGAACGCTCTGATCCCTGCAGTTAAGAATGTACGCGACGCGATTGCCGCCAAGGCGAAAGAGTTCCATGATGTGGTGAAGATTGGTCGCACGCATTTGCAGGATGCCGTTCCGCTAACTTTTGGCCAGGAATTTGGTGGCTGGGCAAGCTTGTTGGACCGGGATGTCCGGCGCATGGAAGAAACTCTGGATGGACTCTATGACCTCGCCATTGGCGGTACCGCAGTCGGAACGGGCTTGAATGCTCATCCGGAGTTTGCGGAACGAACTGCAGCCAAAATTGCCGAGCTCACAGGTCTCCCGTTCCGCTCGCACCCAAACAAGTTCGCCGCCCTGTCTGCCCATGATGAACTTGTTTTTGCGCAGGGCGCGCTGGAGACACTGGGCGCGTCATTCATGAAGATATCTAATGACATCCGTTGGTTGGCTTCGGGACCGCGCTCCGGGCTGGGAGAACTCATCATCCCTGAAAACGAGCCTGGGTCTTCTATCATGCCCGGCAAAGTGAATCCTACCCAGTGCGAAGCTATGACCATGGTTTGTGTGCAGGTCCACGGAGCGACAGCTGCGGTTGGGTTTGCAGGATCACAAGGGAATTTTCAATTGAACGTGTACAAACCGGTGATCATCTACAACTTTCTGCACTCGGTGACTTTGATCTCTGATGCGTGTCATGGTTACGTCGAGTACATGATCAAAGGCATGGAGGTCAATCGCGCCAATGTAAAAGCGAACCTGGGCCGATCGCTTATGCTGGTCACCGCCCTGGCACCGAAAATCGGCTACGACAAAGCGGCAAAGATCGCGCATACTGCGCACGTCGAACATAGCAGCCTGCGCGAGGCAGCGCTGAAGCTTGGCTATCTCAGCGCTGAAGAGTTTGATCAACTGGTGCGGCCGGAGAAGATGACGGGTTCATAGCGGCAACCGTTCTCTTTCCGAAGCTCGTCCCACTCAGATTGGTAACCACAGACGAATCTAAACCTTTGCTGGCCAGCATCACATGAAAACTCTCGCCCATTCCCGCCGGAGTGATCAGGTGCTTGAGTTGAAGTGCGACTTTGGCGCGCTCTTGTGGCGCGGCGCACTCTTCGAATGCATCCGCAAACTGGTTGGCTTCCCCGATCCCGAGCAAAAATTGCGATTGCGTAATTAATGGTTGGACCAGCATCCCTCCGCGCTCGGCCGCCGCACCCAGAGCGGTAAAGTTCACGTGCGCAGTGATGTCTTGCTCGCCCGCCGCCTGATAGGGGTTAGTAATCGCGGCGTGCTGGCGAAAGCTCATCAGCGTTCCACGGTGCCGGCCAGCGAGTTGCTGCTCCCGCGTGTAGCCGTAATCTATAACCAGCGCAAATCCTCGCTGGACAATTCGCGCGATCTCTTGCATATAGAGCTGTGCCGGAAGGGAGATTTCAAGACGCTCGCCCGGTTCAGGAGGCACGCTGTAGTGTTCTAATAGATCGAGTTCTGCCCGGGATGGGTCTTTCCAGCATTCAGTAAAATGGCCGTTGCAGAAGTACACAAACAGTTTGCCTTTGTGACTGAGTATTTCAACTGGGAGTGCGTCAAAGAACTCGTTGGCAAAAACGATAATCGGGACCTCAGGGACTAAAGCCCTGGTTATCTCTACTCCGTTTGGCACGACTGAAGTCGTGCCCTCCCCTCCGTTACTTCCTGAATCAGCGCTCTTTGAATCGGTCGCGAGCGCTGGCGATGCACTGCCGATTGACACTTTCCCGGATTCAAGGTGCTGGTTGAGGATTGAAAGCAGGCGTGTGCGCAGAGCCTCCGACCTTTCACACAGCGAATAATGCATCGCCTCATAAAATTCCGGATACTTCTTTTGCGACCACTCCAGCACGTCGCACGCAAACAGGCCTCGGCCCGGCCCCAATTCGAGAATCTCGATTGGTTGCGGCCTCCCCAGTACGCGCCACATTTCCTCGAACTGCCGCGCCACCAAACGTCCGAACAACGCGTGGACATCACTTGACGTATAAAAGTCCCCTGCCTTGCCAAACCGTTCAACGTCGCGCGAGTAAAACCCCGACTCTGGTTGGTAGAGGCACATTTCCATGTAGCGGGAGAAAGGAATGGGCCCGCGCTCGTGGATTTCACCCGCGATCTTGTCGAGTAGACTCACGGTTCCCGCTGCCGCCGTTCCTTCATGTCCTGAGGCGTGCGGATAAACATTTCAACCAGGTAATCGTGCAGGCAGTCATAAAGCTGGCGCTGGAACGTCCACTCGAACTGCGGATGGTCGAGATCGCGAGGATGAAGCTCAAAGATGTAGATGTGGACCGGAACCGGCGGATTTCTGAACTGGATTAGAACTTCTACCGCGTCCGCCTTAGGGCGAGCGGAAAAATCCAGCAAAGGATGCTCGTACAAGTTGAGCTGGGATTTCACGCGGTCGAGCCGCGAATTCGTGGCGGAATTCACGACTCCATTCTATCTAGAACTACTTGCCTGCAGTTTCTTTCTGATACGCAGCACTGAGAGTGCCTTTCGCCTTGGCAATTGGCAGCAGCGTCGGGTAGAACTGCACGAAGGTTGTATCTACGGCCGCGTGCGCGGCGTGGCAACTGTAACAGTCCGCCGATTGCGGGATCATCTTTGATGTTTTCTCGCCACTGTTGAAATTGAAGAACGCCCACTTGCCCTGGAAGTGCGTTTCGTCTTTCACGTGAATGTCGTAGCCCATCACATCCGTGCCCTGATAGTTCCCGCTCTGATTGATGGAGCCCTTTGCCTGCGCCTCTCGAATCTCCAGCACAAAAACTGTTTTGTCTGGCCATGACCCGGTTTGCTGAAAGATCTTATACGCTGCAGGGTTCACGAACACGTTATCAAACATGTGATGACCGGCCGCCTGGTTGGGGACATAGCTCATATCGAATCCAGAGCTCAGATATATCCACTCGCGATAATTGTCGGGCATCCTGAGTTGACCGTCGCTTGAATATTCTGGACCGACGTTCGGTGCGCCGGCGGGTTGCCGAAATGCGAGCAGGCTTATCATGCAAACCGATACGAGCAACACCCCAGCGATTCTTAACAGAGTATTCACTCTCATGTAAGCCTTATTCATAACGAAGAGCCTCGATTGGATTCAGCCTTGCAGCCTTAATCGCGGGCAGCATGCCGCTCACGATACCTACAAAACTAAGGATCGCAGTTGACCAAAGCAGAGTCGCCGAATCAATTGCCAGATGGATGTCGCCCTCGCTTGCATTCTCTTGGAATGCACTCCATAACGTAAGAGATGGCACAGTCCATGAAACCAAATAGGCCAATGCGACCCCGAGCAGCCCGCCCAGGGCCGTAATGACCAGCGCTTCGGCAAGGAATTGGAACAGAATGTGCCAGCCAAGTGCGCCTAAAGCCTTTTCCACCCCGATTTCCCGCGTCCTCTGAGTAACGGCTACCAGCATTACGTTCATCAGGCCAACCCCACCGATGCCGAGCGTCAGCAATCCAATAAAGCCCAGAAGAATTTTGATCCCGGTAGTAATCACGTGGAGATCGAGCAGATCTGCGAACACGTCAAAGATAAAGACCGCGCGCTTATCCTTGGGATCGAAATTGTGATGGTATGCCATGGAGTTGCGCAGCGCCGTGACTACTTTTTCGTGATCACCCTCGTATTCCAAAACAATCGCGCTTAAGTAATAAGTATCTTTTATATCGCTCATGGCGCTGAACGGCACGTACACGTGCGCATTCAGATTATCGTCGCCGTTATTGATCACATGTCTTAACACGCCTACAACTTCGTAGGAAATACCATCAATGCGAATCTGCTGCCCGAGTGCGTCCTGGCCGGAAAACAATTTCTTACGCACGTCGGACCCGATGAAAGCCACACGAGTATGCGTATAGTCATCAGCTTCACTGAAAGAGCCGCCGTCGTCGAAATCCATCCGCCGCATGCGCGGGTAATTCGCGTAAACTCCGCTCACCCCATAATTGGCGCTTCTGGTGCCGTAGGCAACCGCGCACTGTTTAGTCACCTCCGGCGACATACGCTTCAGCAGCGGCACTTCCGCTCTCACCCATTCAAGATCATTCACAGTCAGTTTAACTTCGCTGCCGGCTTTGGTTCCGCCTGCTTGCTGAGAAGTCCGGCCTGGGAATGCAAACATCAGATTCGTACCAAAAGATCGGAAGGCAGCCCACACCCCTTTTTCAAAACCGGCGCCATACGCAAGCAGCAGCACAACGGTCGCGATTCCCCATGCCATGCCGAGCATAGTCAGCACGCTGCGCTTGCGATTGTGGCGCAGCGCTTCGTACGCCTGTTCGCCCAGATCTCGCAGCATGGCTATTCCTGCCTCAGCGCTTCTACAGGCGCCATGACTGCAGCTTGCCGCGCAGGATAAAGGCCGGCCAGGATACCAGCCGTAGCGAGGCACAGAATTGCGCCCACGGCAGACGTAGGAACAATACGCGGCGTGTCAAAGCCCTCCGGCGCCGGCAGTTGCGCCAGAATTGTGACAAACGCGATGGAGATGGCCAGACCGATGCCGCCGCTTAACAGCGTAAGAAATGCGCCTTCCACAAAGAACTGGGTGAGGATATTCCTGTAAGTAGCCCCTAAAGCCTTTCGCAAACCGATTTCACGCGTCCTCTCGGCCACAGAAACCTGCATGATATTGATCACGCCGATGGCGCCCAGGGCCAGGGTTACCAGGCCGACAACACCGAGAAAATAATCCATCGCGTCAAAGATGCGGCCCACCCGCTGCGAATTCTCGATCGTGTCCCAATCCTCGAATGCATCGTCCAGCTTAGGATCGAAACCGTGCCGATTCGCGATGATGCCATGAACTTCTGCTTTCGAACGCAAATGCTCTTCTTTGTTCAAAGGCCGGTAGTTGATGAAGGAAAGGGCCCGTTCTGAGTTCGCTTCTTTTAATGGAAACAGGTTCAGCATGGTTTGCACGGGGACGAAGATTCGGGCGTTGGTGCCATTGTTTCCGTCCTGCCCTACCTTCGACAAAACCCCGATTACATCGAAACGAACGCCATTCAGCAGAAGTGTCGAGCCTACCGCCGGCCTTCCAGGAAACACATTCTTCAGCAGTTCCCAGCCGACCACCGCAACCCGACGAACTTCGCCATTATCCTCCTGGTTCATCCAACGCCCGGCCTGCAGCGGCACATTGCGGATCTCGTTGTAGATGGGATCGACACCAAAGACTTGTCCGTTGGTGGACCCGTAATCGCTGACGGCGCGGATATCTTCCCGATTGATCACGGGCGACACCGAGCGCAGGGTGCGCGCATGATCGCGGATCGCCAGGTAATCGTCGTATGTGAAGTGATACTTCTGGCCCGATTGCAGGATGCCTTCCACCGCCGGAATTCGCCCGGGAAACACGAACATGATGTCGCGTCCCAGATTGGCCAACTGCCGTTCCTGCCCGCTTCGAAAACCTTCGCCGAGCCCCACCAGCAGAAGTAGCGAACCCACTCCCCATGCGATTCCGAACATGGTGAGGAACGATCGCATCTTGTGCGCCCAAAGGGTCGCCACCGACTGACGGACGATCTCGATCAATGTACCCATTTTCGGACGCGCCGAAGGCTCTACATGCCGTCAATATCTATACGAATGTACCGGATCATTGGTTCCAGCAATGTTATTCCTTCCCAATAGACTGGCAATCGGGCATCTGGGTAGCCGCTAACCGCGTAACCAGAGTTGCGTCTAAATCGCTCGGCGCGTTTGCTTCTCTCGCCTACAAATTCTGCCCGCAATGGAGGTTGCGCCGTGCACAAACAGAGTTGGCTTGTTTTGTTGATCCTTGCTGCAGCGTTGTCTTCGCCGCTCGCGCAAGCACAGTCTTTTATCCTCGATCTGCCGCGTGACAGCCAGCACTCGGTGCTGACGCAACGAATCGGCATTACTGACGTGACGGTCAACTATCATCGGCCGCTGGTGAAAGGCCGACCCATCTGGGGCAAAGTTGTGCCCTACGGACAAGTCTGGCGTGCCGGCGCCAACGAGAACACCACCATCGCCTTCAGTGATCCGGTAACCATTGAAGGCCAGGCGTTGCCGCCCGGAACATATGGCCTGCACATGATTCCGAGTGAGAACGACTGGACCATTATTCTTTCGAAGAACCACACTTCCTGGGGGAGTTTCACCTACAACCAGTCGGAAGACGCTCTGCGAGTGACTGTTAAGCCGCAAGCGGGAGAAATGCATGAAGCTCTCACCTACGAATTCGATGATCCCAAACCAGATTCTGCAGTCCTGACATTACGGTGGGAAAAGCTTGCAGTGTCGGTGAAGATCGGCGTGAACACTCATGAGGTCGTGCAGGCAAGTCTTCACAATCAGCTTCGCGGGCTCGCGCAGTACTCATGGTTTGGATGGGATGATGCGGCAACCTATCTTGTAACCAACAAAGTCGGGCTGGAAGACGCTTTAAAGTACGAGGATCAGTCGATTCAGGCCGAAGAGCGTTTTGACAACCTGATGACCAAATCGCAGGTACTCGACGCGATGGGGCGAAAAGATGATGCCGCTGCCGCTCGCGGTAAGGCGCTCGAACTGGCTAACGCACTGCAACTGCATGGGTACGGCCGTCAGTTACAGACGCAAGGAAAACAGGACGAAGCCTTCCAGGTTTTCCGCACCAACATCAAAAAGAACCCAAACCATTGGCTGATACACAATGAGGAAGCGCGCATGGCATGCGCGAAGGGTGACTACGACAACGCGGTCAAGCTGATGAAACTGTCATCGGAAAACGCGCCCTCGTTATACAAAACGCAGATGGACGCCCTTGTTCGGCGCCTGGAAGCAAAGGAAGACATCAACAAATAAATACGCCAACGCCTGCAGCTACGCCGAGGCTGGATACTCGTACACCCCGCGGCCTGATTTTCGCCCGAGACGTCCAGCCTTGACGTACTGCACCAGAAGCGGCGCGGGGCGGTATTTATCTCCCAGTGTGCGGTGAAGGTACTCGAGAATATGCAGCCGGGTGTCTAAACCGACGAGATCAACCAATTCGAACGGCCCCATGGGATGATTCAGTCCCAGTTTAAGGGCTTTGTCGATGTCTGAAGCGGACGCAATTCCCTCCTGCAGCATGTAAAACGCTTCATTGCCAATCATGGCATTGATGCGGCTGGTGATGAAGCCGGGCGACTCCTTGATCACAACCACTTCTTTCCCCATGCGCCGGCCCACTTCAGCAGCCGCAGTGACCGTCTGCTCGTCGGTTTCAAGCGCCTTTACAATCTCGAGCAATTTCATCTTGTGCACGGGATTGAAGAAGTGCATTCCCAGGCACTTTTTCGCGCGATAAGTGACGCTGGCGATCTCCGTGATACTGAGAGATGAGGTATTTGAAGCAAGAATCGTTTCTGGCCGGCAGATCTTATCGAGCAGTGTAAAAATCTCGATTTTCGATTCCATCTCCTCCGGGACCGCCTCGATTACCAGATCAGCTTCCCGCACTGCCTGCTCCACGGAACCGGCATACTCAATCCGTGACATGGCCTGGCGCGCGTCATCAGCCGAAACTTTCCCGAGTTCGACGCTTTTATCAAGGTTGGCGCGGATATCGCTTTCCGCCTTGCGCAGTGCATTTGGCAGCAAATCTTCCAGAATCGTTCGAAAACCACCCAATGCGGCCACATGCGCAATGCCTCTACCCATGGTGCCGGCGCCAATTACGGCCACCGTCTTGATCTCCGGCACTACTGCGCTCCCTTCTCCAGTTGCGAAAGCACCCCGGAAAAGTTCGCGCTGACCACGCGCATGGCGTCCGCCAGTCGCTTGCGCTCGTCGGCTTCCATCATGGGAATGGAGGCGCTGATGCGCCTTAAAGTGGTGGCAATGTCATCGATATAATTGACCAAGCGAATGAGTTCCCCTGTGGCTGCCATCGAAGCTCCTGTTGTTTATGAATTTGCCATTACGAAAGCCTATGCACCGCGATTGCGAATCCTGGCTCCCGATTAGCTTTATTCTCAACTGAGTCAATGATTTAGTAAAGGTGCGCGATCTGATCCGCAAATCATGATGATCCTAATCAATATCTTTTATTTGCCATTGGGCGGTTTGGTGAATCTAATCAGGATATGACAGAAGCACCATTGAGACGATTTTTGTTCGCCAGCGACTTTGACCAGACGCTGACCTTTAACGATTCTGGCTATGTGCTGAGCGAACTGGTCGGCATTCCCACCGAGGAATTTGAGCGCAAGGCTAAAGGCATGGCCAAACTGAACCTGGTTCAGCAGGGCGCGGAGCTGGCTTACCTGTTGCTCCACGATCCGGAGTTTCGCAGCCGAGTGCGCAAGGAACACCTTTATCAGGTCGGCAAAATTATTCGGCTTAAAGAAAACATCGAGCAGCTGTACAAAATCCTGGAGAACGGAATCAACGGCTATCATTTCGACTTCTACGTGCTGAGCGCTTCTCCCATTGAGGTCATTCGTGCTGCGCTGGAAAGCATTGTCCCTCCTGACCACATCTTCGGCACCGAATTTCGCTATACGGCGGACGGCCAGATTGAGAGCATAGTCCGTGCGACCGCCGGTTACGGAAAAGTAGCCGTGCTCGATCAATTGCAGAACGATCTGCAGGTTGGGCCGGACCAGATCGTTTACACCGGGGATGGCAGCTCTGACGTGCACGTGATGCTGCATGTAAACGTGCGTGACGGTTTCACCATTGCCGTCTCTGAGGCAAAGCATGTGGCGCACGTCGCCACCCGCACGGTACTCAGCACAAATGCTCTGGCTGTGCTGGTTCCGATTCTCGAAGACATCGCCGGCTGGAGCCGTTTGCGGATTCGCGAGTTCTTCGGAGCTTATGGGTTGCTGGTGCAGGAGTGGCAACGAGTCCGCACCGACTGGCTTACACTTCGGCCTGCAGCTACCGACTTAGTCAATGTCAGCGCCAAAGGTGCCGCAGATTTGGCTCTGCAATAACATGCTTCGCGACAAGAACCTGGTTCCACTCTCGCGTCAGCACCAACACGCACTTGCCATGTGCGTGCGGATCGACCGTGCGCTGCAGGCGGGAGACATTGATTGCGCTCCCTGGCAAGCTGAAATAGCCCAGCTCTGGGAACAGGAAGTTAGCGTGCACTTTGCAGCTGAAGAAACATTCGTTTTTGCCGCTGCAGTTCGCTTCGATGAGCTCCGGCAACTGGTCTCCGAGCTCATAGAAGATCACCGCGAACTCCGCGCATTCGTCGAACGTGCCGCAGATCGCCGACTGGATACAGACTCGCTGCGAGAGTTTGGCCAGAAACTCTCGCAACACATTCGCAAAGAAGAGCGCCAGCTGTTCGAGTCGTTGCAGAAATTGCTCAGCGCCGAGGAGTTCGCGCGCTTAGGAACCGAGTTGCAATCTGCTCTGGCAGGCACGGCAGAGGCTTGCCTGATGCCGACTGAAGCGACCCGCCTGCGCCCCGCAAATTCAAAGTAACCGTATCTCTTCAACGTTGAATCCTGAACTGGGGTTTACTCATCTAGCAACTATGTCTCAGGAAGGTTTCCGTGATGTGCCCAGTGATTTCCATGCACCTTACAGTTCCTCTCCGAGCGCGGCACTGGCCGACGCCGGACTGCTGGATGCATATTCAACTGCAGTTGTCACTGCCGCAGAAAAGCTCAGCCCGTCGGTTGTCAAGATAGATGTCGCTCAGATTGCGCACACGCGTTCGGGGCAGGAACGCGAACGACAGGGCGGCGGCTCAGGTTTTGTGTTCACGCCCGATGGCCTGATTCTCACCAACAGTCATGTGGTGAATAATGCATCTCGCATCCAGGTTTCTTTTTCAGATGGCCGTCGCTTTCCGGCGCACACCGTTGGGGACGATCCCGGAACCGATCTGGCCGTCATTCGCGTAGATGTTCCCAGCGCCGAAGGATCGCCGCTGTTATCAGCGTCGCTGGGCGATTCCCAAAAGCTGCGCGTCGGTCAACTGGCGATCGCTATCGGCAATCCCTACGGCTTTCAGTACACCGTCACTGCTGGGGTAATCAGTGCGCTGGGGCGGTCGTTGCGCTCGTATTCAGGACGCATGATCGACGACGTCATTCAGACCGATGCCTCTTTGAACCCGGGCAATTCCGGTGGACCACTGGTCAGTTCGGACGGCCGCGTAATCGGAGTGAACACTGCGACCATTATGGGCGCTCAGGGCTTGTGCTTCGCAATCGGCATCAATACCGCGAAATTTGTCGCCGGACGCCTGCTGCAGCATGGCAAAATTCGCCGCGGCTACATCGGGGTTGAGGCCCAGACCGTGCCTCTTCATCGGCGGCTGGTTCGCTTCTATGATCTTGCCCAGGAGACCGGGGTAGTAGTTTTGTCCACCACCGAGGGTAGCCCGGCGAGACGCGCAGGCCTGCGTGAAACCGACATCATAATCGCGCTCGATCGACGGCCCATCGCCGGAGTCGATGATCTGCATCGCCTGCTGACTGATGCCCGTGTTGGTGTGACCAGTTCACTGACAATTCTTCGTCAGACCGAGAAGCGGGAATTGGCCATAGTGCCGGAAGAAGCCCGCAACTAGTTTGCTCATAGCACCCCTTCCAGAATCTCCCAGGAGGGCCGCATCCCACGCCAGTCACTATGCTAGAGTCAGAAACTTAATGGACCGGCTTGCCATCTCCACTCGTGGATTGACGCGGCGTTTCGGCAAATTGACCGCCGTACAGGACGTTAATCTCCCGGTTGCCGCCGGACAATTCTTCGGGTTTCTCGGGCCAAACGGGGCGGGCAAGTCAACCACCATCCGGATGCTCACCGGTCTGCTCGCGCCTACTGCCGGCAGCATCGAGATCCTTGGGCTGGATCTTATGGCGAACCCGGTTGAAGTTAAACGTCAGATCGGAGTCGTACCCGAAGGCATGGCACTCTCCGGCAGGCTTACCGGAGCTGAGTATCTTAATTTCGCAGGAAGGATGTATGGCCTGGATCGCGATACCGCCGCGAAACGCACTGCAGAGTTACTCGACTTTATGGACCTGGCGAACCAGCCCAAGAAGCTGATAACCGACTATTCTCACGGTATGCAGAAGAAGCTTGCGCTGGCTGCGGCCGTGATTCACGGACCCAAGATTTTATTTCTTGACGAGCCGTTTGAAGGTGTCGATGCGGTGGCTTCGGGAACGTTGAAGGCTATGCTCCAGCGCATGATCTCTCGCGGAGCGACCATCTTTCTGACGTCGCACGTACTCGAAATCGTCGAACGGCTGTGCAGTCATGTCGCCATCATTCATGAGGGGCGACTAGTGGCGCAGGGTTCCATCGCCGACCTGCGCGCGGGGGTGGAAGCCGGCAACCCCGAGGGAAATCATAAGGAGAAGCTTACGTTAGAGCAGATATTTTTGAGCATCGTAGGCGGCGAGCGCCCTGATCTCGAGGAGCTATCGTGGCTGGGGTGAATTGGGCATGACTGGCCAATTTGCCGCAATTGCGAAGATGCGGGCGCAGCTGTTCGTAAACTCACTTTTTACTGTGCGCGGGAATGTTGAGCTCATATCCCGCATCTTTGTGATCCTCTTTTTTGCGATCGGGGGCCTGGGCGCCGCAGCCGGCCTGGGCGCCGGCGCATGGTATCTCATGAGCCACCACCAGGAATTCTGGCTGGCGGCGCTCCTATGGCCAGTGTTTCTGTTTTGGCAGCTATTCCCGATCCTGGCAACTGCGTTCACAGAAAATCTGGACTCCTCCAATCTGCTTCGTTTTCCGCTCAGTTTTCGTGATTACTTTGCAATTCGCATGGCTTATGGGCTGCTGGACCCTGCTTCGGTGCTGGGCAGCTTATGGCTGCTGAGCATAGTCGCCGGGATAGCCATCGCCAGCCCTGCCTTGCTGGTTTGGTCAGCGCTCGTTATGGGCGTGTTCGCGGTAAGCAATCTTCTTCTCGGCAGGATGCTCTTTGCCTGGTTGGAGCGATGGCTTGCACAAAGGCGCACGCGCGAAATCTTCAGCGTAATTTTCTTTTTATTGCTCATCAGCTTTCAATTTGCAGGCCCGTTATTGAACCGGTATGGAGAGAGGTCGAGACGGGAAGTTGCGGGCGTGACTCTGCAACTCACCGTGGTGCAACGGGTGCTGCCGCCCGGCATCGCGGCATGGTCAATTGCTGAAATGTCTGCTTCGCGGATTCCTACCGCCATTGCAGCTTTGATGATTCTGCTGTTGTATGGCGCGCTCTTCTTCGTCCTGCTCAGGTCACGATTGCGGAAGCAATATCAGTGAGAAAGTCTCAGCGAAGCGGACACTCCGGGTGAGCGCGCCAAAGTCCGAATTCAGCCAGCCTGGTTCGTGCCCGGCCTTTCACCGCCCACCGCGGCATCTCTGGAAAAAGAACTCCACTACTTGTCTCGCAGCGGCCCCATGCTCCTGACCCTGATTATGCCCGTCTTCATGCTGCTGATTTTCCGCATTGGACCTGCCGGACGTGGTGGTTTGCTGTCGCGCATGCCCCAATACGCGCTGCTGGCGGGAGCAGCCTACGCACTCTTGATCCTGACCAACTTCGTGTACAACAATTTCGGCGCTGAAGGCAGCGGGATACAGTTTCTGTTCGCTTCGCCAGCGCGCTTCCGGCAAATCGTGCTTGGCAAAAATCTCGCTCACATGACGGTTTTCGCCTGCGAAATGCTGCTGGTATCCGCCGGAGTTGCCGTCTTTTATGGACCGCCATCACTCTCTATGGTCGCGGTTACCCTTTGCGGAATTCTGTTTGCAGCTCCGCTTAATCTGGCGGTTGGGAACCTGCTCTCGCTGTACTCGCCCAAGAAAATCGACCAGGCTACGTTTGGCCGCCAGCGCGCTTCCCAAACTACGGTGCTGGTCAGCTTCGCCGTGCAGCTGACAGTCTTCGGTGTGGCAGCCCTGGCTCTTCATATCGGCCAAACAGGCCGCGGTCTGTGGCTGACGGCCCTGCTATTCCTGATTTCTGCCGTGCTTACAACCGCGCTTTATATCGTGATCCTCGGCCGCATCGACGGAATTGTTCTGAAAAAGCGCGAGGATCTCGTGGCCGAATTAAGCAGGGCATAGGATTTGTTCCGCGGAGGGTGGCACTTCGGGTTTATAATTTTGCTCCAGTTTTGCAGTCGCAGCAGATGGACTACTATGCCGCTTTCCCTGGTACCACACAGTTCCGGCGACATCACGGTTCTGCACTGTTCTGGTCGTATCGTCGCAGGTCCTGAAATCGACGTTTTACGAAAGCACATCAACTCACTGTTACCGGGCTGCCGTTATATCCTGCTCGATCTGGAAAAGATCACTTTCATCGACAGTATGGGCATGGGCGAACTGGTTCACATGTTGACCAGCGCGCGCCGTTGCGGCGGTGACCTGAAGCTCTGCAATATTTCTGCCAGCACGGTTCGGGTTCTGCGTGTCACTAATCTCCATAAAGTGTTCGAAATCACGGAAACCGAAGAACACGGTCTGAACTCATTTCGTAGTTCAAAAATTGGTCACGCCTGAGTATCGTTCCGCCCCTCCTGTTCTGTTAGGAAGCCGCCGCGAGTAAGAAAACCGGCCAGTTACAATGGTGATCAGGTGCGAGTAGCGTGTTTCAATACCACGCTACCTTGATTCCCGTCAGTTCCAGCGCAACTGATTTTTCGCCCTGAACAAATATGCGCCACACCGGCTGAGTGCGATCAATGTCGCCCACGGCAATATATCCTCCCGGGCAGCCGTAATTGATCCGCATGCCTGCAACCGGCGCGGTTGCCCCGGTGAACAATGTGCAGCGCTGTCCACCGGCAAGTTCAATCGCCCACGGCATTACGTTCTTGAGTGAGAAGTCCTTGCGTGCGGAAGCAGGCAGCGGCTCCGTGACGGTCAGCATTCTGACATTCGCAGACCAGGGATCCGACGGGCAAGACAGCAACTTCGGATCTCCCATCACGTTCTGAAAACACGGATCGAGAATCGCGTTGCCCATTGAGCAGCGCCATGCCTCGGGCCGACCCGCCGAGGCCGCAGATTCGGAGAAACATTTCCCCGATCCCTGCGACGTCACAGCAAAGCCAATCCCGAGATGGCCTTCGTGAAAAGGCGTAATCAGTTTTATCTGGGTAGTGGGTTGCGCGCCATCATCTTCAGAGGAAGAAGCGATCGAGAACAGCAGGAACCCGACCGCCACTGCCACGAACCATAAACATTTCTTCATGCGCATCGTGACTTAGATCTTCTTCACGAAATGCACCACCTTGTCGCCCGCTTCCTCTCCGTAGTGGAACACCAGCTTGTCACCTTCTTTAGCGGTAAATCTAGCTCCATCAACCACGCCATGCTCAGTATCGACCGCGGCATCCTTGCTTATGTGGTAAGTCTCTTCCGTGCCATCCTCGGTCTTAATTGCGACCGTTCGACCGGCTTTGTCCACTTTGCTTACTGTGCCCTTGCTGGCTTTCAAAGCATCTTTGCCGAAGTCCTTCACTGCTACAGCGGTTTTATCGGAACCTCGAGTTACGTAACGAACCACCACATGCGTCCCCTCTTTGCCTGCCATGTAGGTCTCGACTCCGGCCTTTGTGACTCCACCCGCGACCGCTTTGGACGCTGTTACGGTGGTCTTGGCTGTGAACTTGAAAACCTCCTCGGTTCCATCGGCCGTCTTTATGGCAATGGTCTTCGCCGCCGCATCTACCTTCGTCACCGCCCCTGCTACTGCGTGCACTACGTCGGTATCAAACGCCGCCGCGGAGATAGCCAGCAAAACTGCCAACGAAAAGCCCGCAAGAACTCGTCTCATGAACAATCCTCTCTTGAATTGATTAAATGCTATTTAGGCATGGCTTTTATCATCGCTTCCAGACCGTTCCATCCGATCTGTACGCCAATGCATAAAAGCACAAAGGCAATTACGCGCAGGATGCCGTGAACCGTTTGCGGCGAGATCCTGCGAGTAATTTTGGGAGCATACGCGTAGCTCAACCAAACCGCAAGACCCTGCCCCACGATGCCCAGAGTTATTCCCAGGTGTGCCAGCAAACTGCTCAGTAACTGATTGTGCGATGCGTGCGCGCTGAGCGTGAGCGTCACCACGATACAACCGGGGCCGGCGGTCACCGGAAATGTGAGAGGATAAAAGACCTTTTCCTGCAGGCTGCCACCGTCATCCACGGGAGCAGATTGGCTGGCCTGCCCATGTCCGTTTTTGTCTTTCTCGTTCAGCAGTGACCATCCCATCGCCGCCAGTACCAGTCCTCCAGCGAGTTGGACCACCGGCAGCGAAATGCCGAAAAAAGAAAGCAAAAATGCGCCCCCCAGTTCGATCACTACCAGAAACAATACGGTGCTGATTGCGACCTGCCGTGCCAGAGAACGAAATTGATTGGACGGAGCTGCACCCACCAGCCCCAAAAAAATCAGAGCTGAGCCCAGAGGATTGATCACTGGCAACAACGCGCTAAAGGCCAGAATGCAGGATTTCAGGACGACGAGCATCAGTAAGTTGTTCGAACCTCTCCTCTGTTCAACGGTGACGGTTCTGTTTTTTACCTTGAGCGGCCCGCAATTGCAATACTCAGGTTTTGAAAATTGACGGTTGTCGAAAGCATCCCCTGAGTTTCTTGAAATTCTGCTCCTGATTCGATTGAATGATTTCTGTCAAATTCCATTTAACGCAGCCTGCGAGGTGATGATGTCCGATTCGGTTCCTAGAAAGTACGATCCCTGGTCGGTAGTGGTCGTCGTACTCACCCTCGTTCTTTTTTTTGTTTCCATCTTCGTTAAAGGTTTCACTCACGAGCTGCTGCTTGAGACCGGGGTCTTTCTGGTTTCGGTAAAGCTTATCCTGTTGGGACATAAGAACAGTTTGGCTTCCGACGCCACGGCGCAAAAGCTGGAGCAGATCACGCTTTTGCTTGAGAGACAGAACTCTCATCTCCGGCTGGTCACGGATTTGGGTCGTCCCGATGTGTGAGGTGAGAGGGCGACGGCGCTCAAAAGGTGGCCGGCCTCCGCATATTGCAAAGGCCGGCAGGCTGAATTTCAAGCTGCCGCTTTTTGGCTTTGGTTCAAGTAGGCAAGCAGATCGGAATTGATTCGCTCAGCATGGGTGGTGCACATTCCGTGCGGGTAGCCTGGATACACTTTCAGGGTTGCGTTCTTCACGATTTTTTGACGACAGCAGTCCGGCAGCCACCATCGGCGTCGTCCCCGTTGCGCTCCATCAGGCGACGGTGCGAATGTGCGGGTCGAGTATTTTGCCATCTTCAAACTGAAAGATGGGCTTATAGACGCAACACACTCCTGCCTTATGGTGGGCCGGACCGGAGTTTACGTTGTACCCGAATTCAAGATTGTCTTCTGGAAAGCGCCTGTAAAACAGAGGCTGAGGAGCAGTTAAGGTTTCCGCTCCCGGGTGCACAGTTATAACCCGAAACCTTTTTGTACGGCAAAACCAGTGGATTGAGTCTTGTTTGCTTATGCTGATCTCCACTGGTGGATGGGCCTCTTCCCCTTTGTCAGGAAAGATTTCGTACGAAATTTGCTGTCCGACTTGAGTTACTGAATCCATGCTTAGAACCTTCTCACCTGCCGGCATATAATGCTCCCGTTTCTTAAGTTGAATTGAGCAGACCATCAACGCGCGGACACCACCTGCCTAAATCTCGCGTTATCCCGCAGGTTATCGAATTCAGGCGAAGCTTTGATTTCAGCCACGGAATACCCCCGGAACCGCGCTTTCTCCAGGTAGTTCAAAGCATCGTTCTTCCGCCCGAAATGGTTGTGCACAACTGCTGCAATCGCCAGGTACTCCGGCGTGCCCGGACCCAGTTTCAGCGCCCTCTCCAGCGACTTGAACGCGCTTGAGCTGTCCCCTAGCATGGCGTAGTAGTTCGCCATAAGAATGTGAGTATCGCCATTCTTCGGGTTGATCTTCAGGTTTTCTTCCGCCATGTGAATTGCGCGCTGGTAGGTCTCGCGTGCTTTGGCACGATCGTTCGGGCTCCAGTAGTAGGCTCGGGCGAGATTACCGCAGGAGTCAAAATCAAGAGACTTGGTCACATCTGTACAAACATTTTGCAGCGCCTTCACGGCATCTCCGAACCGCCGCAGGTTAAAATATGCCACCCCTAGATTGGAATACGCTTCTCTTGCCGGGTATAGAGCAATCGCGTGCTGTAAAACCTCGATGGCTTTGTCATACTCACCGTTGAAGATATAAATCCCGCCCAGCATGCGATAGGCGTGAGGGTTATCGGGGGCAAGCGCGATCGCTTGCCGGGTTTCGCGTTCCGCCTCCGCGTATCGTGCCTGCCGGGAATAGAAGCTTCCCAGCCATCCATATCCGGCCCAATATTGTGGCCATACCTGAATCGCGGTCCTGTAGGTCTTTTCTGCTTCCGCCAGCTTGCCCATCCGTTCGTACGCCGAGGCTAACCCACGATAAGCGCCTTCACTGGTGGGGTCTGACTTGGTTGCCCGCTGAAATTGCCTGGCCGCCTCCTCATAACGTCCCCGACTCACATCCACCGTTCCAAGGCAGGTGTGACCTGGCGCGCTTTCAGAATCGAGGGCTACCGCATGCTCACAAGCCTGTCCTGCTCTCTCCAGCCAGTCGGCCTCATAGGTTGCGTCGTACTTCAGCCAGTAAGCTTGCCCCATGCCAGCATGGGCGAGCGCGTACTTGGGATCGCGCTCCAGTGCACGGCTGAACAGAGCGATTGCGCTCTCGATATTTTCCGGGTGCTGGTATTCCTGCAGGTATCCCAGGCCGCGCAGATAGTAATCGTGGGCCGCAGGCTCCTGGGTACCGTGTGCCACCAGATTTTGCCGATCGCTACCCCGCAATTGCCTTGCGCGCCTGCTCGGCATTGCTGATGCCTTCTGCGCGGACTTCGCTGGTGGGAACCACCTGTAGAGGGTAGGCGCCAGTGAGTTGGGTGAGCTTTACCGCCAGCGTCTCAGTCAACCCGTTGCAAAGCGCCTGGGTGTTGGGATCGTCACTGCTCGCAGTAAAAGGTAAAACTGCCAGCTGAACCGGGGTCGGCCGCCCGCTCAACCGGTTCATCGGCTTGCTTTTGAAATAAAGGCCTGCAAAAAGAGCAATCGCGAGCAGGCCGGCAAGCGTTGCCAGCACAACTCTGCCTTTACTTTTGGGTTCCTGTTTTCGGGGAAGCAGCCGCGCAAGTCCGCTGGCAGTTACATCTCCTTCCACCACGCGCAGGTCGCATAACATTTCATGCACGCTGCAATAGCGCTGGGCCGGATCCTTCGCCATGGCCCTGTTCACCAGCTTTTCCAGATTTTCCGGGACTTCGGAATTAGTGATGCGAATGGGAGCCGGAGTTTCGCCCCGAATTCGATCACTCGTCTCGACAAAGCTGTCTGCTATGAAGGGATTTTCCCCGGTCAAAAGCTCATAAAACACCACGCCCAGTGAGAAAATGTCGGTACGCGCATCGGCAGGTTTCTCGAGCAGAACTTCGGGCGCCATGTATGCGAGCGTCCCATAGATAGTGCCTGGCCGATCAATGGTGGTGCTCTGGTCCGAGCGCGTAAACCGTCTGGCGACGCCGAAGTCTAGGATTTTCACCTGCCCGTCACTGCTCAGCATGATGTTTTCAGGCTTGATGTCGCAGTGCAGTACACCTTGCGCGTGCGCTACCACTAAAGCTTGCAGGCACTGATCTGCAATGGAGAAGAATTGCTCCAGGCTCATGGGCTGCTTTAGCCGTTCGCGCAGCGTCGCGCCTTCAACGAACTCCAGCACCAGAAAAGTTTCGCCCCGCTCCTCCAGTACGTCGTGCACGGCAGCGATATGGGAATCGTTCAGACGTGAGGCACGCTCGGCTTCCTCTTCGAAACGTCGACGATAGAGCGGGTCAGCCCGCAGATGAGCTGACAGCCGTTTCAGCGCAACCGTGCGTTTCAGCCGCGAATCCTGGGCCTGGTACACTTCGCCCATGCCGCCTTTACCTAGGCGCGAGGAGATGATAAAGCGGCCAATCCGGTCTCCAGTGACCAGCTCGGACTCAGCCACGCTCTCTTGTTTATTCGCGTGTTCGGTAACGGTGCTCACGGACCCAAGCCGCCTTTAAGCCAGGAATCTGCACTCAGTTTGAGCGCTTCGCCCGGAAGTCGTAATATCTCGCGCTTTGGTTGGGCTGCGACGCAGGTGTAATTACGAATGAGTAAGCACCTGATTGTATGCTGCTGGACGGAACGTCAAACACCAGCCGTGCATCGCCGGTACTCGATATCAACGATGAGACTCTTGCAGACCACAGCGGCACGCCTCCACCCTGGTTCTCCAGCCGCACTTCGTAGCTAGAGGAGGAACTGCTCTGTAACGGGACATCTACTGCGATCCTGCGAGTCGCAGCTTTCACCAAAATTTCAGGGATGCCATTTTCAGCGCCCCGTGACCGGTCCGCAACCAGAGTCAGCGGAATTATGGACGGCTGCAACAGCTCAGCTTCCGCTGCAAGGGCTGAAGAACGCTCTTTCTGCTGTGCCAATTCGCTCTCGAGTCTCGCCTGCGTCCGCCGAGCGCCGTTCACATAGGTTAAGGCCGTAATGATCACCAATGCCAGAACGGCCATAAGTCCATAGGTTCTGAAATCAGAGTGCCACGGCCGGACAACTCTATGGCATGCCACGTTCGCCAGCTTCGGTTCATGGCTGAGATGAGACGCAAGCAGTTTGGCGAAACGCAGTTTCTCCTGTCGCTCGGGGGCTTGCAGGAAATAGTTGGTCACTGCGTCTCGATCAACCGGATCCAGCGATCCTTCCAGATACTCTTCGATCAGTTCATCTTCAACCGAATCCACCACTTCGGCCATCTCGTCATCGAAAAATATGCTTTCGCTCACATTGTCCTCAACTTCCGCTTGCTGATTGAGCCGGCCCAGCAGATACTCGCGGATGAGGTTGCGGTCGGTAATTTTTTTCATTTAACTTTCTGCTCTAATAAGTTCAATTCGCCCCTTGCTTCATGCAGCCGGCAACACAGAGCCGCAGTTCCTTGCGAATTCTGCACATCTTGATTCGCAACGCGTTGACTCCGCCGGCTCCGTCGGCCAGCCGTTTACGGGTCTCGATCTTGTCACGGCCCTGACCCCAGTGATACTGGCTGACGATCTCGCGATCGCCGGATGAAAGCTCACCCATGCAGCGCTCAAGGCATTTCAGTTCCTGCTCAAGAACGGGTAGTTCCGGCCTGGTTGCGAATGCCATATTCTGTTCCACCCGCGTCGCCGCCGCTGAACTGCGCTCCCGTAGATCCTGACGCCAGATATTCTTTGCAACTCCAAAACAAAAGGCTGCTGGATTCGGATACTCCCCGCCGCCTTCGATTTTTCCAACCACAACATCGATGGTTTTATCAAACAAATCATCGGGATCAGAACAGCCCTTATGCACGAAGTACCCAGTAATAGGGCTTTTTCCACTGGTCGTCGTTTACCATGTCAAGCTGAGCGCTTCGAAGGGCCGAGCTCGGAGTTTCGCCGCGCTCGATTCGTGCATACAGATCGGCCATCAGCTTGGCAGTCGCTTGGTCATTGACCTTCCACAGGCTGGCAATCACGCTTTTCGCGCCGGCATGGAGGAACGCGCGAGGCAGGCCTATAATTCCTTCTGACGACAAATCCTGCCCCAGTGCCGACTCACAGGCGCTAAGCACCACCAGGTCGGCCGACAGCCTCAGGTTGTAAACATCATTCAGGCGCAGATATCCGTCTCCCTTTCTGCCATGCTTATCTATTAATGACAAAATCAGCCCAGACCTTTCTGGATAACGCGTGTCCACCAGGCCATGAGTCGCAAAATGGAGCAGCCGGAACTGTGTAAGTCCTTCCGCAACAACAAAGTTCCGATTTGCATCGAAATCTAACGCGACATGCACTCCTTTCGGATCTCTGGCGCGGAGAACCGTCGCGATCGCATTGGCCTCGTCACGTGAAGCAGGCAACCGGGGGATATAACTGCCTTTACCCAGGTCCCGAATCGCGCGAGTCAAAGCGGCTGGTCTGCTTTCATCTTTCTTCGCCGCGCGCGCCTGAGACCCGGCAACTCGCGGATCATCCGGTTCAAAAACCGGGTCGGCGAAAATCGCCGCGGTTGCAGTTGGTGATCGCTTATTGGCTGCTGCTCGTCGTAAGCCCGCCAATACCGATGCCGATGGCAAAGTTACGATTTCGCGAGCGCTCACCAGTGGTTTCGCGCGTCCAGCTGCGCCAGGAAATGGAAGTGCGGCAAATGGGAGGTACTGCAATGAACCATCCGGGACAATGAGAATCCGCCTTGCCTGCGTTCCGGTAAGCGGTCCCAGCAACCATCGCGAGAGTTGCTGGCCGGAAACCTGCAGTTGATTCTCAATGACTCGGGCTCTCGCCTGATACTCCCCCGCACTCTCACCGGCCTTCCACGCCGTCGGCAGAAGACTGCGACGGTATGCCTCGACCAAGCGCTTGATTTGTTGAGCGGGTGGCAATTCATGTGAAGTGACCGACTGCCTCCCAATCGTCCACAGATAACTCTTCTCATCGCCTAAAGCGTATTCCGCGAGTACTGTGTCATCGCTTTCAAGCTGTTCCTGCACTTCGGCCATCGTGAGCGTCGATCCGGCGGAAGCCGTGGTTACCAGGTTCACGCGTTTGACGGCGTCATCTTGGTCTTTTTCAGTGTTCAATTGCTGTGCCAACAGCTCATCGCACGGCGCGTCCTGGCTGGAGGTTGTCACCAAGTCCAGCAGAGAACGCACCTTGCTTCGCTCGGAAGCGTCGAATGCCTTTTCCGCGAAGCCGGCGGCCGGTTCTTGCTGATGCAACAGCATCAGTATGTGGACGTACAGAGCGTAGTACTGATGGACGGACGCGAAATACGAGGCGCGCGAATCGAAGTGTGAGATTGAAACTCGCTGCTTGTCGATAATCTCGATCGTCTTTTCGATCGCTGCCAGCGCATCCTGAGGGCGACTCATCTTCAGATAAACAGAAGCGAGCTCGTAGTGGATTTTGGCAATTTTTTCAAGCCGCCCCGTCTGCTTCGCGAGATTATTTGCACTTTCGAGTGAGGCGATGGCTTGAGCAAATTTGTTTAGCTCCGCTTGCAGATATCCCAAGCGGATGAGTACGTCACCCTTCGTGTATATATCGTTTGCGTGATCAGAAACATCGAGTGACCGTCGATAGAATGAACCCGCTTCAGCATACTTTTCTTGTGCTTCGTAAGCAGTGCCCATGTCCTCCAGTGCCTGTGCTACCCCAATCGGGTCTCCGGCATGTCGGGCAATTTCCAACTCAGACTCATATAAAGGCGAGAGCGAACTGAAGTTTTTCGTCGCGATTAATGCCCTGCCCATACCCCGAATCGCCTCAATTTCTCCAGAAAGGTCCTGGACACTGGCGAAGTTAGCTCGGGCGGTTTCGTAGTAGCGCAGCGAATTCTGCCAGTCGCCCATTTCTCGGCTGACAAACCCAAGTCCATTCAATACGCCGCCTTCATCGTCTTTGTTTCCGATCTCCCGAAATACCGGGCTGGCGGCTCGATAATTGCATTGTGCGGTCTCAAAATCTCCCCTCTCGATTGCGAACGTTCCCAGAATTGAGCGCATCCGGGCGATCCCGTGGCGATTCGCCGTTGAAGACCAAAGCTGCAGGGCCTGGTTGGCTGCTTTTAGGCCCTGCGTTTGGTCGCCGGAAAATAGGGCATGATAGGCGAGCACCGACACTGCTCGGGCTTGTCCGTTAATATCGTGAGCTGCAGCAAACAAGTCTCGCGCTTGGATAACGTGCGCATCGCTTTTCAGTTTCTCGCCTGCGAAGTCGAGGACTTCGCCGCGGGCCTCCAGGGCTTCCGCCTGCCCGCCTTCGCTCAGGTGATAGCAAACACCCATCGCCTCATTCGAGTATCGATCCCCAAGCGAGAATGGGCCGGTGATTGCGTAGGTTCTTGCAATCCGGCTTAATGCTCTGCACCGGAGTTCAGGGTCTTGCGCGATTTTCAAAGACGTTTGGAAAGAGTATCTGGCAAGTCCGTATCGGCCTAATGTGGAATAGATTTCACCAGCACGAAAATGCGCCTGTGCGGCGTTTTCGTTCTGATGAGCGAATTTAAATAGTTGTGCGCTATGTTGGAACGCTTTTAGCGCCGCATGCAGATCGGATCCGGTCTGGTTCTGGCCCAAATGAACCGCGCCCTCGTATGCTGCTTGCGCACGGCTTTGCAGTGCGTTCCGTTTGCTGGCCCGGTTCCCAGACACTCCTGGAATACTGGATTCAACTCTTATTTCGCCGCCGGGAGACGCTTCAACCTGCCCCTGCAAGGACACCGGTGCAAAGGAAAGAGCGCTTGCCAGTAATGCCGGAATTACCTTCCACTTCATATCCGCCGGATCCGCTCTGGCTCAACATTCCTATCCGAATCGACAGCTATATCAACTATGCGGCTTTGGTCAGCG
>QHZY01000267.1 GCA_003224855.1 Acidobacteriota bacterium | reverse complement strand
GGCGCATGCATCGATTCGCCTGCTTCAATCAGCGCCGCGAAATGCATTACGGCCTCAATGTCATGCTCTTTGAGCGTCGAACTGAGCTTCTGAGTATCAAGAATGTCACCGATTACAAGCGGCGCGGCCGGCTCGACTGCAATTCGATGTCCTTTCGCCAGATTGTCAAACACAACTACCTTGTGCCCCGAAGCGATCAACTCGGCGACCGTTACACTGCCTATGTATCCTGCGCCGCCGGTGACGAGCACGTTCATGAAAGCGCTTTTGATTCCGTGCAGCGTCTCAGGTTTGCTTGCGAGTTATCGATAGGACCAGCGCCGTCGGCAGCTGTGGTTACGTAAATATCAGGTTGCATGCCGGTTTTTTCGTAATACGAGCGGGCCATGTAATTCACGAACTGAGCGCTGGCAGTCTTTTCGACTAAATTTACTGTGCAACCGCCAAAACCTCCGCCCGTCATGCGGGAACCATATACGCCTGGGAATCGCCTTGCCAGCTCGACGAGTAAGTCGAGTTCTGGACAACTCACTTGGAAATCGTCCCGCAAACTCGCGTGCGATGAGTACATCAGCTTCCCCAGCGTCTGCAAGTCACCTTCTCGAAGCGCCTGGCCAGCTTGGAGCACCCGCAGATTTTCTGAGATCACGTGTTTCGCGCGACGGCTGAGGACCATGGGCAAACCAGTGCCGAGCTCTCGAAAATCTTCTTCGGTTATATCTCGCAGGCTCGAAACGTGAGGCAGAAATCGCTGAAAATAGCGCACACACTCCTCACATTCTCCGCGGCGCTGGTTGTATTCGCCGGTGGCGACGGAGTGTTTCACCATAGTGTTGCAGATCACGAGAGCAACGTGCTCAGGTACAGGCACGTAAGTGGCTTGCAGAGAGCGGCAGTCCAGCAACATCGCATGACCAGCCTTGGAATTTGCGGAAGCAAACTGGTCCATGATTCCGCAGCGCGCGCCCACGAATTCATTCTCGGCGCGTTGACAGAGGCGAGCCAGAGTGGTTCGATCCATTTCGGCATGCATTGCATCCAACAGCGCCAGCGCAACGACAATTTCCAAGGCTGCAGATGAACTAAGCCCAGCCCCTATGGGTACTTGACCGTCGATCAGGAGACTCACTCCTGACAGATGAAGACCGCCACTGCTCAATTGAAGCTGAACTCCACGAACGTAGTCGGACCAGTCTCCCCTGGCGGCTGGAGTTGTTTCGTCCAGGGTGAAATCGACGGTTTGCTGTTGCTGTATTGAATGCACGAATAACTTTCCCGAGCGATTCGTTTCACAAAGCGAGCGGACCTCGAAATCAATTGCCATCGGCATAACGAAGCCGTCGTTGTAATCGGTGTGTTCACCGATCAGGTTCACCCGCCCAGGGGCACGGAAAACCCGCAAGCTTCTTTCCTTCGCGTCCGGAAACACGGTTGCAAAACTCTCAAGAAGTTTGCTCCGGACGGCGGGCTCTGAGTCAGTCGTCATTTTGCCTCAGCTGCCTCAACCGGCACGACGAGGGGCAATTCGAGTGCTGGCCGACAGTCCTGACCTGCGACATACTCCAACATGGAATGCAGCAGTTCTGTCGCGTACGGCTGGCCGTATTCATTGAATCGGAAGGTAGTGATCAGCATGGTGCCGGGACCCACGCGCGCCTGTACGGTGAGAGCACAGTTATTGTTGAGCCACCCGTAGCTTATGCCGGACAGCACATCCGCGTACTCGTGCGATCTGAGACCTTGAATCACGTGAGTCGGTGCAACCCGTGCCGATTCAAACCCCAGAATGCGCGTAAATGCGACCGAAGCGAAAGGAGGTCGATCAGTTCGAATCCAATTAAAGTTCGAAAACCAGCGTCCATCCAGTTCCGTTCCCTGGCGAGAAGCAATTTTGAGCGGCCAGTCTGCGGGAAGTGAATCTTCGGAATTGGCGAGCAGAAGAACGCGTCCGCCGTTCTGAAGGCGCTCGGCAACGGCCGTGCAGTATCCGCCAGCGATCATCACGCCTTCGGCTCGCGAGACTGCGTATCCGGCACTGTCCATGGCGGCTGAAAGCGGAGGCATTTCGTGCACATGCACAAGTGTTTGTTTGCTTACCGCTTTATGCGGCATGACGAACAGGTCATAGTAATTTTCGGCAATTCGATGGCTGTTCCGAAGCCGAACCTCAATTTCCAAGCGCTCCTGAACGGGCGCTTCCACTTTTGGAAGCGACAGGCGTATTGGCGGCAATTGTGTTACGGACCCAGGCTTGATTTCGCAGGTAATTACAAACGAGCCAGTTTCTCCCGAATTTGTCGACCAACGAACGCGCGCGCCATTCAAATCCACGCTGCTGAAATGCGAGATGAAAAGCGGAACGGATGCTTTCGATTTCATACTTCAGTGAAATGAACTGATGCCGTTGGGTTTCTTCGGCCAAATCATTGAAGCTTTCGAACATGGTGTCAAAGCCGTACTCATGAAAACGATTCAGCACGCCGGCAGGTCTGGTGACCCCCCGTTCGCCAAATGAAACTTCAAACCACCATGGCTGTTCCTGAGGCAATTTGGGGAGCCCCCAGTTGCCAAATTCGGAAACCAGCAGCGGCTCTTGCCCTGTGCGCACGGCGTCGCCGTACGGGCTAAATGTCCAATTCGGACGGGAGGCCAATTCGGCCAGCCATTTGTCCCATTTCTCCATGTGATCAGGCATAGAGTAGTACTGATGAAAGTCTTCGATATCGGTCTTTATGTGAAAATTTCCTTCGCAAGCGCTGTTATCCACAACTAATCGGCCAAGCGGTCGCAACAGTTCCTTTATTCGATCGAAAGTGCCTCGGAGCCATTCACGTTGCGAAGCGTCGTCGAGATTGATGCCCCAGGACTCATTCATAATCGACTGAATCACGATGCAGCAGTGATTCCAGTCGCGAATCAAAATCTCCCAAAACATTCGGTCAGCCCTGATCGCAGCCATGTTCGAAAAATGGTCTGAGGGGAACCAAGCGTCGCTCCATGACGGCAGTTCGGTCCAAATCAGCATCCCAAGTTCGTCCGCAACGTTGAGGTAAACAGGGTGAGCAACTTTGAGATGGCAGCGAAGCAGGTTGATGCCCAGACGCTTGGCCTTACTCATCATGTCGCGTACGTATTCCAGCGAGGTTGGAGTGTGGATTGTTTCCGGATAGAAATCCTGGTCCAAGGCGCCGATGATCTGAAAAGGTTTGCCGTTCAGGTAAAGCTTGCCCTCGCGTGCGTCAAAGGATCTGAATCCGAAACGAGCACGACGTCGATAACGAACTGGTCCGCTCAATTCGGCTTCCAGTATGTAGAGCGCGGGATTTTCCGGCGACCACAAGCGTGGGCTCGAAACCATCCCACGAATGCGCACGTTGTGCGAAGAGGAATCCAGAGGAGTTCGTTGCTCGAAAACGCGACGTCCGTTTGTATCGTGAATTTGAAGATACAGCGTTTCATTGGCGAGAATAGCGCCTTTTTCCGCAGTGAGCGCCACTCCCGCAAGCCGAGCAAGGATCTCGAGTTCCCCGGTTACCTTGGGAACGACATCGATGCGTTCTATATACAAACTGGGGCACAACTCGATACGTACGCCTTGCCAGATGCCAGAGTTCTGTACGTACCAATTCTGCTTGCCGTGTGGGATTTCGTTGTACATCATCTCCGGAAACAACGCCCGGTTCTCCACCTCGTCCATGGGAGGATCAACCACCCGTACCAGCATTTCATTTTCGCCGGAGTGGACCGCAGTTGTG
>QHZY01000123.1 GCA_003224855.1 Acidobacteriota bacterium | reverse complement strand
TCCGCGAGTCTTATAGCGAACATTCTTACCAACACATTGCTCACGCGGAGCGGGCGGCGCTTTCTTCGCTTCCCAGGCCCATAAGTTCTTTCTTAAGGCGCATCCTTTCCTGCAAAAGGCCCTGCATCTCGGAGGATTGCAAGCCGCGTGATTGCAGTTGCAGCTGCAATTGTTCGAGCTTGCGACGAATTTGGATGCGTTTAAGAGCTCGCACGGCGCCCTCCAGCTGAACGGAGGTCAGCGGCTCGTCGTCTGTGAGCAGAACTGTTGCCAACAGGGCACGGTCGGCCTCCGAAACATCGAGATGGATCGGATCGAACTCCTCAAGTTCGGTGGCGAGCAGCAGCTGAAATAGGGCCTCGGTTGACAGGCCTTCATGAACCCGCTCGGTTTCTAATACATAACGTGCCTGACGAAGCGGATCGAAGCCGCCTTCGTTCAGAACGTCCGGCGAAACCAGAGCCCGAATGAGAATCTTTTCAGCGTCAGTAATCTGAACGGTTGCGGGGCTTTTGATGGTGGCGGCGGAACGGTTCGCGGCTACGTGCTTCAGTTCCTGCCGCAGCAGTCCCGAGTCGATCGCCAGTTTCTGGGCGATGTCGCGCGCCAGTTCATCGCGAACGATGCGGCTGGGAACGCGCTGAATATGTGGCAGCAGATAATTCAGCGCTTTAACCTTGGCTTCGGCTGATTTGGGCGGAAACTGGGCACGCGCGCGTTCAATCAGGTAATCGAAATATCGCTGCGAGTTCTTGAGCGCCTGCGAATAGGCATCTTTCCCTTTACGGCGAATAAACAGGTCCGGGTCGAATCCGCCCTCAAGGGTCAGGACGCGGATGTGGAATTCTTCTTCGACCAGCAATCCCAGCGTGCGCTCGGTGGCGCGGGCGCCGGCGGTGTCGGGATCAAAATTGACCACTACGTTCTTGCCGAAGCGTCCCAACAGCTTTGCCTGAAGTTCCGTAAATGCTGTACCGGAGCTGGCGATTACATTGTGAAATCCTGCCGCGTAAACCGAGATGCAGTCCATCTGGCCTTCCACCAGGATGGCGTAATCGAGTTTACGAATGGCTTCTTTAGCGTGGTCGAGATTGAAGAGTACTCGTGATTTCGAGTAGATGGCAGTTTCAGATGAGTTGAGATACTTTGGGCCGGCTTTTTCGTCGCTCGAAAGCGTGCGTCCGGTGAATGCGATCACTTTGCCGGATTCGCTGGCGATAGGGAAGATGATGCGGTTGCGAAATTTGGAGTAAATGACGGAAACCGGTGGTCCGCCCTTCGTATCGTCGTTGCGAACCGAGTCATTGCGGCCGGCGCGAGCAATCTGCTGTTCTTCCTTCCAGGAGAAAAGGCCGCTTTGGCGCAGGACTTCTTCAGGAAATTCGCCTTTCAGGCGGTCGCGAAGTAGAAAACCTGACTCCGGTGCATAGCCGATGCGGAAGGTGCGGATGGTTTCCTCATCGAGGCCGCGAGATGAGAGATACTGCCTGGCATGGGCGCCCTCGGCGCGACGCAGGCACTCCTGGAAAAATGCGGTGGCGCGCTCGTGAACTTCAAGCAGTTCCCCGCGCAGCTTTGCTTCATGCGCCTCAGCCGGACTGCTGAAGGTGGCTTTCGGAAGCGGAATGTTGAATTTCTGAGCGACCGCGCGCACCGCTTCCGGGAAGCTGATGTTCTCAAGTTTCTGGACGAAGCTGAAGATGTCTCCCTTGGCGCCGCACCCGAAACAATAGAAGAACTGGCGGGTCTGGTGGACGTTGAACGACGGCGTTTTTTCGCTGTGAAAGGGGCAAAGCCCGGAGTAGTTCTGGGCTCCGGATTTTTTCAGCTTCACATAGTCGCCCACCACCCGAACGATGTCGGCCTGCTGCTTGAGGGTGTAAGCGAAGTCTCCGGGATTAGCCATTCGGGTGGGAGTCGTCCGCAGGAATTGTGGGCCAGAGGCGGGCGGAAAGAAAGATAGCAGAGCCAATGGGCTGTGGAAAGGCTGTGGGAAAGGGCGATCTTCTGTTAAGTGGGGAGGAAAAAGGTGCTGGGGGCGGAAGGTTATGAAATGGGGATCGTTGAATCAGTTCCCAGGTCTCGCAAAGGCGGCGAGACCTGGGGCACCCGATGAGAGAGGGGCCACCGTCCCCGGCCGTAAGCACTTTAGGTGGAGGGCATCAAGAGAGTGACCTGAATTCCTGGTCGACTCGTCCTATTATTCCCTAGACCCATCCGGGAGGATTTATGGCAGCGAGTCAGGTGGTCCTTTATTTTGACCGGCAGGAAGATGCCCTGCTCTTTACCCTGGCTGCCAGCAAGGTGATGTCAGCCGACGAGCCCAACAAAGCTCCGGACGCGGCGGAAAAGATTGCTACCGAGATCTGCAAGGCCACACGGATCACTACGGAAGGCGTGTTGCGCCCTCCCAGCTCAAACTGAGCGAAGCTGCTACCAACCCTTTGCCGGCAGCGCCTGGCGCCCCTCCCCGCCAGATGCAAAACTCTGTGGATCGTAGTATACGTTTCAAATACCCTTTATAAGTCAGCACCCAGAGGAGCAGGCAATAATGTGGAAGGACGTCCGTATGCAAACACCTACAACGATGTCGAGCTACAGCCAGGCGATGGACAAATTCACCAAATCGGCAACTGCCTTCATGGAAAACGTGCATCATTTAACGCAAGCTCGGGCCGCGTATGAAGAGGCCATGCAGGCCAGCACCGCCATGCGAGCCAGTCTGGATGCCGGTGATCAAGCGCTTCGGTCGCTTATGAAGCAGTTACAGGAAGCGGTCAATCTTCACATTGGCGAGCCCGCAACCGAAAGGAAAAGACCAGAAGCGATAAGAGTTGAAGCGGAGTCGAAAGCCAATGGTGAAAGCACGGGCGGCGACAAAGCAGTTGCGTGAACCGGCAGCGGCGGGAAGACCAGCCGCTAACCCGCAACTGAGATGATTTTCATTCCTGCCGCCACGGAGCGCTTCTACTTACAGTTTATTTCGTGCTTCGAAATGTCCTGCTTCACGGAGCCGTTGCTGTCGATCACAACGTGCAGGGTGGCGCGATCTACCATGTCGGGCGCGGGTCCCTGAGAAACCAGCTTGATCTTGGTCCCGAAAGACTGCTCTTGCGCAATCCCTTTGGTGTTGGTTTCATTGTGGGTGCTCTCTTTGGCGACGTAAAGCGCCCCCGAGGTCCCCCCATAGCCGTTCAGATGGAGGGTGGCATCGAAGGAACTGTGAGTGTTGCCATTGGGAGTAGTGTTGAAGTTCATCTCCTGGTGCAATGTGCCGTTCAGCAAGATGTCCTCGCCATTACATTTGTTGTTGATGATGGTGTCGGTGATCGGCGTATCGGTCACCATAGCCTGCGCGAAGGCTGACGGCGCGGTTAACGCCAACACTGCTGATACCAGAATCAGTATTGCGAACTTCTTACGATGAAGCATTTTCTTTTCTCCCATTAATTTTCTGCAGGGGCTAAAGCCCCTCGTTCTCATGCTCTTTCCGGCACGGCTGAAGCCGTGCCGTTCCCGAAGTTAGCAGCACTAATTGCCGCAAGTGGTGGTGTTGCTTACGACCTGCGCGCTGATATTGCCCATGGTGTCCACCACGATGTGCAGCGCCTGGACCAGCGTCATGCCGGCAGCTGCGCCCTGGGCCTTCAAATCTGACTTGAGCTCAACCGTAACGTCGGCTGAGGGATCGTCATTGTTCGAGCTGTAATCGTCGGAGTCGCCGGCTACATAAGCTGCGCCCGTCTTTTGGCCGACTGCAGTCAGGTCATCGGCGGCGGTGATGGCGTAATGGTTCACGCCATTGTCGTTGGTCACCGCGTAGCTGACGTGCACGTTGCCGCTGAGCACTACCGGTTCGCCGACCGAGCATTGGTTGACTGCGCTTTCACCGCTGAGATTGACGTCATAGCTGTTGCTGGCCTGGGCAAATGAAGCCGCGGAAAGCAACAGCAGGCTGGCCGCAATCAGCGCGTATTTAGAACTACGAAGCATGAGATTTCCTCCGTACCGTTGTTTCGAACTTCTTCGCAATAGTTCCGTGCGATTCAACTGCGCGGAACCGGCATTTCGTCTTTTTGGGGGAGACCGCAACTAGGGCAGGTTGAATCGCCGGTGTGCAGATAAATCCTGCATTTTGGGCAAGGCATGCCGACGAGCATCCGCCGCGGTCCTGGCTTGGAGGCTGTTTTTCCTCCAGCGACAGGTGTCACCGCACTACTGTGCTGCTGGACCGCGGCGTAGCCCTCTTTAAAACCCATTTCGCGTCCGCTGGCGTAACCAGCTTCGTATCCCGCTCGATACATACCGGCGAATTCGCCGGGGACGGGATTGAGCTCGTGACCATTGGAGTTGGTGATATCTTTCATAAATTCAGTCCCGGTTGAGCGCGAGTGATGTGCGCTCGTTCAGAAGTAGAGTCGCGACGATGGTTTGTCCGCGGCGCACGACTGCAGCGATTACTGTTTCTGTCTGGGTGGCCGCGTTTGCGCCATTCGCTGTGAACGCGCCGGTGCCGGTTACGGTGATGGTTACCGAGCCAGCTGTTGTGTCCTTGAAGAAGAAGGTTACGGTATTTGAGCCGCCGGGGATGTTCAAATTCGAGCCGGTTACAGCGGTTGTGCAAGTGTTGTTGGTATAGAAGGAAGCGCCGGCTGACGGACTTGCCGAGGCCGTCAGCGTTTCTGTGGCACTCACGTTAGCCGTGTTGCCCGCAGTATCACGGGACTCGATTGTCAGCGCGGTCGAGCATACTCCTGAGTTAACGGTCACAGGAGCGCTCGTAAAGACCAATTTCGACGCTGGTGCGGAGATCAGGAGCGTGCCGGTAGTCTGAACAGTTCCGCCGCCAGTTGCCCGTACTGTAAAGGAAAACGTGCCTGCAGCCGCTGCCGCGGTGGTGGTCAGAGTCAGTGTCGTTGCATTCGCTGGGCAGACTGGCGGGTTAGTAATGCTGGCTGGCGAAAAACTGGCTGTTACACCACTGGGCAAAGCAGAATTAACCGAGAACGAGATAGTGCTGCTGTTTCCGTGATCGTCGACGCAGACTGGGTACGTCGCACTCCCGGCCACTCCTGTCGTCAGTACGCCGGCTTGAGTACCGACCGTTACCGAGTCGAGCGTGATCGCATCGGTGAACGTGGTCTGCGCCTGCAATCCTGAGGTCTGCCCGGTGGCAATGAGCGTGAACTTAATATCCCCATCGTGGTCGTCGGGAGAGAACTGATTGTTAAAAATGTTTCCATTCTGGTCGGCGGTTGCGTACAGGTCGGGGTGGGTATCAACCAGCGGCGACTCGACCAAACTCAGAGTGACAATTTCGCCCGGCTGCCATCCCGAACCGCTGATGGTAACGATCGAGTCCGGCGCATAGTCGGCCTGGTCGGTCATCAGGGTGGCAGTCTGCGCCATCGCCACCCCTTTCAGGGCGAGGGCGAGAAGGAGGCCAAGAGCGAATTGCAGTGCGCGCTTCATTAGTTCACCGTCGCCGAGAGGCACGCTGTAACACGCTTGGCCCCGGTTGTAGTGGTAATGCTGAGGTCGAGTGCGTCATTGAGTGCGATAGAAGTCACGTTGAAGCTGCCCGCGTTCGCCCCGAACGTGGTAGTGCAGTTCAGAGCGTTCGATAATGTTCCTGCAGCGCCGCCGTTCTTATTGATCTGGATGGTCGCAGTTCCCGCGTCGGTCTGGCAGCGGAGGTTAACTGCGGTCATGGGACCAATCAGGTTTGCGAAGAAGCTCTTCTGGCTGAAAGTTGTATCGAGCGCTGTAGCGTTGTTGTCAGCGCCTGCGACGTAGCAGATCGTCCGAGTGGTTTGATTCGCCGGCAAATCAGCCGTCGCCATTGCGCGGAATGTAGGTGCGCCGCTCGCGCCGCTCGGGGATGCGAAGACCTGGTTGGCTGCGGTGTTGGTGGAGTTGACTCCAGTTCCGCCGTTCGCGACTGCAACTATGCCCGTAACGTTACCCGCGGTTGTGGCGACACCTGCGGTAGTAGCGCTTGCGGCGTTGCCGGAAGTGTTGACATTAATAGTGGCCGGCAGCGACAACGTTACGCCACCGGTAGCCGCACTAACGCTTACCTGATTCGCTGTGCCCGTGAGGCTGGTCACGCCCGAGTTGTTGAGAGTAACCGTCCCACCCAGGGCCACTGAACCGCCACCCGATAAACCAGTACCTGCGGTCACCGTAACTGAGCTGTTTGCCAGCATGGCATTGGTGACACCGGCATTGGGAATTGAGATCGTGCCGGTAGTAGTGATCGGTCCGCCGGTCAATCCCGCTCCGGTGCTGACCTGGGTCACGGTTCCGGTGCCTGCGCCAGGGAAAGTCTGGCCTGGGGCGAAGGTGATAAGGCCGGTGCTGCCAGCGATCGACAGTCCATCTGCAGTTGGGGTGCAAGGCGCACTGTTACAGAACTGGAAGTTCCAGTTCGGGGTCGTGCCGTCCTGAGCCACAATCCTGAAAAGGTGAACATTGTTTCCGGTATTTGTGGCTTCCATGTCGAATGGGAAGGAGGCCTTTTGCGCACCATTGGCGGAAGGAGGAATTAACAGTCCTCCGGATCCGGCACCGGTGTTGCCCAGCGTCGTCGTGCCCGCGAAGGTGTTGCCTGTAGTGTTGGTGAAACTATTCGCCGCGTTCAACAGCGCCACATTGGTCGACAGGCGAGCGTCCGCCATAGTTCCAGTGGAGACACTGCTTGCATTCAAGGCAGTCAGGTTGGCTCCATTGCCGCTGAAGCTGCTGGCAGTAACGCTGCCGGTGAACACATTGTTTGTGCCTAACTGTGCGAATGCCGAGGAGGACAGGCCGCCGAGGGTTGCGGCGTTTACGTTGCTCAAGCCGGCGCCGCTGCCGCTAAATGCATTGGCAGCATTGCTGAAGGTGTGAGCGGAGCTGATGGTGGCGGCCAAGGTTGCCGCAGTTGATCCGCTGGTGGTGACTTCGCCGGTCAAGTTGCCGGTCGCTATGCTGATGCCGCCCGCGCCCACGATCAGCTGGCCAGAAGTCAGGCCGGTACCGGTTACAGTGCCGGCCGCGATATCGGTGGTGAACGCCAGCGTCTTTGTGGTCGTGCCATCGAAGAACTTCAGATGGCTGGCCGCGGTGTTGAACCAGGTGTCGCCTGAAGCCAGCGTGGTTGGATCAGTGGCGACGCCGCCATCAAAGCTCAGTCCAGCGAGGGTAGCGGATGCTTTGAACGTCTGCTTGCTGCCTGCCGTGTAGGTGTTGGCCTGGTTGTTGTAGACGAGGTTGCTGGTGGCGGAGTCGGTTCCGCTCAACTGCGCGAAGGAGTAGTCGTTGGCAAGCGGCGTGACCAAGCCGTTGCGTCCGTTGAATGAGAGCACGCCAGTGTTGGCGATGGCGGGGAAGGTCTGTCCAGGTGCGAATGTGATTAGACCGGTGTTGTCGATCGACAACTTCTCGGCGATCGGCCCGGAGGTCGGTCCGAACTGGAAGCTGAGGCTGCCGTCGGCTTTGGCCTGCAGTTGCGCTGATTGCGATGTGCTGCTGCCATCGAGCGCATTAAGGCGGAAGAAATTTGACGGCTGCGAGGCTGCGTTGCTGAGCGGGCCCAGAGTCTGAGTTTGGCTAAAAACGTTGGCTGCATCCGTGTAGGCGACGTTTCCAGGTAGAGCCGAACTGGGAATGTTGGTGAGCGAAGCGCCGCTGCCATGGAACACGTTGGCGAACAGGTCACCACTGGCATCGCGTGCTGCGATGGTGTTGGCTGTGGCGGCAGTAGCAGGCGCCTCGCCATTCAACAGCGCTGAATTCGCTGCATTGGTAGCGTTGGCCGCCAGGGCAGCGGTGCCCGCAGAGGTCGCGCTGCCGTTGATGTCAATTGTGTAGGTTCCAGCGCTGACTTGGCCTGGGCTGATGCTGCCGGAAATCTGGCCGAAGCTGTAATCCCCGGACGCTGGGCTCACCGCGCCATTCCGCGCGTTGAAGCTCAGTACACCTGTGTTCGTAATGGCATCTCCGACCAGGCTGATACCGGTGCCCGCGGTCAGGTTCTGAGTGCCAGGGAAGGTCTGTCCGCTAGCGAAGGTAATCTTTCCATCAGGCCCGATCAGCAGGCCGCTCGCCTGTGCCGTGTTGCCGCCGGTCCCGGTGAAAAGGTCGAGCTTGCCGCTGTTGTTTACCAACCACTGGAAAACGGCGGGATTGGTTCCGTCCCAGCCAGAGAGATTTAGTACCTGCGAAGCAGACGGCGTGCCCGGGTTGGTCTGCACCGGCGGCAGACTTAAGGTGCCGTTTATGGATTCACTACCGTTGACCGCCACATTGCCAGCCACTGTTTGATTACCGATGAAATCATTGCCGCCAGAGAGGTTGGCTTTCCCAGCCAGACTGCTGTTGATTGTTGCGACTTGGCCGTCGGTGTAACCGTTAGCCGAAGCCAGGGTGGCGGCGTCGCCGGTAGCCCGCAAAACCGCTTCAGCAGAAACTGCGCTGGTAGCGAACTGATTGGCAGAGGTGAGAGTTGACGCGTCGCCGGCAATGCGGGCTGCGGTTTCATTACTCAGATCTGTGGTCAGCCCGGTGACCTGTGATTCCGCGATTGCGCCGACCGACAAAGTCCGGTTCTGAGCGGTTCCGCCGTTGGTAATGGTAGTCCCGTCCCCTGCCACGGAGAGGACGCCAGTGTTGCTCACGGTGGATCCAGTAATATCAATTCCGGTTCCGGCCGTTAGCGCGCTTTGGGTACCAGGGAAGGTTTGTCCGGTAGCGAAGGTGATCTTTCCGTCGGGGCCGATCAAAAGCCCGCTTGCCTGTACCGGGTTGCCGCCAATGCTGGTGAAAAGATCCAGGCTGCCGCTATTGTTTACGAACCAGCGGAATAGATTCGGCTGATTGCTGGCGTCGTTTCCTGACAATTCCAAGGGCTGAGAAGCTGAAGGGCCCGGTCCTGCGGCCGGAAGGCTCAACGTGCCTTTAACGGTTACATTGCCGGTAACGCTCTGGTCGCCGCTGAAATTATTGCCACCAGCCAGATTGGCCTTGAGCGCGAGACTTGTGTCGGAATATGTCTTCGAGGCGGCGAGCGTGTCGGCATCGCCTTGCGCCCGTGCTGTTGCTTCCGCGGAAACTGCCGCACTGGTGAAACCGTTAGCTGAGGCTACCGCCGCTGTGTCTCCAAGCGCGCGGGCTGCCGCTTCGGTCGCGACAGCATTGGTGGTGAAGGTATTCGCCGTTGAAAGCGTATCCGCGTCAGCCTGAGTTCGAGCAGCAGCTTCGGCACTGTCGGCTGAGGATCGTGCTGCAGCTTCCGCCGCTACTTTGGAATCGGTGTACGCATTGGCGGTAGCGGTGGTGGCGCTATCGTCATTCACCATCACCCAACCATCAAGGGCGGTGTTACATATGAACAGCTGTTTGCCGGTATCACCTGTGACATGCAGCAACATTTGCCCTGGGACGCAGGCATTCGCGCTGCCTGAGGCGGGAGGCGCGGTCATCGTGGTCTGCACTGGAAGGGTAGCTGCCGCGCCGCTGAGATCCACCTTGGGTCCGGTAAATGTATTGCTGCCCGTGAACTGGTTATTGCCGGCAAGTTTAGCGGCAGCTGCACTGACGGTATCGATATTGCCCTGCAGTGCGGTCTCCGCGCTTGTGGCCCGAGTCGTTTCTGCGGCGATGTTGCCCTGCAGAGTAGTGTCGGCCGAAGCGCGTGCCAATGCTTCCGCGGTATCGGCCGCGATGCGGGCGGTAGTCTCATTGCTGAGATCAGTCGTCAGCCCGGTGACCTGTGATTCCGCTATTGCGCCCACGGACAAAGTCCGGTTCTGAGCGGTTCCGCCGTTTGTGATGGTGCTCCCGTCTCCTGCGACGGAGAGGACACCAGTGTTGCTGATCGTGTTTCCAGTGATGTCGATTCCGGCTCCGGCCGTTAGTGCGTTCTGGGTGCCGGGGAAGGTTTGTCCAGATGCGAAAGTGATCTTTCCGTCAGGGCCGATCAAAAGCCCGCTCGCCTGTGCGGGGTTGCCGCCGCTGGCGGTGAAAAGATCCAGGCTGCCGGTATTGTTTACGAACCAGCGGAATAGATTGGGCTGATTGCCGGCGTCCTTACCTGCCAACTCCAAGGCCTGAGAAGCTGAAGGCCCCAGTCCTACGGCGGGGAGGGTCAACGTGCCATTGAGCGTAGCATTGCCGGTGATGCTCTGGTCGCCGCTGAAATTATTGCCACCAGCCAGATTGGCCTTGAGCGCGAGACCTGTGTCGGAATATGTCTTCGAGGCGGCGAGCGTGTCGGCATCGCCTTGCACCCGTGCTGTTGCTTCCACAGAAACTGCTGCACTGGTGAAGCCGTTAGCTGAGGCTACGGCGGCTGTGTCACCAAGCGTGCGGGCTGCCGCTTCGGTCGCGACAGCATTGGTGGTGAAGGTATTCGCCGTTGAAAGCGTATCCGCGTCACCCTGAGTTCGAGCAGCAGCTTCGGCACTGTCGGCTGCGCTTCTTGCGCTGGCTTCCGCCGCTACTTTGGAATCGGTGTAGGCATTGGCGGTAGCGGCGGTGGCGCTATCGTCGTTCACCATCACCCAACCATCAAGGGCGGTGTTACAGATGAACAGCTGTTTGCCGGTATCACCTGTGACATGCAGCAACATTTGCCCTGGGACGCAGGCATTCGCGCTGCCTGAAGCGGG
>QHZY01000122.1 GCA_003224855.1 Acidobacteriota bacterium | reverse complement strand
CGCGACCGAACAGAATAAGGGCGACATACTTGTCAAGTTGAAGCCGGCCGGACAGCGGAAGCGGTCGGCAGAAGAAGTGATCGAGGACCTGCGCGAGCAGATAACCAGGAGCGTCCCCGGAGTCGACGTTGAATTCGTGCAAATATTGCAAGACATGCTGGGTGATCTCGAAGGCTCGCCCGAACCGGTCGAAGTCAAGATTTTCGGAAGCAACAGCGATGAGCTCAACAAGATCGCCGACCAGCTAGCGCCCGAAATACAGAAGATTTCAGGACTCGTAGACTTCAAAGGACCGCGACGCGGTAATCCAGAGCTGCTGGTGAATGTCGATCCGGTGCGGGCATCGCATGCTGGACTCACAGTGGATCAGGTTTCGCAGCAGTTGCGTGCTGGATTGCTGGGCGATTCGTCTACCGAGCTGCGCCGCTCTGACCGGCTGATTCCGATTCGCGTTCGTTATCCCGACGACTTTCGTTACCAGGAGCAGAACATCCGGCAGTATCCGATCCTGACCACCGCTGGTCAGGTGGTGCGTTTGGAGTCGCTGGGAACCATTACCCGCGATCGCGGGCAGAATGAACTGCTGCGCGAAAATCAGCGGCTGATGGTAGTTGTGACTGCGCGGCTCGAAAATCGTGACCTGGGCAGCGCGATCGGAGACGTCAAGAAGATCATGGCCTCGGCGAAGTTGCCGGTCGGCTACACCTATGAGATCGGCGGACAGTACGAGAGCCAGCAAAGCTCATTTCACGATCTGCTTACGGTACTTGGATTGGCGCTGGCGGCGGTGTTCACGGTGCTGGTAATCCAATTTCGCGCGTTCTTGCCGGCATTGATCATTGTTTCAGCGGCGCCGCTTTCCATGATCGGCGTATTCTTCCTGCTGCTGCTGACGGGCACCCCGCTGAATGTTTCTTCATTCATGGGAATTATTCTGATGGTGGGACTGGTGGTGAAGAACGGAATTATTCTTTTCGAATACTTTGAACGCCTGGAAGGAAGGCTTTCATTGACAGATGCCCTGGTTGAAGCGGGACGCATTCGCTTGCGCCCCATCCTGATGACTACGTTGTGTACTCTCTTTGGACTGCTGCCGCTCGCGTTGGCCCTGGGATCAGGAGCTGAACTGCAGAAGCCACTGGCAATTGCGGTGATTGGAGGACTTACCGTCTCGATGGTCGTGACCCTGGTGATGATGCCGGTACTCTATGTGAGCGTGCGCAGGCAGTAGCAGTAGAGGAAAACACAAAGTTCACAGAGAAAATCATTTTCTCGGTGATCTGCATCCTGCTATTTCGTTCTACATCTAACGCCCTATAACTTCCGCAAGATAGTGAGGAACGCATGAAAGTGGTGCAGGTAAGCAAGCCAGGTGGAGACTTCGAAATTGTCGAGCGGCCGGTGCCGGAACCGGGGCGCACACAGGTGGGGATAAAGGTTGAGGCCTGTGGAATCTGTCACAGCGACGTATTGACTAAAGAAGGGCTCTTCCCGGGTTTGCAGTACCCGCGAGTGCCCGGGCATGAGATCGCGGGGCGGATCGATGCGATTGGCGCCGACGTCACTCAGTGGAAACACGGGCAGCGGGTGGGAGTTGGCTGGCATGGTGGCCATTGCTTCGTCTGCGATCCCTGCAGGCGCGGGGATTTCATTGTCTGTCAGAACGAGAAGATCACCGGCATCAGCTTCGACGGCGGCTATGGCGAATACATGATTGCGCCCGCCGAAGCCGTAGCAGCCATTCCGGATGATCTGCCGGCAGAACAGGCCGCCCCCCTGCTTTGTGCGGGCATAACGGTTTTCAATGCGCTACGCAACGTGGGCGCCCGAGCAGGCGATACGGTTGCGGTGCAGGGAATTGGCGGATTGGGGCACCTGGGAATTCAGTACGCGCGGCAAATGGGTTTTCGCACCATTGCCATCGGCCGCGGGCGCGATAAAGAAGCATTGGCCAAACGGCTGGGCGCGCACGACTATATCGATAACAGCAGCATTGCCCCGGCGGAAGCGCTGAAGAAGCTTGGCGGCGCAAAAGTGATCCTGGCCACGGCGCCAGATTCAAAGGCCATGACGGAAATGGTTGACGGCTTAGCCCCCAGTGGAAAGCTCCTGATTGTGGGTGCGGGACCTGATCCATTGGCCATCACTCCGATACAGTTGATCCTGGCGCGACGCGAAGTGCGCGGATGGCCTTCGGGAACCGCAAAAGATTCCGAAGACACCTTGCAGTTCAGCATGCTCACTGGTGTGCGTCCTATGATTGAGAAGTTCCCGCTGGAAAAGGTCGCGGAGGCATTTGAGCAGATGATGAGCGGCAAGGCGCGCTTCCGCGCAGTGCTGACCATGAACTGAGTGACCACTTGAGTGTGGTGCGCGGGTGCGGCGCGGGGGCCTCGCCTGCCTTTCTGTTTATTTGGATAACTAGGGTCGAAAGTTATGCCGCTCTCTTCGCTTTACGCACTGCGGCAAGACTTCTCTTTATCTTTATTAGGTCTTGAAGGCCCCGGGGAATGAATCGCCAGAGCTCGGCTGACTTCTCTGCTTCGTTTTTGTCATCCAGCACGACGAAAGCTTCCGGGGCGCGTGCAACCGGTATTCGCGGTCTCGATGCACATTCTCAGGGGTGCGTTAAGCGGACGGGGATCACGGCGATTGCGTTAATCTAGAAGAACATGACAGAGCAAGCGCCAATTACTTCGAACTTCATTCGCGAGATCATTCTCGAAGATCTAAAGACCAACAAATATCAGGGGCGTGTTCAGACCCGTTTTCCTCCTGAGCCCAATGGATATCTCCACATAGGCCACGCAAAGGCCATTTGCCTTGATTTCGGCCTGGCGGACGAGTTCAAGGGCCATACCAATCTCCGTTTCGACGATACCAATCCATCCAAGGAAGAAACGGAGTATGTGGAGTCGATTCAGCAGGACGTGAAATGGCTGGGCTTTCAGTGGGACAGCCTGTTTTATGCATCGGACTATTTCGATCAGCTTTATGAGTGGGCCGTGCAGCTGATCAAAGCCGGCAAAGCATACGTCGATGATCTATCAGCCGACCAGATTCGCGAGTATCGAGGCACGCTGACCCAGCCGGGCAGGAACAGTCCGCATCGTGATCGAAGCGTAGAGCAGAATCTTGACCTGTTCGAACGCATGAAGCGCGGCGAGTTTCCCGACGGATCACGCACCCTGCGGGCGAAGATCGACATGGCGTCGCCCAACCTGAACCTGCGTGATCCGGTGATGTATCGCATTTTGCATGCACACCATCATCGGACCGGGGACAAGTGGTGCATCTATCCCATGTACGACTACGCGCACGGCCAGTCGGATTCGCTCGAAAAAGTTACGCATTCGATGTGTACGCTCGAGTTCGAGGACCATCGTCCGCTGTACAACTGGTTCATTGAGCAGCTGGGAATCTTTCCTTCACGGCAGATTGAGTTTGACCGGCTCAACCTGACTTACACCCTGCTCAGCAAACGCAAGCTGCTGCAGTTGGTGGAAGAGAGGCACGTTAACGGATGGGACGATCCACGCATGCCGACCATCTCTGGCATTCGCCGCCGGGGATACACGCCGGAAGCGATCCGTAATTTCTGCAACTCGATTGGGGTTTCAAAAACCAACGGCAGCATCGAGCTCGCTATGCTTGAGCATTTCGTGCGCGAGGACCTTAACAAGCGTGCTCCGCGGGCCATGGCCGTTCTCCGCCCATTGAAGGTGGTTATCGACAACTATCCGGAACACAAAGTAGACGAACTGGACGCGATCAACAATCCTGAAGACGCGAGCGCAGGAATCCGAAAGGTGCCATTCTCGCGCGTGCTCTACATCGAGCAGGATGACTTTCGGGAAAATCCTCCCAAACAGTATTACCGGTTATCGCCAGGGCGCGAAGTCAGGCTGCGCTACGGATATCTGATCACCTGCACCAGCGTTGTGAAAAACGAAAAAGACGAAGTGCTGGAAGTTCATTGCAGTTACGATCCTGCCACGCGCGGCGGCAATGCGCCCGATGGCCGAAAGGTGAAGTCCACCATCCATTGGGTATCAGCAGCGCATGCGGTCGATGCTGAGGTGCGCATTTACGAGACGCTGTTCACTAAAGAAGACCCGAATCAGGTCGAGCTTGGAAAAGATTTCACTTCCAATCTGAACCCAAACTCGCTGGAGATAATTCGCGAAGCCAAGCTGGAGCCCTCGCTTGCAACCCCGCAAGTGGGCGCCAGATACCAGTTTGAGCGCCTGGGATATTTCTGCGCCGATCCTGACTCAAAGCCTGGCCACCCCGTTTTCAACCGCACAGTCGCGCTGAAAGATACCTGGGCGAAGATCGAGAAGAAAGCTCCAGTGGATCCCGGGCGTGGTCGCCCGGCTTAGCAACAAAACATTGTGACCGAATGGAGGCCAGGCGTGCTCGCCCGGCTTAGCAACGACTGCCTTAATCTAGCTGTGTATATGCGGGCTCTGCCTGGGATTGCGCCGAACCGGCGCTGCGCCCTTCACCACTTTTACCTGGAAATCGACCGGAATTTTTTTCGGCGGATAGCAAGCCGCGTTGTCACACGCCTGGTATTTGAGTTCCCCGTGCACCGCATACTTGCCTGCAATCACACTGGCCAGCGGGCGCACTACAACATCGACCGAAAAATCGCCGGTGTAAACATTCAATTTTTCGTCAGGTGAGAATGGAAAGCTTTTATCCTCTCCCGCCGGATAGCTCACCTTGCCGATGATGATGTCAGTCGGAGGATTGACCTTCAGCGCGGTAGGAATCAGGAATTCCGATTTCGGCTTGTTGGAGTTCACGTGGAATCCCCGCTCAACCCGGAAATGGAGAGACACCGTTCCCGGTTTTCCGCGCGTAATAGACACAATTTCGGGCGCGGACATGGTTACTGAGGGAATTTTCTTTCCTGGAATGTCATCCTGCGCGAAAGCGAGCCACGCCACCATCGCGAACAGGGCTGATTGCCAGGGATGGATTCTAGATTTTCGTTTTGATCGCACGGGATTAATTTTGCGACGGTTTTTGCGATTGCGCTTGTGAAATCTGACCCTGGGCTAGTGACTTTTTGACGTCGTCTTCAATGTCGCTGCGGCTTTTCAGTCCGTAGATTTTGTCCACCACTTTACCGTCGCGGCCGACGTAGAAGGTAGCGGGCAAGAATGGAATTCCCCCGTACGCGTCTCCCACTGCCTCTTTCCCAATTACTATCGGATAGTTCACGCCCAGTTCTTTGGCGAATTTAGCGATGTCTTCGGGGTTGGCGTCATCCATTGCGACTCCCAGCACCTGCAGTCCTTGTGGCCCATATTGCTTCTGCAGTTCGACAAACCACGGCATCTCGACTTTGCACGGCACACACCAGGTCGCCCAAAAATTGAGTAACACGCCTTTGCCGTGGAAATCCGAAAGATGCAGGGTCTTGCCATCCGGAGTCTGCAGTTCGAAGTCCGGCGCCGGTTTGCCCTGCAGATTGGATCCCTCAAGCCGCGCCTGGTCTGACTGGCGGCGTGACATGTGAAAGCCAAAGACCAGCATGGCGGTCACTACCATGGCCGCAACGATGATGATGATGGGATCACGCTTCAACACAAGCTCCTATAACGCAAACCGGTTTAGAAATGAAAGATAGTTGGAAATCAGCGTGAACCGTCCAATAACCAGCAGCACGCCCAGCGCAATCAGCAGCGCTCCACTCACGACTTCCAGCGCGTGCATATGGGAGCGGAAGCGGCTGTAAAAGCGCAGAAAACGCTCGATACCAAACGACGTCAGCAGGAACGGCACCGCCAGCCCAAGCGAATACAGTGCCAGCAGAAATATGCCCTTGCCCACCGAATCCTGCGCCGCAGCGAAAGTGAGAATCACGCCCAGGATCGGGCCGACGCAGGGTGTCCAGCCAAATGCGAATGCAAATCCAATCAGAAACGCGCCCACCGGAGTGCTGCCACCTTTAAGGCTATGCAATCGTGCGTCGGTGTACAGCGCTTTGATTTTGAATACGCCAGTCAGGTGTAAGCCGAAAACTATGATGACCACTCCGGCCACCTGCGCCAGCGCGGATTTATAGCGCGCCAACAATTGCCCGACCTCGGTCGAAATCGCTCCCAGGGTGATGAAGACGACACTGAATCCCAGGATAAAGCCGATGGAGTTGATCATCACTTTGCGCAGCAGTTGCGCATTCTGTGACTTGAGTTCCTCGACTCCAGCTCCGGATACCAGCGAAACGTATCCCGGAACAAGCGGCAACACGCACGGGGACAGGAAGGAAACCAGCCCCGCTAAAAAAGCCGCCATGGGAAGTGGCAACGAATTCATCTCACTCCATTCTATCGTGCGCTGAAAAACCGGCGCGTGGCGATTGCGCGCCACTTCTACAGACGCCTCGCCGCTTGCGAAGTTACACGATTTCCGGCCTTTATTGTCTCGAAGGCGTCAAATCTCTATGGGGCTCGAGCTGACTTGTATTCGGCGCCTCAGAAGCAGGCTCGCTGATTGCTTTTTGCAGAAAGGCGGCCGGCAGGATTGCCGTCAGCACCGCTCGGTTACGATGCTGCTCAACTTTCAATCCATTGAAAAAAGCCTTCACGTCAGGATCTGTTCCTTGCGCAGCGCTCTCTTCGGCAGAGTGGAAGATATTCAGGAATGCTTCTGCCCGCTCGCGCAACTGGCGCGCTTCTTCATCATTGGCGGTGAAGGCTTCCGCTCTCAGATGAACGCTGCCCAGATAGCGCACTGAGGCCACCAGCACCGCGGGTTTGGTCAGCAGAAAGCTCAGATTCTGCGGCATGGCAGGATTTCCCGGGTCAGTGTTGAACACTGCCCATCCCAGGCTGGCGATCGGGACTTCTTTGAAATAGCGCCGCAGAAAGGCCGGGCCGCCAAAGGGAGACGCCAGCTTGCGCGATCGATCGATGACCCCCCGGATCAAGAGCGGGTCGGGATAGTTTGAAGCCGCCACCAGGCCCACACCCAGGATCGCCACACGCAGCGTGCGTCCATCAAGCGGAATGCTGTAAATCTCGATCGAGTTGTAATTCTCGACCTTTGTCGAAAGGCGTTGCAGGTAATCCCGCAGCTTGGAGCCATCGATACGACCGACGAAAACTTCTGAAAAGCGCAGCTCGGTCTTGGGTATGCCATTTGCGGCCGTTGGGTAGTGCACGGCAAAGGCAGCCTGATCGAGGTCCCGCTCGAACTCAAAGCCTGTGTTCTGGATGAATTGCTGATAGTCCGCCTCGTGATGCACGGCGGCCAGCTTGCCCAGCACACCGGTGCGGCGGACCCACTTAAGATTCAGGTAGACGAAACCATCCGCCCCCGGCAGAAGCCGGGCAGATTCAGGCGGAGCATGCTTCCGGAGCTGGATGGCAGCCGTTACCGCGGCGGCTATCAGCAGAGCTGGCGTAGCTCAGCTGGTAGAGCATCTGATTTGTAATCAGAGGGTCAGGGGTTCAAATCCCTTCGCCAGCTCCAAGGTTCGTTCACAGTTCCGGAACATTAGATTGCGCGGCGCGTGGCATTGGCAGGTTTCTAGCGGCACTCCTTAAGGAAGCTTTTCCAGTTGCGGTGATGATGGCGCTGAAGGATTTGTGCGCTTCTTTTTCCGCTCCTTGATGCTGCAAGCACCAACCCTCCGAGCGCAGTTTTGGCACCGCCGGTGAATTCCGGCGACTCGACAGGAATTCGCCGGTGATTTCTGCACAGGTGGGTGAGTGGTTAAAGCCAACAGACTGTAAATCTGTCCCTCCTAGCGAGGTACGAAGGTTCGAATCCTTCCCTGTGCACCAGTATTCGTTGTGACGAAAAGATTGGCATTTGCGCTTTTGGTGTATGCCGCGATTGCGGCGCTTGCGATCAAGACCTTGGACGAACCGCGGATCCGGTCGGTGACGCTGCTGATTTTGGGGATGTTCGCCGTGAAGAGCTGGGTGCGGCGCAAGGATGTATTGCATCCGGACGGCGAAAATGGGAGTGATTCATAAGCCGATGTAGCTCAGTTGGTAGAGCACTCCCTTGGTAAGGGAGAGGTCATCAGTTCAATCCTGATCATCGGCTCCAGAGTTTGAACATGTTCTCCGGAATTTGAGAACGTTTGGGAAGGGCACGGCTTCACCGCGCACAGCAGAAAACGAGCGGATTTACCCGCTGAGGTTAAACGCGGGAGTAACTCAGTGGTAGAGTCACAGACTTCCAGCTAGGCGACTTGCGGGCGTAGCCCGCAGCTGAAATCCCGAGCGGAAGCAAGGGACCTCACCATGGAGACTAGCAGTGGGACACGCGGGAGTAACTCAGTGGTAGAGTCACAGCCTTCCAAGCTGTTGGTCGCGGGTTCGATTCCCGTCTCCCGCTCCAGAGATTGAAGAAAATGGCGTTCGAACAGGCTGCGATAAAGATCGAAAAGGAGCGCGAGTTTGAGGCCCTGAAAGGCGCTATCAATCGCGCTTTTGCACCGGAAAACGTTGAGAAGTATCTAAAGAAAGTAGCCAGTGCGGGCCTCCGAATCAGAGATTTCGATGGAGTGCTTGCGAAGCGGGTGCTTGAACAGGCATTGGCGGGCGAAAAGGCGAAGGATTTGTACAGCGCGCTGACGCTTAATGACCAAGCGCAGATGAAAGAGTTTTATCTGTCGAGAATTGAGGAAGTCGCTCCGGAGTTAAGGGCGAAGTTTCACAAGCTGTATCAGTATTACTGAGAGATTCGCGGACAAGAGTGTCTGCGCCACGCGACTGTATCGGCCACGATGTAAGCGGTGCAGGGATTTGGCTTGAGTAGGGCACGGCTTCGGCCGTGCCGAAGTGGCGGAATAAATCCGGGGCTTTAGCCCCTGAGGAACAGAAAGAATGGCAAAAGAGAAATTTGAACGCAATAAGCCGCACTGCAACGTGGGTACCATCGGTCACATCGACCACGGCAAGACCACGCTGACTGCGGCCATCACCAAGGTGTTGTCCAAGCACAACCCCAAGATCCAGTTCCGGTCGTTTGATTCGATCGA
>QHZY01000023.1 GCA_003224855.1 Acidobacteriota bacterium | reverse complement strand
TTCAATTTTGGCGACGCGCTTAGGGAGTTCAGCAATTTCGGCCTTAAGGCGGGCGATTTCGCGGTCGGCCTGCTGCACGGCAATGAGGTTTTCAATATCAGGAAGCATTGGATGGCTTAGTAATCATTCTATCAAGTTTTACGAGATAAGCCGGGAATGAGAAATGATCTTCAAACCAATTCACCACCGAGGGAACGAAGGTACACGAAGCGAATCTTCAGAAAATCATAAAGCGTGGAGAACGCGAGAAGGCCGCAGATCCGGCTGAGATTTTACCGGCGGGCTGCGCGCTACTGCACATCCGAGCGCCTGTCCCCCCGCAAGGGCGAGGAGAGGGAGAATCCTGAAACGTCCGGTATGCTATTCGGCATGAATTTTTTCAAGAACTCATTTGTGGCGCTGGCGGCGCTCCCATGTTTTTTCAGCGCAGCCCCGGCGCAGGACGTCCCACAACAAAAAGAGCTCACCATTGAGGCGATTTTTGCGGAGGGAGGAATAAGCGGACGCGCTCCTGAATTTGTGCAGTGGAGTCCGGATGGGAAGAAGCTTTCGTTTGTGCAACGTGATCAGGCGGATGAGCGCGGCGAGTTGTGGTACGCGGATCCGTCGACCGGCGAAAAGAAATTGCTGGTCAGCGAAGCGAGGATGGCTGGACTGGCTCCCCCGATAGGCGCAACCAAGAATGAGCGTGAAAAAGAGCGGGTAACCCGTTATCACGTGGCCCAATATCAGTGGGCGCCAGACTCGCGGCATCTGCTGTTCAATTCACAAGGCCAGCTTTGGCTTTACGACACGGATAACAGTACGGCCGTAGCACTAACATCGGCTCCGGAACCCAGTGCGGACCCCAAGTTTTCGCCCGACGGCGCGCGGCTGGCCTATGTTCGCGAACACAATCTTTATGTGCGACCGCTCTCCGGCAAGCGCGAAAAGCAGCTGACCAAAGACAACGCCGGGGGCAATCAGCTGAACGGCGAAGTGGATTGGGTGTACGCGGAGGAGCTCTCAGTCCGGAGTAATTATTTCTGGTCGCCGGACGGCGGCAGCATCGCGTATCTGCAAATGGACGAAGGCCGCGTGCCTTCCTATCCCATCACGGACTGGTTGGGTGGAAAGCCGCGGGTGGAGATGCAGAGGTATCCGAACGCAGGCGATCCGAATCCTGGAGTGCGGCTCGGGGTGGTAGGAACTTCGGGCGGAAAAACACGCTGGGCCGAGCTTGCAGATAAGGAAGAAATCTACATTCCCCGTTTCGGTTGGGTGCGAGACGGCGTGCTGTGGGCGGAGGTGCTCAACCGGGAGCAGACGAAAATGGATTTGTACTTCATAGATGCTCGCAGCGGGCATTCAAAAAAAGTGCTGACTGAGTCTGATCCCGAGGGCTGGATCAATGTCAACGATGTGTTTCGAGTGCTGAACTCGGGTGATCGGTTTCTATGGTCGAGCTGGCGGGATGGACATACGCAGATTTATCTCTACTCATTCGACAAAGCGAATCCTACGGGCGCCGATGCGAAGCTGGAGCGCCAGCTCACCCAGGGAGGCTTTGAAGTGTTTTCGGTGGATGGGGTGGACGAAGCAGCAGGCGTGATGTATTTCAGCAGCAATCAGGGCGATCCGCGCCAGCAACAACTTTATTCAGTGAAACTGGATGGATCGGAACTCACAAAACTTTCTCGAGAGGAAGGTGTACATGAAGCCGCTTTTGCGAAAAACGGAAAGCTTTATGCCGACAGTTTTTCTTCTTATCTGAAGCCGCCAAGGTTGGCCGCCTGCGATGCTTCCGGTGGTTGCAAGCCTGTCTGGGAATCGCGCAACGTAGAGCACTACAAGCTGCGCACTCCGGAGGCGCTGGAATTTAAGGCCGAGGACGGCACGCGCCTGCTGGGCAGTCTGCTGCTTCCCGAGAATCCAGGCGCAGCGAAAATTCCGCTGATCATTTATGTATATGGCGGACCGGCTGCGCAGGTGGTGCGCGATGTGTGGGAAGGCAGTCACGGAGAAGCATTGTTCCATCAAGCGATGGCGGCCAGAGGCTTTGCAGTTTTCTCCGTGGACAACCGGGGCACGCCGGGCCGGGACCGCAAATTCCAGACTGCCATCCGTCACCAGTTCGGCGGGATCGAACTGAAGGACCAGCTCACCGCGCTTGATCAGTTGCTGGCGCGCTATCCGCAACTTGATCCGAAGCGCGTCGGCACCTGGGGGTGGAGCAACGGTGGCTACATGACGCTGTATGGGCTCACCCACAGCGACCGGTTCGCGGCGGGATTTTCCGTTGCTCCGGTAAGTGACTGGCACTACTACGATTCGATCTACACCGAGCGTTATCTCGGGTTGCCGAAAGAGAACACGGCGGGGTACGCGAAGTCATCGACGGTGAAAGCCGCGATGCAGTTGCATGGTTCACTTGCCATGGCGCATGGAACAAGCGATGACAATGTTCACATGCAGAACAGCATTGAAATGCTTGAAGCGCTGATTCGTGCTGACAAGCCGGTTTCCTTCATGCCATATCCGGGAAAGACTCACGGGATAGATGGTTCGGCTGACAAGATTCACTTGTTTCGCATGATCGAACAACATTTTGAGCGAGAGCTGCAACAATAATGACTTCCACTTCGCGGATTTCACTTGGTGATTTTGAATTGCTTGCCGTTTCGGACGGAATCTATCGCCTGGATGGGGGCGGATTTTTCGGCGTAGTGCCGAAGGTGTTGTGGCAGAAAAAAGCTTGTCCTGATGAAAAGAACCGGGTCCCGACGGGCTTGAATTCGGTGGTGGTGCGCAGCGGAGAGCAGATAATCCTGATCGAAACCGGGATCGGCAACAAGCTTTCCGACAAAATGCGGCAGATCTATGATCAGCCGGCACAACTGCTGGAGAATCTGAACGCGGTTGGAATCGCGCCGGAAGAAATCGATGTTGTGATCAACAGCCATCTGCACTTTGATCATTGCGGATGGAACACGGTGCGGAAGGGCGATCGGGTAGTCGCAACTTTTCCAAACGCCCGGTACTTCGCGCCACTGGGCGAGTGGGAGTACAGCCGGAATCCGAGTGTTCGCGATGCGATCAGTTTCATCAGTGCGAATTACGATCCTCTGGTCGAGAGCGGGCAGATGACGCTGCTAAAAGGCGGCGAAGAGATTGTGCCGGGGATCAGCGTGCGCACAGTGCCCGGGCATACGGCGCACATGCAGGCGATCATACTTAAGAGCGGCGGGCGGACTGCATGTTACATCTCCGACCTGATTCCGACCAGCATGCATGTGGATTACGCGTGGGGCATGAGCTTTGATTTGTATCCGCTCGAGGTGATTGAGAGTAAGAAGCGCTATTACCAAGAATCGGTACGGGAAAAATGGCTGACATTGTTCACGCATGATCCGGAAATACCCTGGGGCTATATAGAGCCCGATGAACGGGGAAAGATGCGGGTGGTGAGGTGAATGTTTTGTGGTGGGGGCATGAAGGAAAGTCTTAAAGCGCAGAGTTCGCAAGAAACGCCGGCAGAGGAAGGCCGGCAGGGAAACGCCGGCAGAGAAAACACCGGCAGAGAACACCGGCAGAGAAAACACCGGCAGAGAACACCGGCAGAGAACACCGGCAGAGAACACCGGCAGAGAACACCGGCAGAGAACACCGGGGAAGCACAGGTACTCATAAGCGTATGTCGGAGACAAATACCAGCACCGCAAAATGTAATGACAGCGCAATGAAAAATGTAATACATGCCGCGTGCCCACACGACTGCCCGGATGCGTGCGGTGTCCTGATCACGGTGCAGGATGGAAAAGCCAGCAGGATACAAGGCGATCCGGCGCACCCTGTGACGCGAGGATTTTTGTGCGCGAAAGTCGCCAAATATCTGGATCGCGTGTACTCGCCTGAGCGGGTGCTGTATCCGATGCGCAGGGCTGGCCCGAAGGGAGTGTCGGACAAGAATCTCCGGCCCGCAAACGAATTTGAACGAATCAGCTGGGATGAAGCGCTGAACGAGATCACAGCGCGGTTCAAGCAGGTCGGCGCTGAGTTTGGGCCGGAGGCAATCCTGCCGTATTCATACGGCGGAACGCTCGCCACTTTGAATGGCGGCTCGATGGACCGCCGCTTCTTTCACCGGCTGGGAGCTTCGCAACTGTATCGGGCGATCTGCGATAAGGCGGGCGACGCGGGAATGCGATCGGTGACGGGCGTGAAGCTGGGGACAGAGCCGGAGCAGTTCGCGCATTCGAAGTACATCATTGCCTGGGCTGCGAATATTCACGGCAACAATGTTCACCTGTGGCCATTCATTGAAGATGCCCGCCGCAAAGGCGCCAGGCTGGTGGTGATTGACCCGTACCGGACGCGAACGGCCGCGTGCGCGGACTGGTATTTGCCGATCAATCCGGGAACGGATGTGGCACTGGCGCTGGCCATGATACACGTCATCATCAATGAAAATCTTTATGATGCGGATTACGTTGCACGGCACACCAGCGGATTTGCCGAGTTGCGCAAGAAGGTTCAGGAATATCCGCCGCAGCAAGCGGCTAAGTGGACAGGGATAGCCACCGAAGATATCGTCCGGCTGGCGCGCGAGTATGCGACCGTCAGGCCGGCCGTGATCCGATTGAACTTCGGCGTGCAGCGTTCAGAAAACGGCGGCATGGCAACCCGGGCAATCACCATGCTGCCATGCATTACCGGATCGTGGAAAGAAGTTGGTGGTGGATTGCAGCTCTCAACCAGCGCGGCATTCGACTTGAACAGTGATGGACTGAAGAGACCCGATCTGATGCAGAAGGCCCTGGGCCGCGAGGCGCGAACCATCAACATGGTTGAGTTGGGCCGTGCGCTGAACGATTTAGACGATCCGCCGATCAGGGCGCTGTTTGTGTATAACTCCAATCCGGCCGCCGTGTGCCCCAACCACAATGAAGTGGTGCGTGGATTGATGCGTGCAGACCTGTTCACAGTCGTGCACGAGCAGTTTTTCACCGACACCACTGACTATGCCGACATCGTGCTGCCGGCGACTACTTTTTTTGAACACAAAGACCTGCAGATTGCCTATGGCCATTACTACGCACAGATATCGAAGCAGGCGATTGAGCCCTTGGGCGAATGCCGGTCGAATGTCGAGCTATTTCGCGCGCTGGCGGAGCGAATGGGCTTTCAGGATGACTGCTTTCATGAAAGCATCGATCAGATGATCGATACGGCATTGAGTTCTGGGAGTTCGCGTTTGAAGGGGATAACACGCGAACGGCTGGAACAAGAAAACCACATACGGCTGAACTTCGGCAGGCCGGGAGATCGCGAATCCCGGGAAGGGCAGTTCTCAGATGGCAGTTCTCAGTTCTCAGCTTTCTTGCCGTTCGCAGAGGGCAATTTCGGAGCGGCGGATGGCAAAGCGCAGCTTTACAGTGAAGAGCTGGCAGCACAGGGATTGGATCCGGTAGCGGAGTTCAAGCCTCCGCAGGAATCGCGACATTCGGGGAATGCGAAGGCATTCCCTCTGGAGTTGCTGGCACGGAAGGCGGATAATTTTCTGAATACGTCTTTCTGCAATGTGGCATCCCTGCAATCGCTGGAAGAGGCTGGACTGCTGGAGATGAATTCGGCCGATGCGAGGCCAAGAGGTATTGCCGATGGCAGTCTGGTACGTGTCTTCAACTCGCGTGGAGAACTGCGCATGACGGCGCGAGTGGATGGTGCGGTGCAGGCAGGAGTGGTGTCGGCCAGGTTGAATTGGGCGAAATTTGGAGCGGAAAAGAAAAACATCAACGTTTTGACTTCGGAAAAACTTACAGACATAGGCAACTCTGCCACGTTTTATTCCGTCCTTGTTGAGGTGGAGCTCGTTCAACCGCTTTCTTGAGGGCAAATCAACACGCAGTTTGGACGGTCTCCAGCGGTCTACCGTATAATTGCCGTTTTCCATACTCCCGGAAGCTGAGGTAGTAAGCGATTCTTCGCGTGCTTAAGGACAAGTCTGCATCGGGCGAGCAGTGTCGGCGCAGGCGGCCGTCGGGCGTGGAATCTCCTTCGTTTGCTTTCGCTTGTAAACAAACTGCGAGCTGTCTGCTGGCCTTAATAGTGTTGTTGTGCGGCGTGCTTTACGCGCAACAGGATGTCATCACCGAAATTGTGATCCACGGCAACCGCCGAATTCCCGCCGATACCATTCGTGGCCGGATTTTTACCCATGCCGGCGACATCTACGACCAGGCGGCGATCGAGCGGGATTTCAACTCGCTGTGGAATACCGGCTACTTCGAAGACATACGTTTTGAGCGCGAGCAGACCCCAAAAGGCTGGCGCATCCACATTTATGTAAAAGAGCGTCCCACGATTCGCGAGATCGACTACCTGGGCCTCAACTCGGTTTCAAAGAGTGACGTTCTGGATCGCTTTAAAACCGATAAAGTGGGCCTGTCTCCGGAGAGCCAATACGATCCGACCAAGGTCAAAAAAGCCGAAGTGGTCATTAAACAACTGCTCTCGGAGCATGGACGCCAGTTCGCGACGGTAAAGACCGAGGTCAGACCGCTTCCCCCGGCGGCGGTCAATGTCACGTTTGTGGTGAAAGAAGGGCCGAAGGTTAAGGTTGGCAAGATCCGTTTCGAAGGCAATCAGCACGTGAGCAGCCAGGCACTCAAGCGTGCCATGAAGAACCTTAAGCCGATCGGCTTACCGCACTCGATATTCCTGGAAAATCTGTTCGCCAAGACTTATGACGCCAGCAAGCTGGAGGAAGACACGGAACGGGTGCGGGCGGAATTTCAAAACCGGGGATTTTTCAAGGTGCTGATTCCTGACCCAAAGACTGAGATTCGTGACACCGGGCATCCGGGCGGTCACATCCCTTTGATCATGGGTGGCCCGGGCAAAGCGGTGGATATCACCTTCCATATCGAAGAAGGCGAGCGCTACAAGTTGGGGTCAATAACCTTCAAGAACAACAAAGCGATACAGAACGCAGCCGCATTACGTGGGCTGTTCCCCATGAAGGATGGCGACATATTCTCTCGCGAGAAAGTGGCCAAGGGCCTGGAAAATTTGCGCAAAGCATACGGCGCCATTGGATATATCAATTTCACCGCCATTCCCGATACCAGTTTCGATGAGCAGAAGAAGTTGATTAATCTCACCATTGACGTGGATGAGGGAAAGCAGTTTTATGTTCGACGCATCGAGTTCCAGGGCAACACCACGACTCGCGATAAAGTGATCCGCCGCGAGATCGCGCAGGAAGAAGGCCAGCCTTACAACCAGCACCTGTGGGAGATCAGCCTTCTCCGCCTGAACCAGCTGGGATATTTCGAGCAGCTGAAGCCGGACGATCCCAACGTGACAGAGAAACATCTTGATGAGAAAAACGGGCAAGTGGACCTTACTCTGAAAGTCCATGAGAAGGGGAAGAACAGCATTGGCCTGAATGGCGGGGTCAGCGGACTGGAAGGCGCTTTTGTCGGGATCAGTTACAGCACCAATAATTTTCTGGGCCTGGGCGAAACACTTTCCGTGCAGGCCAGCATCGGCAATGCTCAACGGAATTTGAGCTTTGGGTTCACAGAGCCATATCTGTTCGACCGGCCTATTCAAGGCGGATTCACCATTTACACCCAGAAATATAATTTCAACCAGGCGCGCCAGACCGCCATTTTGACCGGCCAGCAGCTGAACATTCCGTCGCCGTTTTTGCAGAACCTGCAGAACTACACCCAGTCGAGCACGGGGTTCACCACCTCGGTCAGCTATCAGCTGCACCATTCGTTTAAACGAATCGGGCTGACATATTCGTTCGATCGATCCTCGATTGTGGCAGTGAGCGATGCATCTAAAATTCTCTTTACCGACCTGGCGTTCCGCGGAATCAACGGGCCGAACTCGTTGGAAGGAATTATCACCAGTAAGTTACTACCCAGCTTTTCATCGAACCGGCTGGATTCGGCGTACTCGCCGCATAACGGAACCAGTATTTACCTGGGCGGGGAGATTTCCGGGCTGGGCGGCACGGTGCGGACACTGCGTCCGATCATCGAGTACAAGCACTTTATCCCGGTACAGAAGGGCCGAAACGCCATCGGCTATCACATTCAGGCATCGTTCCTGACCGGTTACGGCGGAGTGGTTGCTCCACCCTTCCAGCGCTTCTACTTGGGCGGAGAAAACGATATCCGCGGCTTCGATATCCGCACCATCTCGCCGGTGGCGTTTTTGCCGGATAAATCGGTGATTGCGCTACGCAATCCGGACGGATCAATTGTTCCTAAAGATCCCGCCAACCCGCTGCGAGGCAGCTACACGATTCCGGTTCCGATTGAGCGCATCGTATTTCCCGGCGGCGATACCAGCTTCGTATCCAATCTGGAATACCGCATCACCATCGCCGGGCCGGTTGCGCTGGCTCCATTTGTCGACATCGGCGCAAATCCGATATTGCGCAATTCACAGCTACGAATCAACAGCGGCCAGTTCGCGGATATTCAGAACACCGTGTTCGGCTGTCCCGCGCTGGATATAGCTCTCAATTGCGTTGGCGGACAGCGTCCTGGCGATCCCAATTCCACGATTCCAAAATTTTCCGAAGAACTGCAGATCGTTCAGCGCACCAACTGGATACCGAGGATGTCCACCGGCCTTGAATTGCAGGTTTTCCTGCCCATTATCAATGCGCCGTTTCGAGTCTATTGGGCATACAATCCTCTGCGCCTGGACACCACCGCCGAGGGGCCGGTGAAGATCACGCGGGACATGTTTCCGGCGGGAGCAGCAGGGGACTTTACATTCCGGCAGGCGGTGGACTCACTCTCACCGCAGTTCCGGTTACGTGAGCCCCGCAAAACTTTCCGTTTTAGCGTGGCAACTACATTCTAACGTCGACAATGCGAAGCTCTGTTTGACCTGCTGAGCGCGCCGTACCTATAATGTGGGCATCCACGCCCCTGAAAAGTAAGGATAGCCTGCAGGGTCAGCCTGCCGGTCCGGCGTGAGGAGTCGGGGAGATCCGGACAGCCTCTCCCGTTGATTGAACGGTGATGATCAGAGAGGGCGGCCGAAATGGATAATACTTACCCCGGGAAATTTCCAAGGAGTACCACTAATTCATGAAACGCCTGCTGCAACTACTATTGCCTGCTGCCCTGCTCGTGTCACTGGTGGCGATGGCGCAAACCAGTCCGGCCGGATCTTCCAGCCCAGCTAATGCAACGGCTGCCGCCCTGCCTTCCGCCCCCAGCGCCGCGGGTTCTTCTCCGGTAGCGACCAATCCGGGCGGCACCAAAATGGGCACCATCAATATCGAGCGCGCTATCTTTGCCAGCAATGAAGGCCAGCGCGACGTAGAAACGCTCTCCAAAAAACTTGAACCCAAGCAGACCGAGCTCAAGACCATGAATGACGAGCTCGAGGCCTTGAAGAAGCAGTTGAATGCACAAGGTGAGAAGCTGAATGACGAAAGCCGCGGCACGCTGGTAAAACAGGTCGAGCAGAAGCAAAAGTCGTTCGATCGCCTGGTGCAGGATGCGCGCGAAGACGCGCAGAACCAGCAGAATGAAATTGCATCGCGCATTCTGCAGAAAATGGCGCCGCTCATCGTGAAATACGCCAACGACAATGGTTTCGGAGTGATCGTGGACACCTCGAACCCATGGCCTAACGGTCCGGTGGTTTGGGCCGGCCCGTCGGTGGATATCACTGAACCAGTGATCGTTGCGTACAACACGCAATCAGGCGTACCCGCGCCGGCAAAGCCCGCGACAGCAACGCCTGGCCTCGGAACTCGTCCGGGCGGAGCCCCCAAGCCCGCGACTGCACCTCCTAAACCGCCGACAACACAACCGAAGTAACGACACCTTCGACCAGAAAATTGTTCCTGAAGGCCGCGCCCAGCGCGGCCTTTTTATTTTTTGGAAATGCCGCCCCGCTGGGCCTTGCTCCGGTGTCTTTACCGATAACGGGTCTTGACCGTTCCGGAGGCGTCATGTTTGCCGATTCATTGCTCGAATCATCGTGGGAAGCCCGCTCGCATCGTGGCTGGATGACGCTGGCATCGTTTGCGGCCCAGCTTCTTGGATTAGGCACCTTGTTGTTGCTGCCGATGTTTTACATTGAAGGCCTGCCCAGCTTCCGTCTCAGTACGCCTGATATTCTGCAGGTTCCAGCTGCGGCTCCGCGGCCTGCGCCGCAAACTGTGGTGCATCATCGCGCGAGCAGCAATCTCAATCAAAGCGGATTGATCGTTATACCGACCACAATACCGCGTTCTATTCAGCAGATACTCGAACCTGTAGCACCCCCAATCTCTCCTGGTGCCGTGGACACCCAAAGTGCGTGGACGCCGGGCAGTACCGGACGGGGAAACAGGGCGAACGGTGTTGTTGGCAGTGTGGGAGATTTCGTAACTGCAGTTGCGCCGCCAGTGATTAAAACTACGCATCCACCTGTGTCGGTGATGATGCAGGGCAATCTGATCGATCGCATCCAGCCGAATTATCCGCCCATTGCGAGAGCAGTAGGTGTTCAAGGGCAGGTGATTTTGCGCGCCATCATCAGCCGCCAGGGAACCATTGCAAATCTTCAGGTGGTCAGCGGACATCCCATGCTGGTAAAAGCTGCTGTAGATGCGGTAAAGCAATGGCGCTATCGCCCTTACGTTCTCAATGGCCAGCCGGTTGAGGTAGAAACCCAGATCACAGTAAATTTCCTGTTGTCGGGCGGATAGGGATTCCCCCCTGACTCTCAATCCTGTTGACTTCTGACTTCGCGAAGTGCAGAATGTGCGCGTTGTTTGTAGTTCCCCCCGCAGTACTCGATCAGCGACATCCCCGTCCACGACTTAGCTGACCGAGTCCAGAATATAGTTCGTGTATTTTGCCCGAGGACACTAAGGCCCCCCGAACGCCAGGAGGTGGTGTCATGAAGGTAATTGCGCTTTTCGTGATTGCGGGCAGCGTCTGCCTGTTCAACGGATGTGGCGGCGGCAGTTCTCCTCAGGCTAGAGTTCAACCTGCTCCGAGTGTCACGCTTTCTGCCGCTCCCACGAGTTTCGTCGTGGGTCAGTCGGTCACGCTGACATGGTCGAGCACCAACGCGACTTCGTGCAATGCCTCGTCCAATCCGGCTGAGGGCGACTGGTCCGGAATTGAGCCCACGACTGGCTCGCAAGCGGTGGTGCCAGGTGCGGCAGGCGCGGTCAGCTACACGCTGCAGTGTACGGGTGCAGGCGGTAGCGCTTCGGGCGCGGCTTCTGTGACCGGAACCATCGGGCCTCTCACCATCACCTCCAGCGCTCCACCGGATGGAACGGCAGGACAGCTTTATAACGCTCACAGCGTGCGCTGTGTCCGAGGTTCTCCGGGCTGCCACTGTATCTTCTTCAACATTTGTTTCAGGTTTATTTCCAGTTTTCCGTTCAGCGCCTCTGGGGGTCTTACTCCCTACACCTGGAACTGGGCGGCAGATGCAGGCTCATCTCTTCCTGCGGGATTAACGGTTACCAACGGCATAATCGCAGGAACGCCGACCACCCCGGGCGCCTACAAAGTATTGGTTACGGTAGCGGATTCAGAATCGCCAACCATCAGCACCAGCGCGCACTACACCATCACAATCCAGAAGCCTCCTCCGCCCATCATCAGCACTGACCAGCCGGTAGCAGCAGGCGCGATCCACCTGCCTTACTCATTCAGCTTTCTCGTTTCGCAGGGGACAGCACCATTCACCTGGAGTGCACCGAGCACGCCGCCTGGGCTAAGTCTTTCGACCGACGGAGTGCTGTCAGGAACTCCTACCGCTACCGGATCCTTCACGCTGAGCCTGACTTTGGCCGACAGCTTCAGCCAGAGCGACACTCATGACTTTGAAGTGGACATCTTCGCTCATGGCTTCGAAGCGACCACAGGAGCCATGCACGACGCGCGTTTTGAACACACTGCCACGCTGCTGAGCACCGGAAACGTGCTGGTTGCCGGTGGAGCGGGAACTGCCGCCGAACTGTTCGATCCGGCGGCGGGTGGTTCGTTCTCAGCGACCGGGCCGATGGCATCGTCACACGATGACGGGGCTACAGGGACCGCCCTTCTTACACCCGACCACAGGGTGCTGATTGCGGGAGGCGCAGCTGTATTTGCTGCCAGTGCAGAACTGTTCGATCCCGCCAGCGGGACGTTCACTACCACCGGCAGCATGTCACCGATCCGCCAGCATCACACGGCCACTTTGCTTCCAAATGGAAAGATTCTGGTCGCCGGCGGCCTGGATACGGACGGAATAGCATCAAACTCCGCCGATTTATACGACCCCGCAACTGGTAAATTTACGGCCACGGGAAACATGAATAATGCCCGCTGGTTCCATACCGCAACCCTGTTGAGTAATGGGCTGGTGCTGATCGCAGGCGGAGAAGACGCGAACGGGCAGCCGCTGGCTTCCGCGGAGTTGTACGACCCGATCGCCGGCACATTCACCGCGACAGACGATCTGCAGACTGCTCGCTTCTCGCATACCGCAACCTTGCTTGGCAACCACAAGGTTCTGATTGTGGGAGGCACCGGCGACGGTGCGAATGGCCTGACCTCGGCAGAACTGTATGACCCAACCAACGCCACGTTTACCGCAACCGGGACACTTAAGGTGGCGCGTTATTTGCACACAGCCACTCTGCTGAACGACGGTACGGTGCTCGTGACCGGCGGGCAATCAGCCTCTCAGATTCCGCTTGCGAGCGCTGAGGTGTTTCATCCTTCCCCCGAAACCTTCTCGTTCACCGGAAGCATGCTGACAGGAAGAATCCAGCATGTCGCGACCCTATTGAATGATGGGAGTGTACTGGTGACCGGAGGAATAGACACTGAAGGAAACGTTCTCGCCAACGCCGAACGCTATCACTGAGGTTTGGATATCGATCGTAGCCTGCGCCGCGATGTAGCACCCAGGTAACCTGAGGTTCTCATCGCGCGCTCGCTATAATCGGCTAAGTGGCGACTATTGAAATCGTAAAGCGTGCCGCGACCCGGCCCACCTGGGCTGAAGTGTCGCTCCAGAACCTGCGGCACAACTTCTCCGTCGTTCAGCGGCACGTTGGTCCTCAGAACACAATCTGCGCGGTAGTCAAAGCGGATGGTTACGGCCACGGCGCGACAGGATGTGCGCGGGCGTTGGAGGAAGAAGGCGCTCGCTGGCTGGGCGTAACCTCTCTTGATGAAGCAATCCCCCTGCGTGATGCGGACATTCAGGCGCGCATCCTGCTTATGACCGGATTCTGGCGGGGCGAAGAGGATGAGATTGTCAGGCTGGGCCTGACGCCGACTATTTGGGACGCGGGCCAGGTTGAGCAGCTTGAAAAGGCTGCCGCCCGCCTTGGCCTTCGGCATGCGGTTCACCTCAAAATCGATACCGGCATGGGCAGGCTAGGCGTGGACGCTGAAGACTTGCCCCAGGTCTGCGCGGCGCTGAAGGATTCACCGCATTTGATAGTGGAAGGCCTCTCAACCCACCTGGCTTCTTCGGAAATTCTGGATGCGCCCTCGGTCGCCGATCAGCTCAAGCGCTTCGAGGATGTTCGCCGCGAGTTGCGCAATCAGGGGATCGAACCGCCGCTGGTACATGTGTCCAATACCGGAGCTGTAATCTCTCGGCCGGAAGCCTTGTATACCATGGTCCGTCCGGGAATCGCGCTGTACGGTTACTTCCTGCCGTTCGAACGAGCCGGACGCGAAGTGAGCGGAAGCAAGCTCAAACTGCCGATCAAGCCGGTGCTCACCTGGAAGACACGCATTCTTTCTTTGCGCGACATGCGCGCAAACCAGCCGCTCGGTTACGGGGGAACGTACCTTACAAAGGCACCGGCGCGGATCGCGGTGCTTCCTGTGGGCTACGCCGACGGCCTCAATCGCGCGCTCGCGTCGCGAGGACGAGTTATCGTTCGCGAGTACTACGCTCCCATTGTAGGCAGAATCTCCATGGATTTGACTCTGGTCGATGTCACCGGGCTGCCCGGCGTCTCAGTCGGAGATGAAGTGATCCTGCTGGGCAAGACCGATGGTTTGAGTGTGGATGCCCAGGAACACGCGGAACTGGCCAACACTGTGGTCTATGAGATCCTCTGTGGGATTTCAAAGCGCGTACCGCGACGATATAACTGATTACTTTCCTTTGCGTCGGAGAGCACGCTAAATAACTTCAACCGAGTGCACTCAGGCCCAGGTGCGCGTCAGGCCTTTCGCTTGTAATGAATGGGCCACATGACTTGCCAGGTTTTACCGCCATCGAGCGAGCGCTCCCAGCTCCAGTCAAACTCCCCTGGAATGATGTTCTTGAACACCATACGCTGCTGGACTTTGCTGCCGTCAGGCTTCATGAATTCTCGTGAAAGGACCATCTGACCGTCTTTGAATTCACCTGTAAAGTCGAGATAGCTGCCCTCGTTGTCAACCCAGGTCTGCTTCCACTTGCCGGCGCGAGCATCGAACAGCGACACGCTGGTGCCGCGGAGGGGCATCGACTTCTCGCCCGAAAAGTTCTCCTGCACCACGCAGCCGTCCAGCACCCGCTTGATTGAATTGGTTCCGTGGCCGGCCTCGCCCCCGTTCTGCCCGGGCCAGATCAGGTTCCAATCTCCTAGCCAGAACTCCAGTTGCTTCTGTTCCGGCTCGGAGCACGGCTGCGAAGCAGCCAGAACTGGGTTAGCGCTCAACAGCACGAACAGTCCGGCGCAGACACACATGTAGCGGATCATATGTTCTCCTGCCGCAATAGACGGGCGAGCGCTGGAATAGTTGGCAAGGCCTGTTCATGTGCTCTGTGATAAACCTTTATGTTTGAACCTAGGGCAGGCGGTGTTTCTTTTTTTGGCGGGGCTGGTAGGCGGAGCGATGAACTCCGTGGCGGGAGGCGGAAGTTTTGTCGCCTTCCCGGCATTATTGTTTGTCGGCGTGCCCGCCATACCTGCCAATGCCACCAACACTATCGCGCTCTGGACCGCGGCCGCGGCAAGTGGCGGAGCGTATCGCAGCCGCCTGAATAGCCCGCGCCGGGTGCTGATCGCATTATTAGCTGCAAGCGCGGCCGGGGGACTAGGCGGGGCGCTACTTCTTCTGAAAACCCCCGCGCATACTTTTCTGCGAGTGCTCCCCTGGCTCACACTGGGCGCAACCCTTCTGTTTATCTTCGCGCGGCGGATAGCGAAAACGACTTCGTCCGGATCCGGCCACCAAGCCAGCATTGCCAGACTCGCAGTTATCAGCCTTGCGCAATTCGCAGTGGGAATTTACGGCGGCTATTTCGGGGGAGGCATGGGCATTGTGATGCTCGCCATGCTCGCGGCACTGGGCATGACCGACATCCACTCGATGAACGCGCTAAAGAGCGTCATGGGATGGGTAATCAACGGTATCGCAGTCGTCACTTTTGTTGTGGCTCATGCGATTTACTGGCGCGAGGGCGGCGTCATGATCCTGGGCGGCCTGGTGGGCGGCTACTTCGGCGCACACTACGCCATGAAGCTGTCGCAAGCGGCGGTGCGCTGGTTCGTCATTTTGACCGGCACCGCCATGACGATCTACTTCTTCGTAAAAGCTTACGGATGAAAACTAGCTGAGCGGTTCAGAAACGTGCTCGTGTACGATCAGCCACTTTCCGTCCTGTTTGGTAAACACCACCGTCCAGCGGAAGGTCGCCATTTCGTGCTTCCCGCTCTTCATAATCGCGTCTTCTTTGACCGTAGCGGTTCCCCAAACGTACTCACCGGCTGGATGAAGTTGAGCGTCGTCATTCACCGTCAGCTTGGCTGATTTGAAGTCGGCCAGTACCTTCTTCACACCCGCCTGGTATTCATCCCAGCTGTCATATTTGAGCGGCGCAATGTCGAAGAAAGTGTGCTGGCCCGGGGCGTAGAACTGAGCGGTGTTAGCAGGGTCAAGCGTGGCCCAACCGTCCCATATCTTCTGCAGGTAGGCTTTGTCGGGAACAGGGCCTGAGCTTTTCTTCTCTGACTTTTTCGGGGCGGCAATAAGTGAGATCGCCACCATCAAGAACGCGAGCATGGCAAGCAAACGTCGATACATGGAATAGCCTCCAAATTGGCGCAAGATTGTCGCACAGAAGAATAGAAATCGGAAGGATGGTGATTGCATTGACGCCCTTCCGCAGTGCACGATAAAATATTTCAGTTTGCCTGTACTGCGGTTCCGTTCTGGAGCCGCCCGTACTCGTTGCCCAAGGCGCGACGCGGAAAACGCAGCAAGCACATACAAATGAGCAGTTTCCGGCGCCGCAAGGCGGCACCGGGCAACGGAGGCATAGCTATGTACGCCGTCATTCGCACGGGTGGAAAGCAGTACCGGGTGGCGCCCGGCGACGTGATTCGTGTCGAGAGCCAGGCCGATGGCTCGAACGGCCAGATCGAATTCGGCGACGTGCTCGCGATTTCGGCTGGGGACGGCCAGATTGGCAAGCCCCAGTCGGCGGCGCGGGTTGTAGGCCAAGTTGTCGAGCAGGGGCGCGGCGATAAGATCCTGGTCTTCCACTACAAGCGGAAAAAGCAGTACAAGAAACTGGCGGGCCATCGGCAGCCGTTCACGGCCGTGCGCATCACTGAAATTGCGTACGATGGCCAGAGCTTCAAAGCTCCAGCCGTAGAAAAGAAACAGCCGGAGCCGAAGAGAGCGAAGCCGGTCGCTGCCGTGGAAGAGGTTCCGAAAGCCGAAGCGAAACCGGCGAAGGCGGCTCCCAAGAAAAAAGCCGCGGCCAAGAAACCGGCGGCGAAAAAAGCTGCGCCAAAGAAAAAGAAGTAAAACAAAAACCTACGGATAGGAATAACCACCCATGGCACACAAAAAAGGGCAAGGCACATCTCGAAACGGCCGCGATTCGAACGCGCAGCGGCTGGGATTTAAAGCATTCGGCGGACAGGTCGTGCCGGGCGGCACCATCATCGTCCGGCAGCGTGGCACACGCGTGAAGCCGGGACTGAACGTTGGCCGGGGAAAAGACGACACCTTGTTTGCCAAGATCAGCGGCCGCATCAAGTTCATGGACAAAGGATCTATGGGAAAGTTTGTAATGATTGAGCCGCTCGAAGCGAAGTAGCGCCATCGCGGGCGAGGCGTCCGCGCCATACCAGATAGACGGCTTCGGCTCAGGCCGGAGCTTTTTTATTTGAATGTTTATTGACGAAGCCAAAATTCGGGTAAAGGCAGGCGACGGCGGCAACGGCTGTATGGCGTTCCGGCGGGAGAAATTCGTTCCGCGGGGCGGCCCTTCTGGCGGAGACGGGGGCAACGGGGGCGATGTGTGGATGGAGTCCAGCGAGCGCCACAATACGCTGGTGCACTTCCGCTTCAATCCCGAATACAAAGCGCAGCGAGGCCGCCATGGCGAGGGCTCGAACAAGACCGGCCGGGAGGGCGAGGACATCGTTCTGAAAGTGCCCGTAGGCACAATTCTGATCGACGACGAAACCGGCGAAAAGGTCCACGACTTTTCCGTACCGGACGAACGCATTGTGATTGCCCGCGGTGGGCGTGGCGGCCGGGGCAATGCTCGTTTCGCGACTTCTACTCACCAGGCCCCGCGCGAGCACGAAGACGGCAGGCCGGGCGAAGAACGAATATTCCGCCTCGAATTAAAGCTGTTGGCAGACGTCGCGCTGGTCGGCTACCCCAACGTGGGCAAGTCCACCCTGATATCGCGCATCTCTGCAGCGCGTCCGAAGATCGCTGATTACCCGTTCACAACTCTCCAGCCCAACCTGGGGGTGGTGGTGGTGGGCGAAGCTCCTAACGAGAAAAGTTTTGTAGTCGCTGATGTTCCCGGCCTTATCGAAGGCGCGCACACCGGCTCTGGCCTGGGCACGCAGTTCCTTCGCCACATTGAACGCACCCGCCTGCTTGCACACCTGGTGGATGTTTCGGACGCCAGCGGACGACCCGATCCGGTGAAAGATGTCGAAGTCATCAGCGGCGAGTTGGCAAGTTTCGGAGCAGGTCTCGAAACCAAGCCGATCATCATGGTCGCGTCAAAGATCGATGTGGCTAATAAAGAAAAGTTGGCAAAGTTGAAGCGATATTGCAAGAAACATGAACTCCAGCTGTATGCCATATCCGCGGTCACCGGAAAAGGCATCGAGGAACTGAAGTACGCCATGTCAGAGAGAGTGGAACAGGCGCGGAAATACCATTCAACCACTATGGAGACGAAGGGTGATGCGCTGTGACTCAGTCGGTGTGCAACGAACTGGTTGAGTGAAAGAGTTGCAGCATAGAGTTGCGCACCTTCTCCGATAAGGCCTCCGTATCGCGCAGACTCAGGCTTGCAGTCGAGATCGGCGCACCGAATTTGACCTTCAGCGGCTGTGATTTGATGTGGTAGGTGTTCATCGGCAGAAGATCAAACGTTCCGATCAGCGCGACCGGCACGATGTCTACTTGAGCTTTGATTGCAAGAAAAAACGCGCCCGCCATAAACGGCTTGATCTCTCCGTCGGGAGTGCGACCGCCTTCCGGGAAAATCACTAGTGGCAACCCGCTCTTCAGACTTTTCAGTGCCGCTCGAATACTGCCGATGGAAGCTGCGGAATTCTGCTGATCAATGCAGATCTGCCCGGATCGTTTCAAATGCCATCCAACAATCGGATAAGAGAGCAATTCTTTTTTGAACGCAATTCTGAACTGAAACGGCAGATAAACGTACAGCATAGGAATATCGAGGGCAGATGCGTGGTTCACGGCGTAGACACACGTTTTGTGCGTATTTATGCTTTCCAGGCCCTCGACTGAAACTGGAGAGCAGATCGTTTTCATGATCAACACCGACCATACGCGCGCGAAGCCGTGCAGAAGGCGTCCGCCCCGATCGAAGAAACCGGCCGGAATCGAAACAATTCCCAACACAAACGTGTAAAGCCAGATCAGCGGATTGAATACGAAATAAGAGCGCAGGCGGCTTAACCAGCCATGTTTCGACTTCGCCGGTCCAGTTGGATTCGCCTTCTCTACAACTCGTTCTTCTACAGGTGTGCTCAGTTGTGCCATTCTTGCCTAAACTTTGATGCCTAGTTGGTTCATAGCTTCGCCCACCAGGTAAATCGAGCCGGTTACCACTACGGTTCCATCCACTCCTGCCAAATCCTGTGCTTGTTCGATCGCGGCCTGGACCGATGCTGTCTCTTCGAAATCACCCAAAACCCGTGTCGATCGCCGGATCTCGTCCGGCGTCGCCGATCGAGGATTCTCCGCCTGGGTCAGTATCACACGCTCTGCCAGCGGGAAAAGGATCTCCGTGATCTCGCCCATCGCTTTGTCACGCATCACTCCGAACACAAAAATAAGCCGTTTTCCTTCATACAGCGTTGAAAGGGTTGAGCGCAGCGCCCACGCGCCGGCAGGATTATGCGCGGCGTCAAACACAAATTGCGGCCGTGAGTCGCCAACCGGCAGCACCTGGAATCTCCCAGACCAATGAGTGTTACGTACGCCGGTTTCAATACTCCTGGCAGTCACGGGAAAACCCTGGCGCGCCAATTCTGCCGAGGTTGTAATGGCCAGCGCCAGGTTGCGGAGTTGATGCCGCCCAATCAATGGACTCTCGATCGTGATCTGTTCGCCCATCACCTGCAATGGATACCGTTCCACAGGAACGGCACCCGGAAAGCTCACAGTTGCGTATTCCTGGCTCAGTGGGCTGACCGGTGGCACGTACGGAACTGCGCTGATCCCGCGCGCTCCGGCCTCCAGAATTGCGTTCCCGATTACATCATTTGCCTGCGGTTGCTGCGGCAAAGTAACCACGACGCCGCCATGCCGAATGATCCCAGCCTTCTCTCGCGCGATCTCGCCTACGGTGTCTCCCAAAAACTTCTGATGATCGAGAGAAATATCAGTGATAACACTGATCAAGGGATTAACCACATTGTCATGCAGCATAGCGAACGAATCATCCGAAACCGCCTCCCCATTGATTCGGATACGCTCATTGATGCGAATCAGATGAGGCGACGTGTAAAGGCCGGTGCTCAGCCCGGCAGCCTGCATTATGGCCGCCAGCGTTGCTGCAGTGGAGCCCTTGCCATTTGTGCCGGCAATCAAAACTGCAGGAAATCTGCGCTCCGGGTTATCCAGCGCCGAGAGCAGCATGCGCATGTGTGCCAGATCGAACTTGCGCGAAGGCGACTGCGCCAACTCGTGCCCCAGCGCATACATCCGCGAAATGGCGGCCTGATAGGACATCCTCTAAGCTGCATCTATCTTAAGGCATCCTCAAGCGCAGACAATTATGGTTGGCCTGAACTGCGCTGAAGTGAGGGTGAAACCGCAGTTTTAAGCAGCCATGAAATCGCAGGCGCGTGCGATGTAAGGCTTCAACTGCTTACGAGGGACGACGGCATCAAGCATGCCGTGTTCAAGAAGGAATTCGCTGCGCTGAAAGCCCTGGGGCAATTTCTGGCGTATGGTCTGCTCAATGACACGCGGCCCGGCGAAACCAATCAACGCCCCAGGTTCGGCAATATTCAGATCGCCCAGCATGGCGAATGAGGCCGTTACACCGCCCGTAGTGGGATCGGTGAGCACAGAGATATATGGAACTTTGGCTTCATCAAGGCGGGCCAAAGCAGCAGAAATCTTGGCCAGTTGCATCAGGCTGACCACACCTTCCATCATTCGCGCGCCACCGGAAGCTGAAATGATAATGAGGGGGGATCGAGTGTCAGTCGCGTGCTCAATGGCGCGAGTGATCGCCTCCCCCACCACCGCTCCCATGCTGCCGCCGATGAACGAATACTCCATGGCGCTTACGATGACTGCGCGGCCATTCAGCTTGCCCCTGGCGTTCACGATCGCATCTTTGAGTCCGGTATCGTGCTGAGCCTGTGTAAGGCGAGAGGAATAGGCTTTGAG
>QHZY01000121.1 GCA_003224855.1 Acidobacteriota bacterium | reverse complement strand
TGCCAAGTATTTGACGTGCTTACCTTTACAACGTAAGATGCCGCTTCCAATGATCGGAACATCCGTTTCCCACTATCGCATACTCGAAAAACTCGGCGGCGGGGGAATGGGAGTTGTTTACAAAGCGGAAGATACTGAGCTTGGCCGTTTTGTGGCCTTAAAATTCCTTCCTGAAGAAGTAGCACATGATCCGCAAGCACTGGAACGTTTTCGGCGAGAGGCCAGGGCTGCTTCTGCGTTGAATCACCCGAACATTTGTACGATTTATGAGATTGGAAGACATGCAGAGCAGTCGTTCATCGTGATGGAGTTTCTTGATGGCATCACGTTGAAACATCGCATTACGGATCGGCCACTTGAGACTGACTTTCTGCTGTCACTTGCCATTGAGATTGCCGATGCTCTCGATGCTGCGCATTCCGAAGGGATCATCCATCGCGATATCAAGCCTGCAAATATTTTTATTACTAAACGTGGACACGCGAAAGTTCTGGACTTTGGACTGGCCAAGGTCACAAACACGAAGGCCTCGGTTGAAGTTACGGAAACCGGCATAAAGAGTCCGCACCTGACCAGTCCAGGCTCGGCGGTCGGCACGGTTGCTTACATGTCTCCCGAGCAGGCACGCGCCAAAGAACTGGATGCCCGCACCGATCTGTTTTCGTTTGGCGCAGTGCTCTATGAGATGTCCACCGGCGGAATACCATTTCGAGGCGAAAGCACAGCCACCATTTTCGAAGCCATTTTGAACCGAGCTCCAGTCCCTGCGCTGCGCATGAATCCGGACTTGCCGTTGGAACTCGAGAGGATCATCAGCAAGGCTTTAGAGAAAGACCGCGACCTGCGCTACCAGAGCGCTTCCGAAATGCGGGCCGACCTGAAGCGGCTGAAACGTGATACGGAAACTGGACGGGCGCCCGCAGCCAGCTCGGGCAAAGTAGCGGCTGCAGTCGAGTCTGAGGCTCCGCCAGCCGCGGCCTCATCCTCTTCGTCTTCGTCCATCGGATCTCGAATGTCCATCGGATCTCGAACATCCGGTACGGTGGTGCGAGCCTCCTCAGGAAATACAGCGATACCTTCGGAGTCCTCCTCAGCAAATCGTAAGAAGTCGAGGACGGGGTTGCAGGTAGCCGCAGCGGTTCTCGTCCTTGGTGCAATCGGTGCTGGTTTTTACCTGCATTCCAGACAGGCCGTGGCTCTGACCGCCAAAGACACAATTCTGATCGCAGACCTCGTCAACACCACCGGCGATGCCGTGTTCGACGGCACCCTGAAAAAGGCCCTGGCCGTGGATCTGGAGCAGTCGCCCTACCTGAATGTCCTGTCGGAAGGAAAAATCCAGCAGACCCTCTCCCTGATGGGCAAGCCGCCCGACACTCGAGTCACACCGGATATCGCCCGGGAAATCTGTCAACGTAACAGCGTTAAAGCGCTGCTTACCGGATCCATTGCGGGAGTGGGCAGCCAGTATCTGGTGACTCTTGCCGCCGTAAACGTCGCCAGCAACGACACCTTCGCTGAGGTGCAAGGCCGTGCTGACAATAAGGACCAGGTCCTGAAGGCTCTCGATTCAAGCGCCGGCCAGATGCGCCAAAAGCTGGGTGAGTCGCTGGCCTCAATCCAAAAGTTTGATAAGCCTTTGGAGCAGGCCACTACCTCTTCCCTGGATGCGCTGAAGAGTTACAGCATCGGTGATCAGAAGCACTCGAATGGCGATGATTTGAATGCTGCTCCTTTCTACAAGCGTGCGATCGAATTGGACCCGAACTTTGCCATGGCCTATGCCCGCCTGGCGGTGGTGTACAGCAACTACGGCCAGATGAATGTCGCGAAACCATATCTGCAAAAGGCCTTTGAACTTAAGGATCGCGGCAGCGAACCGGAACGGCTCTATATTACTGCCCACTACTACGCAGACACTGGGCAATTGGAAAAGGGAATAGCCGCCTACGAACTTTACAAGCAGACCTATCCCAGGGAGATTACGCCTCACGTAAATCTGGGCGTGACCTATTCCCAACTGGGCGACTTTGATAAGGCCTTGGCAACCGGGCAGGATGCCATCCGCGTCGACCCCGACGAGCTTCGGGGTTATAGCAACGCGGCGATTGGATATCTCGGTTTAAACCGCCCTGAGGAAGCGAAGGCCATTCTGCATACCGGCCTGCAGCGCAATCCGGGATTTGTATCCTTGCACGATACGCTGGCCGTGATTGCTTATGCGCAGGGTGATATTGCCGGGATGGAGAAGGAAGAAGCGTTTCTCCACGACCAGCCTGACCTGGAAATGGGTGTCAATAACCGGCACGGGGATATTGCCGCCAGTCACGGGCAGATTCAGAAAGCGCGGGAATTCTATGAGAAGAGCCGCCTCATCGCGCAACGCCTGCAGCTTAAAGACTCGGAAGCCTTCTATGTGCTGGCCCAGGGATACGCTCTGGCGATGTTCGGCGCTTCAAAACCGGCCACCGATACCAGCAGTGTCGCGCTTGCGCTATCTCCCAGTTTCAACATGAAGCTGTATCTTGCATCTGTCCGCGCCCTGGCAGGCGAGAATAAGAAAGCCCTCGAACTAGCCACGCAAGCCGAGCGTGAACGTCCCGACGATACTTTAGTCCACGTTGTGTATGTGCCAACTGTGCAGGCGGTAGTCGCGCTCAACAGCGGGGATGCGCGAAAGTCAATTGAGCTCCTCAAGCCGGCTCTACCCTATGACAAAACAACTACCGCCACAATTTACATGCGCGGAGCAGCTTTCCTGAAAGCCGGCCAAGGCAGCGAGGCGGCTGCAGAGTTTCAGAGAATTCTTGCGCTCTACAATGTTGGTCCAACCGATATCCTCATACCGTTCGCGCGGCTCGGCCTGGCCCGCGCCTATGCTGTTCAAGGGCAGAAATCCAAGGCCTTGACTGCTTACCAGGACCTGTTAGCGAATTGGAAAGACGCTGATCCCGAGTTACCGGTCCTGAAGCAGGTCAAAGCGGAGTACGCGAAATTGCAATAGCATTCGGCCAGCAAACCCTAGGGTGCCCCATCCAACGCGGTTTCGTTGGGTTTTGACTTTGTGTAGTGCATGTGACCGGCACAGGATGGGGGCAGGGGCAGGGTACCTCAACAGCAGCTCCTTCATTCTTGTGTCAGAACGAACGCCCCGTTACACTCGTGCGCGCGAGGTGAGCTTATCTATGGCATCGGAATGCCGTTTTGGCAGTTCCTCATTCACTCTGGCTGTTGCAGTCCTGGCTTGCGCGTTATCCACTCTCTGTTCTGGGCAGGCTCCCCAGTACCCCGATTTTCCCAGCGAAGCGCCCCAGAATTTTCAAGCCAAGACCGACAGCTTCGATTACGTTCGCCGCGAAGTCATGATTCCCATGCGCGATGGCGTCAAGCTGTTCACCGTCATAGTCATTCCCCGCGGAGCCAAAAACGCGCCCATTCTGCTCACCCGCACTCCCTATAGCGCCCACGAACTCACCAGTCATGATCCGCGCGGCGGCCAGAATACTGACTCGCAGCCCAGTTCCCACTTAGCTTCGATTCTCTGGGGCTACGACAACGCTACTGAAGTGATCGTCGAAGACGGCTACATCCGCGTGGTTCAGGACATTCGCGGCAAATACGGTTCCGAAGGCGACTACGTCATGACCCGGCCGCTGCACGGTCCGCAAAATCCTACGCCGGTAGATCACTCGACTGACACTTACGACACCATTGATTGGCTGGTTAAGAACGTCCCCGAAAGCAACGGCCGGGTCGGAATCCTGGGAATTTCCTATGACGGCTTTCTGCCATTGATGGCTCTGGTCAATCCCCATCCCGCGCTCAAGGTTGCCGTGCCCATGAATTCCATGGTCGATGGCTGGATGGGTGACGACTGGTTCCACAATGGAGCCTTCCGCCAGCAGAACATGCCCTACATCTACGACCAGGAAGGATCGCGCAGCAACGACGTAAAGTGGTGGTCGAGCCACTATGACGACTACGACATGTTTATGCAGGCCGGCTCCGCCGGCAATCTTGGCCGCATGCGCGGGCTGGAGCAGATGGGCTTCTGGCGCAAGATTCTCGAGCACCCAAGTTACGACGCGTTCTGGCGTGATCAGGCCATGGACAAGATCCTGGCCGAGCAGCCGCTGAAAGTTCCGGTCATGCTCGTCCACAGCCTGTGGGACCAGGAAGACATTTACGGGCCGATCGCAGTTTACAAAGCAATCAAACCGAAAGACACCAGCAATGACAAAGTGTTTCTGGTCATGGGCCCCTGGCATCATGGACAGGAGATTGGCGACGGCAGCACGCTTGGCGCATTGCGCTTCAACAGCGATACGGGACTTTACTTTCGTCAAAACATACTGCGTCCATTCTTGAGCCGATACCTCAAAGATAATTCTCAAACTCAAGATATTGCTGCCGTAAATGCTTTTGAAACCGGCACCAACGAGTGGCGCCGGCTACCTTCGTGGCCGGCGGGATGCGCCAATAATTGCCCCGTCACCCCCAAGCCACTTTATTTCCGTACCGATCAGAAGATGAGTTTTGAGAGTCCACATGCCAGTGACACTGCCTGGGACGAATACATTTCCGATCCTGCAAAACCGGTTCCATTCCGTGCCCGCCCCATTCAGCCGGTCGGATACGGCATTGGATACTCCTGGGCTGACTGGCTGGTCGATGATCAGCGCGAAGCATCAGGGCGCCCTGACGTCGTTGCATTTTCCTCTGACGTGCTCAAAGAGCCGCTGAAGATCAGCGGACAGCCGGTGGCCAATCTCATTGCTTCCACCACCGGCAGTGACTCTGACTGGGTGGTGAAAGTGATTGACGTCTACCCCGACGAAGTCGCCGGCCAGGCCTGGATGGGCGGCTACCAGCTTATGGTTTCCGCCGATATCTTTCGCGGTCGCTATCGCGAAAGCCTGGAGACACCTAAAGCCATTGCCACCGGCAAGCCGCTGCTTTACAAGTTCGCCTTGCCCACCGCCAACCACGTTTTTCTGCCAGGCCATCGGATTATGGTGCAGATTCAGTCGAGCTGGTTCCCGCTCTACGATCGCAACCCGCAGACATTTATTCCCAACATCTTCTGGGCGAAAGCGGGCGATTATAAAAAAGCAACCCAGCGCATTTATCACTCGCCGGAACAGAGCAGTTTCATTGAATTACCGGTGGTTGCCGCGCCATAGCAGGCGAAGCAGAAGTTATTTTTGCGGATCGGGATCGGTTGTGCCGGAAGTACTGTGAGTTTGCGGTGCGCTCGTCATTGCGCTTTCAGGATTCAACAATCGTTCGTGGTCGGGACCCAGGCCCAATTTGATCAGCGCCCGTGAATCCGGGACAGTTTTGGATTGCCAGCCGTTATCGGCCTGATAGCGTTCCATGGCGTGCTGTGAAGTCTGGTCCCATACACCGCTTGGTTCGCCGCCCAAATAGTGTTCACGAATCAGCGCTGCCTGGATTTCACGCGTACGCTGTGCATCGATCTTCTGCTGTCCGCGCCGCCAGCCGGCGACTTTCTTTTTGTGCGATTTTGTTTTGGTTTTGGCCGCGACCCCGCGACTGGATGTGGTCGGGGTTTTCTTAACTGTCGCTGGAAGCGGAGACACCAACGCCAAAGCGCAGGTAATACCCATGAGCTTTCGAGTTAGGGAGCTCTGCTTCATTCGAACTCTGGCCCGAGAATCATCTCCTGATTCGATGCACAACGCCAGTTCCAACCGTACAAGCCCCCCAGGTTACGGAAGTGTACCGGCCAGGAAGATGGTGCCGCCCTGCCTTCCGGCGCCCCGTTGCCGCACCAGGAAGACGACGTCCTGTCCGCTCTTCAGGCTCGAAGTTATGCGGTTGAATTCCTCCTCGTTGTTTACTGCCTGTTTATTCACTTCGAGGATAACGTCACCGCGCGAAATTCCGACATCTTCGGCGAACGAGCCAGATTTAACGTCCTGAACGATAACACCTTTACCTGCGGGAACGTCCAAGCGGCTGGCCATGTCCTGCGAAAGGGCGCGAACCGTCAAACCCAATTTGCTTTCCTTGGGTCCAGTGTCTTCCGCGTTCTGCTCTTCATCGCCTAGGCGGGCAGCATACAGCTTGGCGCGATCGGCAACTGTGATCTGTGCGTCCTGTTTTTTGCCATTACGAATAAAGCCAATCGTAACCTTGGATCCCGGCTTGCGGCTGGCAATATCCGAAACCAGCTCGTCGCCGTTTTTAACTGCCTTGCCATCGACTGAAACAATGGTGTCGCCGATTTTCAGGCCGCCCTGTTCCGCGGGACTGCCCGGAGTGACGTCTGACACGGTGACTCCTGAGCCCGCACCGTAAACTCGAGTGATTGCAGGATTTTCCTGAGCGTTGAAAAGAATTCCAATCGAGCCGCGAGAGACTCTGTGCTCCGGACCAATTAACTGGTTATACACCTGGACGATTGTGTTCGATGGCAGGGCAAATCCCACCCCTGCGTAAGCATTGGTGTCGGTCAGAATGGCAGTGTTGATGCCGATCACTTCACCATTCATGTTAACCAGCGGCCCGCCGGAGTTACCGGGATTGATGGCCGCGTCGGTCTGAATGAAAGACTGGAACTGACGATTGGGGACAATGTTGCGTCCTTTGGCAGAAACGATTCCCGCCGTAACCGTCTCCTGCAGTCCGAATGGGCTGCCAATGGCAAGAACCCAGTCGCCGACCTGCATGCTGTCAGAATTTCCCAGCTTGGCTGTAGGAAGACCTTTGCTGGAGTCGATTTTTATTACGGCAAGATCGGTTTCCTGGTCGGTGCCGATCACTTTGGCGTCATGCAGGGTTCCGGGAGCATCGTCCTGCAGTTTGACGCGTATGCGATCTGCCTTTTCGACCACGTGGCGGTTGGTCAGGATATATCCCTTGGAATCAACGATCACGCCCGAGCCGAGCGAGCGCTCGCGGATCGGGCCCTGATTACCGCCGCCTTGTCCGCCGAAGAAACGATCGAAGAAATCATCGAAAGGATTGTCATCATCACCGCCCCCACCGCCGTCCGGCGCATTGGGCGACGGACGCCGCCGGCGTACTGTCGGCTTAACCGTGGATTCGGTATTGATATTTACAACGCTTGGTTCCAATTGTTTGCTGATCTGCGAAAACGCATTGGAGAGCTGCTGTGGCGCCGGCACGGTCAGCTGTGTGGCGTCGGAACTCTTGTGGTTCTCCTGGCCTTTAACGCCAAATGAAATTATGGTCCCGATAAGAATGCCGAGGGACAGAGTAGCCAGGATGGTGAGCGTATAGGCCAGGCGGTTGGCCTTGAATCGAGTCCAAAATGCGCTTTCGCGCGTTTCCATAGACGTGCAGTCCTCCGGAATGAA
>QHZY01000266.1 GCA_003224855.1 Acidobacteriota bacterium | reverse complement strand
GAAAATGAGAGCGTAGCGCCGGCGGTTCCGCTGGACTGCGGTGTAAACACAATCGTTATCGGTACGCTCTGCCCGGCTGTGACCGTGAATGGCAACGAAATACCACTGAGCTTGAACTCAGATGTGGTCACGCTGGCGGATGACACCGTAACATTCGATCCGGTGGCGCTCAGGTTCGCCGTCAGTGACTTGTTCTGACCGACAATTACGCTGCCGAAATCCAGTGTTGTGGGACTGATATTCAATTGCCCCGGCACGGTTCCTGAACCCGACAAGGAGATCGTCAGACTCGCGTTAGCAGCGTCCGAGGTCACGGTAATCCCGCCGCTTGCGCTGCCTCCGCTGCTGGGCGCGAAAGACACGCCGAAGGTAAAGCTCTGTCCTGGAACCAGGGTCATAGGAACGCTGAGTCCGGTGATGTTGAAATCATTGCCGTTGACAGTTGCGGCGCTGATTTTGACGTCGGTGCCCCCGGTGTTAGTCAAGGTCTCTGGCTGGCTGCCGTTACTTCCGACTTGAATGCCTCCGAAGCTGATCGTAGAAGAACTCGCGCCCAGCATTCCTGGTGTCTGGCCTGTTCCAGACAGCGCCACGGCAAGGGAGGGATTTGAGGCATCGCTGGCAATATTCAGCGTTCCCGTCTTGCTTCCACCCGAGGAAGGAGCAAACCCAATGCTGAAGCTGGTGCTTTGCCCCGGGGCCAGTGTCATGGGCACCGTAAGTCCCGACACGCTAAACCCGGCTCCAGAAATGGAAGCCTGCGAAACCGTGACACTCGATCCGCCCGAATTCGTCAATGTTTCCGGCTGATTCTGGCTGGTTCCAACCGGGACGTTGCCCCAACTCAGGGTTGCTGAACCGGCCGTCAGGGTTCCAGCCATTACCGCATTAGCGGAAAGCGGAATGTCGAGGTTGCTATTGGTTGCGGTGCTGGTTATCGCGAGTCGCCCATTGGCCGCGCCACTGGTCTGAGGCTTAAAAGTCACGCTGAAGCTTTTGCTTTGTCCGGGAGAAAGTGTCAGCGGCATGCTCATTCCGCTCATGCTGTAGCCGCTGCCGGAAATGGACGCACCGCTGACTGACACGCTGGATCCACCTGAGTTGGTGACGCTTGCGTTGAGTGTCTGACTGGAGCCGACCTTCACCGTGCTGAAATTCAGAGCAGTGGGAGTGCCGGTCAGGGAACCGGGCGTCACCCCGACAGCGCTCAGTGCAACACTGATTGATGGGTTTGTAGTGGCGTCGCTGGCAATGATGAGACTACCGCTGGCTGAGCCTGCGCTGGTCGGTGCAAAAGTGATCGATATGGCCTGGCTCTGGCCGGCTCCCAGTGTGAAGGGTAGCGTCACTCCGCTGACACCGAATCCATTGCCACTGGCTACTGCCTGGTTCACGTTCACGGTGGTACCGGTTGCGTTCGTGAGCGTTACAGTTTGTGATTGGGTTGAGCCTACCAGTACGCTTCCCAGGTTCAACGCGGCTGATGAGACTGTCAGTTGGCCTTGGCCCACACCGGTGCCTGACACGGCGACAACTTGTGTGGTGGAAGCCGTATCCGTAGTGATGTTGTTATTGCGGCGTCCTTTGCCTTTTTTGCTCACCACCGCCACACTTCCCACCAGGGATATCGAGCCGGTGCTGCTGCCCCCCGAAGCTGGGGTAAAGCTGATGGCAAATGGCGCGCTGTCAGAAGGATGCAGAGTCAAAGGAAGCGCAAGACCACTTAAACTGAAGCCGGTCCCGCTAACGCTTGCCTGCGTGATCGTGATATCTGATCCGCCCGTATTGCTGACGGTGGCGGATTGACGTTGTGTTTGACCGACAATCACACTGCCAAAGCTGATGCTGGATGGGCTCACCGTCAATTGTCCGGGAGTAGTCGAGCTTCCGGATACTGTGAAACTGGTCGAGGTGCTTGCAGTTGCGTCGGCAAGAGTCACAGTTCCGGTGGAAGAGCCGTGAGCTTTGGGCTGGTAGGTCACACCCAATGTAGTGCTTTCACCGGATGCGAGAGTGACCGGCAACTGTCCGGCCGTGATCTTGAAGTCTGGCTGGTCCACACTCGCGGACGCGAGTGTAACGGTTGAACTGCTGTGGTTCGCGATTACGTTTGACAGCAGCTGTTTATAGCCGACCACGACACTGCCGAACTCCAGATGCGAAACTGCGGGCATGACTTCGGCACTGTTCTGTTGGCTACTGGGCCTGGTTGCGTTAAGAGATTGGCAGCCGACAAGGCTCACGGCCGCGAGAAGAATCACGACAATGTTGGAACGGGCACGGAGATCCTTCACGGAAGACCTCTTTACTGCCGTAACTTGTACGGCGGGGATTCGCCTGCACTGCGGCTTGTTACTTTTCGGCCGGATATGGCCCGAATGGGTAGTAACCACAGCAAGCGCAGTGTGCGCTTGGAGTTAGCTGGGAGGTAGGTCTCGAAAGGGAATGTGATGAAAAGTTGTGTCGGTTTGCAAAGCAGACAAAAAATCTCCCAGGGTTGCGATAAATGTGTGCTCAAAACCAATCGGGTGCCCGGGCTTCCAAAAATTCCTGGCGTACGGATCATCCGGCCCTGGAACCATTAGCTTCTTCGTTCCCTGCACGCCAGGTGTTTCGGTTGCATCATAAAATCGCAGACTGTTCATATCTTCAAGATCGAACTGCAACATGCCCTTCGATCCGTGGATTTGGAAACTCAATGAATTTCTGAATCCGACTCCGAAGCGAGTGGCTTCGAAGGTTCCGATACTGCCATTGCTGAAGCGCGCCATCAACATCACCGCGTCATCGACGTCACGATTCTTGATAAATGTTTTACTGGATGCACAGACTTCCTCGATTTCACCATTCAAATACAAAGCCATTTCCAGACAATGAGACAGCAGATCGCCACTCGCGCCTGAACCTGCTTCGCTCAGACGGTAACGCCAGCCAGTGGCCTTGGCCGGATCTACTCCTGACTGATTCAGGTATAGCGCGCGGTAGTGAAAGATCTCTCCCAGCCGTTCCTGCTCAATCATCTGCTTCGCCAGGACCACCGCCGGAATTCGGCGATAGTTGAACCATACAAGGGTGGGTACGTTTTTCGTGGCCTCCGCCATGTCTGCGGCCTCTGTTAACGTTGTCGCCAACGGCTTCTCGCACCAGACAATTTTTCCCGCTTTGGCGGCGGCGATCGCGATGGGAGCATGCAAAATGTTAGGAGTGGCGATGTCAACCACGTGTATGTCCTCGCGCTCGATTACGGTTTGCCAATCGACTGCTGTTTCCTGCCAGCCCCAGCGATCGGCCATGGCTTGCAGACTCGCGCGGTCGCGTCCGCAAACGACCTGGGTTCGAAGTCCAAACCTGGTCGGGAAAAATCGCCTTACCTGATGTATCGCATTGGAGTGCACGGCTGCAATAAAACCGTGGCCCACCATCGCGATATTGAGAACTTCGGGAAATTCAGCCATGATCGATACAGACTACCGGATTGCTCACCCGAACTCGGCGTGTGGAAAAGCAGTTTAAAACATCGTCGTTTTGCGGTTGACAGAGTTCTTACAGCAGAGCAGAATCGCAATCACTGCAGGTTGCCCCAGCCGTCAACCTTAGGTTCCAGCCTTCACATAAATCAAATTGAATTTAACTCCCCCGAACTGTTGGGCGAAAAGCCATTGCAGTTCGCAATAAAGGTGAATCATGAATAGTTTCCTTCGCAGCTTGTGGCACGACGATCAGGGTCAGGACATTGCCGAATACGCCGTTATGCTGGCGGTAATTCTGGTGATCGTTGTCGGTACCATCCGTCTGGTTGGCAGCAATGCCAATAACGTATTCTCTTCCGTGGGGAGTTCCATACAATAAGCGTTTGGGCCTGTTAAGGGCAGTGGCAAGCCGCGGGTGCGCGGAGTGCAAAGCTTTGCGCTTGGTTCGTGCTCAGCCTGCGCTTATCGGCGCAAGCCATTCACCCGGCTAAGCTTAAAATGATGGGAGCCGGAAGCAGAATTGCGTGAGCACAGCCCGGAATGTCCGCGCTACGGCTCCGTACCGCAATTTGCTTGGCCGTCGCACTTTGCCCGTGCCTGCCAGGGCATGCCAGTAACGGTTGGAGTGCCGGGCCGCTTTACAACGGACTCGAAAGCAGTCTGGCATCTGCGGAGCGGCGGATGGGCTCGTCGGCCGTACACGGTGCCGAGTTCGCGGCTCTCTCGGCGAACCGGGAAGCCTGTGAGGCCAGCTCCCAGCCGCAGGCACTTGCTACCCCCAATCCCTTGCTTGATGTTACTGGTGCGCATTCGACAATTACCGTCAGTTTCATCATCGGGGTGGATGGCCGGATCCAGAGCCCACTCATTTTGAGCAGCGACACTCCCTCTCAAGATGGCGACATTTTGCGTACGGTGCGAACTTGGC
>QHZY01000022.1 GCA_003224855.1 Acidobacteriota bacterium | reverse complement strand
CGGCCCACCGCGGCCGCTTCCATGTCTACCGCTTGTGCCTGGTACGCGTTCGCCAGTTTCGCCTTTTGCTGAGAACCGGCAATGCTCCCGAACGTGACAAGCTGGCCGGATCGTCCGCGTGCCTCGATGCGGCTTCCATCGGACGCGTCAATCACCAGCTCCGGACAAAACACGTCTCCGATATGGAGCGTGTAATCCAGCCCACCCGCGAAGCCAGCTGAAACAACCATTTCCGGTTTGTAGATTGCGATCATTGCCTCGGTGGCGCGGCGTGCCGCTTCCGGCCCGATCCCTCCACACACGGCTGCCACTCGGTCGGACTCGAAAAAGCTGTAAGTCCGGTCCTGGTACGAACGCTTTACATGCTTATAGCTTGCGATCAAAGGACGAATCTCGCGCTCCAGTGCCGCAACCATCCCGATTTTTCGCGATTCGGGCATTTATACGTATCCATTCCTGAAGAACCACTCCACCGCCCGTCGTAGCGCGCCATCTATCGGACACACTCTCCAACCCAGTTCCCGTTCAGCCTTCTCGCAGGAGACAAACATTTTTTTTCGCCCCATCCGTACCGCATCAATGGTCGCGCGAGGTTCTTTGCCGCGGATGCGACCGGTCACCATTTCATCGACCACTCCGGTTGCGAGTGCCACCACATAGGGCACCTTCAGCCACGGCGACTTCAAACCGGTAATCGCAGCCAGCTGGTCCAGGATCTGCTTCAGGGTCAGGTTCTCTCCGCCAAGAATGTAGCGCTCCCCGCTCTTCCCGCGCTCAAACGCCTCGATATGGCCATCGGCGCATTCACGCACATCGACCAGGTTCAAGCCGGTATCGACGTAGGCAGGAAACTTGCGCCTAAGAAAGTCCACCACGATCCGCCCCGTGGGCGTTGGCTTGATGTCTCTCTCCCCCACCGGAGTTGTGGGGTTCACCACCACCACCTCCATGCCTGACTTCCCTGCTTCGAGCGCGATCTGCTCCGCCATGAACTTCGAACGTTTGTACGGGCCGATCATGTTTTCCAGCGATACCGGCGAATTTTCGTCCGCCGGATGGCCGTTGCCGGTGAACCCCATAGTCGCTACGCTCGAGGTATACACGGTCCTTCTCACGCCGGCTTTTCTGGCGATCTCCAGAATCGCGCGCGTGCCATCGACATTAGCGTGATACATCTGCTGCGGATCGCGCACCCAGAGCCGGTAATCGGCGGCAACATGAAACAGGGCGTCGCATCGCTGCAGCGCGCTTTCGAACGACGATGGCTGGCGCAGATCCCCCGCCACCAGCTCAGCATCCAGCCCGTCCAGGTTCCTGCGATCGCTCGCCGGTCTCACCAGAAGACGCAGCCTGGCGCCCTGCTTAGCCAGCGCATGCGCCACGTGGCTGCCTACAAATCCGGTCGCGCCAGTAACGAACGCAAGCATGGCCGTGAGCCCTCAGCCACCAGCCACTGGATTCCCAATGGCGGATGGCTGAAAGCTGACGCCTCAGTTGCCCTTTTCCGACGTCACTTTCTGATAGGTAGTGAGAGCGAGCAGCGGGAAATACTGTCGATACATGTGATACATCAGATAAAACACGCGAGGGAAACCGGTTCCGGTGTACACCGGCTCGTCCCATGAAGCATCTTTTTTCTGGGTGCGCAATAAATATGCTATGCCACGCGGCACCGAGTCGCTGCGCGTGTCGTTTGCAGCCAGCAGTCCCAGAATTGCCCATGCGGTCTGCGATGGAGTACTCGGGCCGATGCCCTTCAAATTCGGGTCATCATAAGATCCGCAGCTCTCACCCCATCCGCCGTCCGCGTTCTGCACCATGCGAAGCCACTCCGCCGCCTGCTGTACGTAGGGTTCGTGATGGTCCACGCCGATAGCTTCCAGGCCACGCAAAACCAGCGCCGTGCCATAGAGGTAATTCACGCCCCACCGCCCGAACCACGAGCCGTCCGCCTGCTGCTCATTGCGAATGAACTGAAGCGCCTTGCGTACCGCCTTGTGATTCTTGTCGTATCCGTAAGCAGCCAGCATCTCGAGAATGCGTCCGGTGATATCGACGGTTGCCGGATCGAGCATGGCGTTATGGTCCGCGAATGGAACGTACTGAAAGACCATGCGGTCGTTGTTCTTGTCGAACGACGCCCAGCCGCCATTCTTGCACTGCATGGAAAATATCCAGTCGATGGCCCGCTGCACCGACTCGCGCTGATAACGGCCGTTAGGATGATCAGCGTGTGTCAAGGCCAGGCAGACCATGGCACTGTCATCCACGTCCGGATAAAACTCGTTGTTAAACTCGAAGTACCAGCCGCCCGGCTGTCCTTGCTTGTTCTTTACTTTCCAATCGCCTGCCGTGCGCACTTGCTTTTGCAGGATCCAATCCGCGCACTTCACCATCCGCGGATCGTCGCCCGGAACTCCGCTTTCTCCCAGAGCGAACAGCGCGTAGGCGGTGTCCCACACCGGAGATTTGCAGGGCTGCATGCGGAACGTGTCCTCTTCCTCAATGCCCAGTTTTTCGAATTCATCCAGCGCACGAATCACCTGCGGATCGTCTACCGAATACCCCAGGCATCGCATCGCAATAATGGAATTCATCATTGACGGAAAAATCGCGCCCAGCCCGTCACTCATCTCAAAACGCTCCAGCATCCAGTTTTCCGCCTGCTTCAAAGCCAGCGAGCGCAAGGGCCGGATGTGTACGCGCTCAAACCAATGGGTCAGGCGATCCAGGCTCAGAAAGAAATTACGCCAGGAGACCATCTTTCGGTCCCAGCGGAGATGCATGCGAGCCAGATCTTTGCCGCCCACGAACAGCTCGTCGATACCCATTTCATCCGGCACCTTTTTGAACGGCTTTTTCGCGTAGGCGATCGAGAGCGGCACCAGGATGGCGCGCGACCAGGATGAAATTTCGTAAATATTGAACCAGAACCAATTGGGAAAAAGAACAATCTCCGGTGGAATCGCCGGTACTGCGTCGTAGTCGTACTGTCCAAAGAAGCAGAGATAAATCTTGGTGAAGGTGTTAACCTCGGTCACTCCGCCCATCTCAAGGATTCTTTTACGCGCCCGTTTCAGCGCCGGATCGTTAACACCGTAGCCGGCGAGCTTCAGTGAAAAATAAGCCTTCACCGAGGCGCTTATGTTGGAAGGTCCGCCCGCGTAAATGCTCCAGCCGCCATCTTCGTTCTGATGTTTCAGGATGTAACGCGCCGCCTTGGCAAAGCGCTCCGGAAGTCCTGTTCCCAGAAGTGAATGCAGCAGAATGTAGTCCGCTTCCAGCGTAGCATCCGCTTCCAGTTCACCGCACCAATAGCCATCCGCATGCTGATGTGAAAACAGCAACTGGCGGGCGCCGTCGATGGCCGCTGCCACCCGGCTGGCTAAATCATCAATTTTTCCAAAACGAGTTTGAGGAATGGGTTGAGAAGAAAGGGAGGTATCTTCCATATTTTCTCTGTTACTCCATGGTCGCGCCGGCGGGAGCGCTCGCAATTGCCTCCACGATCTCCGGCGGCAAACCGAACCGCACGTTTTCAGGCATGACCTCAACTTCCTTCACATTGTCGAATCCCTTGCTGCCTAAAAACTTCACCACTTCTTCCACCAGACACTCCGGCGCAGACGCGCCGGCAGTCAACGCAATGGTGTTTACGTTTTCCAGCCACTCGGGTTGGATGTTGCGGAAGCTGTCGATCAGATGCGACGAGGTACCCAGATTACGCGCCACTTCCACCAGTCGGTTCGAATTCGAGCTGTTGTCGGAACCGACCACCAGCAGAAGGTCGGCGTCCGAGGCTACCTGTTTCACTGCAACCTGGCGATTTTCCGTGGCGTAGCAGATGTCCTGCGCATGCGGCCCGCTGATCTGCGGAAACTTGCTGCGCAGCGCGGCGATAATGTCCCTGGTCTCGTCCAGGCTCAAGGTTGTCTGCGTCAGGTACGCAACCCGGTTCGGATCAGGAACGGTAAGCGATTCCACCTCTTGCGGAGATCCCACCACTTGCGTCACCACTGGGGCTTCTCCCAGCGTCCCGATAACTTCGTCATGGTCGCGATGGCCGATAAGAATCAGCGAATAACCTTCCTTCGCAAACTTCACCGCTTCCACGTGGACCTTGGTCACCAGGGGACAGGTAGCGTCGATCACTCGCAGGTTGCGATGGCGGCTGGCTTCGCGCACTTCGGGCGATACGCCATGTGCGCTGTAGATCACACGCTCGCCCGCCGGAACTTCCTCAACGCTGTCCACGAAGATCGCGCCCTTTTCCTGCAACTCCTCGACTACGAAGCGGTTATGGACGATTTCCTTGCGGACATAAATAGGCGGGCCGAATGCCTCCAGCGCGATGCGAACGATGTCGATCGCCCGCACCACCCCCGCGCAGAAGCCTCGAGGCTTCAATAAGAGCAGAGTCTTGCCATTCTGATATGACGTCATATCCTGCTTAATAGGGTACACGTTCTCCATAGGTGTTGGTCAAACCAAAATAGCCCTCCGGAACCTGCAAGGACAACGTAAACTCAACAAACCACTAGCATTAGAGCCCCATCGGGGATATTTCGAGGGTGAATGGAAGCGCAAAATCGCCCACGCCGCAGCTCCCGAAAGCAAAGTCTCAGGAAATTTTTGTTCTACGGGAAAACCTGTACTGGGGATGAGGAATCTTAGGTACGCATTCGTTATGAGATACCTAAACTATCCCTCACCGCCCCTTACGAGCGACCCGCTCAGCGTCCAGATCGAACCGGCTCATGACTGTGACGGCTCGCTCTGCCATCAGCCGATTTTTACCGAAGAGGGCGAATTGAACCACGTTCCCCCGCATTGCCATGTCATCGAGTGGGGACCGGACGGAGTGCATTGCCATGCCGTCTTCATCGATTTTCCGTCGGACAGCTTGCGCTGCACCACCCCCAGCTCACAGGCAGATAAGTTGTTCGCAAATTATCCTCCCATTGCGGATTAGTGCTGAACGGAGATCTGCTTCTTACGGCGACCCCTTCTTTGAACCCGCAACCGGTCAAGCCCGACCAGGGTTCCGACCCAGATGGTAGCGGCAAGATAGCCCGCGATCACGTCGCTCGGATAGTGCACGCCAAGATAAATACGCGATAGTCCAATCAGGGAAACCAGCAGCGCCGCTGCAGTCCAGATTAGAATCCGCAGCCGGGTTGAGCGAATTCGCCCTGCCCACAAACCGGCCAGCACGCCATAAAAGCAGAACGCGAACAGAGAATGGCCGCTGGGAAAGCTGTAGGTAAGCGGCATCGCTCCAAAAAATGGGGCGGGCCGCTGGCGATGAAAACCTGATTTCAAACTCACGTCCAGGACCAAAGCTCCCAGAATAGTTATGACCAGCCAAAGGGTTGCGCGCCGCCACCGGAAATACAGAAAAACGAAAAACGCTCCGCAGGCGGCGATTACCAGGCCATTTCCCCCGAGATATGAAATCCCGAACATAAACCTGGTTAGCGATGGAGAGGCATACCGGTGCACTCCGGCCCTGACCGCGGCGTCAAAGACAATGGCCTTGTTCAGGGATACACTTTCTGCAATCCAGGCGAATAGAAACAGGGCCAGGACTGCAAGCGCCAGGCTGGCCAGCGTGAGAATCTGAAGGATTCGCGCCTGAGGTTTCGGCGAAGTCTCGAGTTCGGGAAGATGATTCTCGAACCGGTCAGGCATTCAGCTCGCCACCTTGCGTTCTTTGATCCCGCATTCCGCTAAGCTCGCCGATAACAGCGTCCAGCTTGGAAAAAAGTGCGCTATTCCCCTGACGGGGATAGCTCGCGAGCTGCTGCCGAAAATGCGGCAAATTGTACAGAAATGCCTCCACTCGCTCTTTGTTCAGCTGGTCCCAATAAACTCCATAATCCTGCTTCTGTAACCAGTAAGCATTGAATGTTTGCTCGAACTGGTGGCTGATAGGAATCGCAAGATAAGCCTTGCCAAGATAAAGTGCTTCGGTCAGCAATGAGAAACCAGCGTTGGCGATGACAGCTTTCGCGGTTATCAGATGGTGAAGAAAGCTGTTCATATCTGGAAGCTTGTAGTGGACGCTCCCAGTCTGGCCCTCGCGTTCGAATCCATAGGCGATGAAAGAACCCCTGACCGCTTCGAGAATGTTTGCAAGCGCCGGAGCAGGCGTCGATACATACACCAGCACATGCTCACCCTGGATCGGCCGCGCTCTCAATATCTCCTGGCGAAGAATGGGAGGAAAAACGAATGTACGACGATCTTTCACTGAGGCGGAAAAGAACGAAGTCACAAAGCAAACATCGCAGTGCGGAGTCATTACCCGGGTGACCAGCTTCGCCAGGGCCGCATCGCGGCGATACTTGGCGGGATAAGCTACGCGTGTGTTGGTAAGGGCGTGCTGGTTGTCAATGGACACTACTGGCAACCCAAGGCGATGGCCCACACGTGAGGAGATCGGCTCAAAGTCAGTGATGACCATGTCAATCTCCCACTGCCGGGCTGACCTGGATAACTTAGAGATGCTGCGGCTGATCTTGCGGGCCGCGAAGATACTTTTCGCCAGGGTGCGCCGGATGCGCACCTGATTGTTAACGTAAGCCAGCCGCAAACCATCAATTTCGCTTACGTCAAAGTCATTCTTCAGGTTTGCCAGTCCGCGATCGAACGACACCACCCGGACCCGGTGACCCGCACTTTCAAGATGTGAAATAACCGCCTTGGCACGAGTCGAGTGCCCGGCTCCTTCGCCGTTCACTCCGTACAGTATGTTCGCCATCGATGACGGAGTATAGCGCGGGACCGGGGAAGCGCTAAACCAGCTCTCGTATCTTGTCAGCGAACGCGGTCATTGCAATCTTCCCGCGATCTGGCTCTCCGCGCGCCAGCGATTCCGCGAAGTGCAGGGCTTGTTCGGCAGTGACTTTTGGCGGAAGCGGTGGTTCCAGCGGGTCAACCTGCGCCTGCAAAATCGCGGGACCAGGAGCGTTCAGAAATTCCTGAATGGTGCGGCCGCACTCGTCCGGATTTTCTACACTGAACCCTACCCCGCCACACGCATGCGCGAAGGCCGCGAAGTCGATGGGATGAAGATCAACTCCAAACTCCGGGTTCCCCAGAAACACCATCTGTTCCCACTTGATCTGACCGAGCGTATTGTTCTTGATTACCACTACTTTAATGGGGAGGTTGTATTTCACCGCCGTAACAAAGTCGGCCATCAGCATGGAGAAGCCGCCGTCTCCCACGAACGCGACGCACTGCCGGTCAGGGTAAGCAATCTGCGCTGCCAGGCTGTAAGGCAACCCGGGAGCCATGCTCGCCAGCGTACCGGAAAGTGAAAACATCTGCCCTTTGCGCGCCGGAATCAATCGAGCAAACCAGGTGGTGATGGTTCCACTGTCGCAGCTCACAATTGCATCGGACTGCAGCCGCTTTCCCAACTCCCAGGCCACATTCTGCGGTTTCATGGGCTGGTCGCGGCGCGTCGACTGCTGCTCCATGGCTTTCCACCATTCGCGCATGCCTTCCTGGGCCTTCTGAAGAAAACTGCGGTCCGACTTCCGTCGCAGAAACGGGAGCAGCGCCTGCAAGGTTTGCCGGCTGTCCCCGACAAGTCCGACCTCGACCGGGTAGCGCAACCCGATCTGTTTGGGATCTCGGTCAATCTGAACACCTTTCGCCTGTTCAGGTTTTGGCATGAATTCGATATACGGAAACGCACTGCCTACGATCAGCAGCGTGTCGCACTCCTCCATGGCCTCCTGCGAAGGGCGTGTTCCCAACAACCCGATCGTGCCGGTGGTGTAAGCGCTGTCATCAGGAACCGCTGCTTTACCAAGAAGCGCCTTGATGATGGGGGCGGACAGAATTTCTGCGGTCTGTTCCAGTTCCTCGCCCGCCTGCAAAGCCCCCTGACCGGCCAGGATCGCCACCCGCTTTCCAGAGTTAAGGATCTCCGCAGCCCTCTCCAGGTAATCCCGGCGCGGAACCGGGATTAAAGGCGCATTTACATCGGAAGTATGGTGCGGAACATTGCGTTTCGAGCGCTGACGCTTGCTGACCTCTTGCTCCTGGAAATCTACCGGTATAGTTATGTGGGCAACGCCACGATAGGCCAAAGCAGTGCGGCATGCCAGGTCGATGATGTTTTCTACATGAGCGGCCCCCATGATCCTTTCATTGAACACCGCGACGTCCATGAAAAGTTTATCGAGCGCCACATCCTGCTGGGTAAAGGTTCCAATCAAGTCATGGAATTGCAGGCCGGTAATGGCCAGCACCGGCGCATGGTCAAGCTTGGCGTCGTACAACCCATTCAGCATATGAATCCCGCCCGGGCCTGATGTCGCCAGGCATACGCCAAGCCTCCCTGTGTACTTCGCGTAACCGCATGCCATGAATGCCGCTGTCTCCTCATGACGGACCTGGACAAATCTTATTTTGTCCTGACGGGTTCGAAGCGCCTCCATGATTCCGTTTATGCCGTCGCCGGGCAGGCCAAAAATCACTTCTACGCCCCAATCGATCAAGCGCTCCACCAGCATGTCAGAAGCATTCATGTTGTCCTTCTTCCGCCTTGAATCAGGCCTTTCTTGGATGCGTCTTGAGGGGATCACTGCTGAATTTTCAGGAACTGCGCTTACAGAATCATTCCCATGCGGTTACAGCCTGCACCTGATATGGGCAGCAGCATGGCGCAGGTAAGCTGGTGGGGTATTCGAGAAAACTGAGAGCTTGAAAACGCGGAGGACTCTATGGGAACAATTCTGATCATTATCCTGGTTCTGTTGCTGCTTGGCGCTTTGCCCACTTGGCCCTACAGCAGCGGCTGGGGCTACTACCCGAGCGGCGGACTGGGTCTGATTCTGCTGATTATCATCGTCCTGGTTGTAACAGGAAGGTTTTGAACTAGGATTGCCGGGCAGGCGAGGAGAGATCATGTCTGAACCTCAACCGCAAAAAGGTTCATTTGTATCGGATATCGAAGAGATTCGCCGCCGCGCCCGGCAGCATATTGAAAACGGCGCAGTGACGGAGAATTACCGCGCTGATCGCGAGACTGTAATCCGGGTACTGAATGAAGCGCTCGCAACCGAGATTGTCTGCGTGCTGCGTTATAAGCGCCACTACTATGCCGCGACTGGTATCCATGCCCAGGCGGTAGCAGAAGAATTTCTTGAGCATTCCAAAGAAGAACAGGAACACGCTGATCAGATTGCCGAACGCATCACGCAGCTTGGAGGCTTGCCGAATTTCAATCCGGAAGGGCTGTCGGCGCGCAGCCATTCGCAATATGTTGAAGGCACCAGCCTGGTAGCCATGATTCGGGAAGACCTGGTCGCGGAACGTATCGCCATCGAATCTTATGGCGAAATCATTCGTTATCTGGGAGATACAGACCCGACCAGCCGGCGCGTAATGGAATCAATTCTGGCCAAGGAAGAAGAACACGCGGACGACATGGCCAAGCTGATTCAGGTGGTCGCAGAGTACGAAGAGAAAGGTAAGGCGAGCGGGCCAAAAGCCGCAGCCTGAGTTCCTCAACTTGGGTGCCAGGTCAGCGCATTCACCGCACCGAATGCGATTGACGCTGGCGCCCATGCCATTTTCAGCGCTGTCCCCATTTCAATTTCGCTCGCAACACGTCAAAGAACGTGCCTTGAGTATGCAGCAGCTTCACCTGATACTGCGACTTGCGGCAGTGCAGCCGGTCGCCATCCAGCACCGGCATCCCGATCTGCCCATCGATACTGAGGTACGCATTGTCTTCGCCGGTGCGGGCGCGTATCTCGATCTCCGAGCTGTCATGCACAACCAGCGGGCGATGAGTAAGCGAGTGCGCGGAAACCGGCGTGATTACGAAAGCATTCACCTCCGGCATAAGGATCGGCCCGCCCGCCGCCAGCGAATAAGCGGTTGAGCCGGTGGGTGTCGAAACAATCAGGCTGTCTGCCTGATAGCTCGACACGAAAAGCTGGTCCACATAAACGTCACAATGATTTAAACGCGCGATGGTTGCCTTCCCGATGACAACATCGTTAAGCGCGTCAAACTGGGCGATGCACTGCGCTTCACGAAACACGTCACAGTGCACCATGGAACGAACCTGCACGTTGCAACACTGGTTCTCAATCGCCTCCAGTGTGGGATAAAGATCTTCCAGCGGCACCTCGGTCAAAAAGCCCAGCGAGCCGAGATTGATGCCAAGCACCGGAATACCGGCCTTGGCCACCGCTCGAGCGGCAGAAATCAGGGTTCCGTCGCCTCCTAGAACGATCACCAGATTCAACGCCCGCGATGAGATCTGATCGCGCGCAACCACCTCGAGGCCCGGGCAGTGTGGGGCAGTTTCGAGATCACCAACTATCTCGTACCGGTGTTTGCGGAGCCATGCGACTAACGGCGGCACAATGCCGCTCAGTTCTGGTTTGTTTGGTTTGGAAATGATTCCGACGGCTTTTTGAGCGGCCATGAACAAATGATTGTAAATGCTTGCCCGGCCATCACAAATGTGCTAGTAGCAGGAACTCGCGGTTCCCCTCCGCGCCCAGAATTGGCGATTCCATCGAGTCGGTTGATATGGCGCCAAGCTGCAGAAGCGCGTGGCGAACTTTATCTACAGCGACGGCCTGCGCCTGCGGATCGCGAACAATGCCGCCTTTACCCACCTGGTCTCTTCCGACTTCGAATTGAGGTTTGACCAGGATTACCATGCGCTTCCCGGCGCGATCCTCCGGGAAAGCTGCGTTTATAGCCGCCGGCAGCACCAGGGTAGCGGAGATGAACGATATATCCATCACCATCAGATCCACTGTCTCGCCCACCTGTTCGCGCGTCAGATAGCGGGCGTTAGTTTTTTCGAGCAGCCGTACTCTTACATCCTGCCGCAGGCGAAAATCGATCTGACCGTGTCCTGTGTCAACCGCGATGACGCGGGCGGCGCCGTGCTGCAGCAGGCAATCTGTAAAACCGCCGGTAGAGGCGCCGACATCAAGGCAAACCTTGCCCCGCACATCCATCTGCCAGTGTTCCAGTGCAGCTTCGAGCTTCAGCCCGCCTCGGCTGACATACTTCAGGTCCTCGCCCAGCAAGCGAAGCTCAGAATCATCGCCTACCGCCGCGCCAGATTTTTCGATCTTCTGGCCGTCAACCAGAACTTTTCCGGCGAGGATCAGCGCCTGCGCGCGCTCCCGCGAGGGCACCATGCCCCTTTCGAGTAGCAACTTGTCGAGGCGAACCTTCACGCCAGCCATTTTGGCGCATTTTGGCGTTTTCGTACCACCAAAGTGCTAGCACCCGGGCCAGTGCAAGTTGCATAAATTACAGATTCTAGGGATCTTAAGATGTGACTTTCCGCGATTTCCACAGAGTTTTCCACTGCTGTGTTGAAAATCGATTTTGTGGATTTTTGATCGCGCCAATTCACAGCGTAAGACCTTCCGCTTCGCCGTGAAGCACGTACCGCCGGCCTGACTAGCCCGCCACTTCTTCGAGCAGCTTCTGATCGACGTCGAAATTAGAATGCACATTCTGCACGTCGTCGTTCTCCTCGAGCGCCTCGACCAGCCGGATCATCTGTGTCGCCTGAGCGCCTTCCAGCTTGATGTAGTTTTGCGGAATCATGGCAACACTCGATGATGCGGGCGCGACGCCGGCAGCTTTGAGCGCCTCGAGAATGGCTTCATAAGCCGACGGCGCGCTGAGAACTTCCCAGTTTTCGCCATCGTCCCGCAGATCTTCAGCGCCGGCTTCCAGAACGATGCCCATCAGATCGTCTTCTTTGGCGGAAGCTTTTGGAATTACGATGTCGCCTTTCTTGTGAAACATCCATGAGACCGCGCCCGCTTCCGCCATATTGCCGCCGTTTTTCCCAAACACATGCCGGATCTCGCTCACGGTGCGGTTTCGATTGTCAGTGTTGATATCGACCAGCACGGCGACCCCGCCCGGTCCGTAGCCCTCTAGCGAAAACTCCTCATAAGTCGCGCCCGGCAGTTCGCCGGTTCCGCGCTGGACAGCGCGCTTGATGTTATCGGCCGGCATGTTCTCGGCCTTGGCGGCAGCCACAGCCGTCCGCAGGCGAGGGTTAGTGTCCGGATCTCCGCCGCCATTTTTTGCGGCAATGCTGATCTCTTTGATCAGGCGGGTAAAAATCTTGCCGCGTTTAGCGTCGAGCGCGCCCTTCTTGTGCTTGATTGTCGCCCACTTGGAATGTCCGGACATGGCTCTACCTCGTCTTACTGCAAATCAATTTTATGGATTCGCCCGTATGAGGAAATCATCGCTGGCCTACACTCGGGAGTGCCTCGAATCAAACCCAGGCGAACTCAGATTATAGCATCCGCGCCGATAAGGCTAGCTGCAGGCGGCGTTTACAGCCCAAAAATCCTATTCAGTTTGAGCGTTTCTGCGTTTGTAAGCGTAGAACACCGCCAACAGCGGCGGCGCCAGCAGAACTCCCCAGAATGATGGAATCAGAATGCCCAAAATCAGCGGCGCAAGAATTGATGCCCAGATAGGAACCTTGGCGGTGCGATGCATGATGTAAGGCTGCAGCGCGAGGCCGTCAACAACTACAACCACCGCGTACAGCATCAGGACATATAACGGGTGCTCCCAGTCACCAAACTTGATGGCGGCTGTGAGCACCGGGCCGATCACACCCAGCACCGGACCGAAATGAGGAATGAACTGCAGCAGGGTTGCAAGCAGGGCCCACAGCGGAGCCAGAGGAATCCTCAGCACAAGTAGCCCGATCAGCCACAACAGGCCAACCGCGAGAGAATCCTGCGTCTGCGCGATTAGCCACTTTTTCAGCGCGGAGCCGGTGAACCGGAGATGTTCTGCAAATCTCATCAGGCAGATGTTTTATTTCGCCCAGTGTAAACCCCGCACCTTCAAACTCGTCCATAGTGTTGACAGAAAATGAGCATCGATACGGCGCTTGCAAACAGTTTGCCTTCCGCGGCTGTGACTGAGGAAGAAGGAATTTCGGCGGAACGGTTCGAGCAGCTCATGCTGCAACACCAGCGCCGTGTTTATCGCGTGATCTACCTGTTGGTGCGCGATGCTGATGCGGCCGACACGCTTACGCAGGAGTGCTTTCTGCGAGCCTATCAGAAGCGCAAAGGTTTCCGCGGTGAGTGCAAGGTGGAAACCTGGCTGCTGCGGATTGCCGTGAACCTGGTGCGTGATCATGGGAAGAATCGGCGAGTGTCGTTCTGGAGGCGGCTGATACAGGGCGATGCCAACCTGCCCGATCCGGTCTCGGAAGGTGCGACTCCTGAAGCGGCGCTTCTCGCCAAAGAAGAATTACAAACCGTTTGGAGCGCGGTAAATTCTTTGTCACCGCAACAGCGCACCATCTTCTTTCTCCGTTTTTCGGAAGAGATGCCGCTGGCAGAAATCGCTGCGCTGCTCGAGATCAAGACGGGAACTGTAAAAGCGCAACTGGCGCGAGCCACCGGCAAGCTGCGCGAACTGAAGGAGAAGCAGTGGAAATGATACGCAACCTGAGCAATGAAGAATTGAGCGAGCTGACACTGGCCAGCGATGAACGGTTCCTGCAGCAGGAGCTGACCGCCCTGCCTGCTCAAGCTCGAGAAGCAGCCGATCGCTCGGACGAATTCTGGGCGGCACAACGCGCGGCAGTCTGGTCAAAAATCGCCGGCCGTGAACGAGCAAAGCTGCGCAGGCCTGTGTTAGTGGGGGCCGCTGCGGCCGCCATTATCGCGATTGGCATTCTCTTTGTGCCTCAGAAAACCAAGCCTGCTGTCACGGTGGTTCCACCGCCAGCCATCTCTGATCAGGAGCTCTTAATCCAGGTGGAGCGGGTTGTGCAGAGCGGGGCTCCGGCGTCGCTGCAACCTGCCGGGCTGCTGATGCAAGAGGTGGCGCAATACGCACCAACTGTTCAGACAAAGGAGAGCCATGAAAACTAGGCTGCTTGTGCCGTTCCTGTTACTCGCCGCATCCCTTTGGGCACAGGAAGCAGGTAAAACGATTGTCCGCGACCAAAAATTCCACGTGGTCTATCGCGGAGAACTGGGCAAATGGTGGCAGAACGCTGACATCGCCAAGAAGCTCCAGCTTAACGAGAGTCAGATCACTCAGCTCGATCAGATCTTTTACGATCACAAACTCAAGCTGATCGATTTCGGCGCAGACATGGAGAAGCAGGACTTGAAGCTGCAAACTCTGCTGGATGCCGACGTGCCGAATGAAGGCCAGGTGGAAACGCAAGTCGATCAGGTGTTATCCGCGCGTGGCAAGCTGGAACGCGAGTACACCATGATGAACCTTGATCTCCGAAAAGTGCTCTCGCTCGAGCAGTGGCGGCAACTCAAGTCCATTCGCGGCGACGGCGGAGCATTCGGCGATCGAATCTTCTTCCACAAAGCTCTGCCCGGACCAGGTGGGCCTGGGCCAATGACTGCTCCTCTCCCGCCCGGCGTACCCGCTCTGCCGCCGCCACCGGGCGATGATCTTTAAACCGTACCTTGAAACCGTACCTGGGCTTCAGCTCTGCGTCAGTTTCGGCTGGCGCAGAGCTTTCAGCTAGCGCCGGCGAGCTAACCCGGCGCTGCTTTTGCCATGCTAAAATTTTGTTAAACCAATGAAATTTGGCGTACTCATCTTTCCCGGCTCCAACTGCGATCACGACGCCTACTGGACCATTCAGCAGATCGCTAAACAGCCCGTCACATTCCTGTGGCACGAATCGCACGATCTGGAGAATTGCGATGCCATCATCGTTCCCGGCGGATTTGCGTACGGTGACTATCTAAGGACCGGTGCCATCGCCAGATTCTCGCCGGTAATGGAATCAGTGAAGCGATTTGCGGACGCCGGCGGCCTGGTGCTTGGTATCTGCAACGGATTTCAGATCCTTTGCGAATCGGGTCTGCTTCCCGGCGCGCTCATGCGCAATATCGGCCTGAAATATGTCTGCAAGCCGGTCCACGTTCGCGTAGAAAACGCCGATACTCCATTTACCAGTGCGTGTCGGGAACACGATGTTCTCAACATTCCCATCGGCCACATGGAAGGCAACTACTTCTGTGATGATCGGACCCTCGCTGAACTTCGGCAAGATCATCGCATTGTGTTTCGCTACAGCACGCTTGAGGGAGAGATCACTGCAGAAGCCAATCCCAATGGCTCGCTCGATAACATCGCCGGCATCTGCAGCGCCGGCCGAAACGTGCTTGGAATGATGCCCCATCCCGAACGCGCCAGCGAGCCGCAATTGGGCGGGACAGACGGACTTAAGATCTTTGCCTCCATAGTCGCAAGCTTTGCGGCTTCGCGCGAAACAATTCTGAGCCGTTAGCTTCCCGCCGCCCGATTTTCCAAATCTGATTCGATACCGTATGCTACTTGCCCGTGTTCGAAGGCATCTCCCGGTATTTCAAATTAGAGCAGGCGGGCACCACCGTGTCGCGCGAGGTTATGGCCGGCCTGACCACTTTCGTGACCATGGCCTACATCGTCGTGGTCAACCCGGCGGTGCTCAAGAACGCTGGAATCCCTGCCGGGCCCTCCACCGTCGCAACTATCCTGACCGCAATTTTCGGCACCCTGGTGATGGGCATTTACGCCAACCGTCCCTTCGCCATCGCCCCCTATATGGGCGAGAACGCGTTCATCACCTTCACCGTGGTTCTTGGGCTGGGATACACCTGGCAATCAGCCCTGGCCGCAGTTTTTCTGGCGGGAGTGATCTTCCTCCTGCTCACGGTGTTTCGCTTGCGACAGTGGCTGGTCGATGCTATTCCGACCACTCTGCGCTATAGCTATGCGGTCGGGATCGGTCTCTTTCTCACCTTCATCGGCCTGACCCAAACCGGAATCGTGGCCGCATCCGCTGCCGGGCCGCCGGTGCATGCCGGTCATCTCACATCGAAGCCGGTGCTGATATCGATCTTCGGATTTGTGCTGATCGCAGTACTGCTGATCCGGCGCTTCCCTGCTGCCATTCTCGTTGGAATTCTGGCAACATCGTTTTTGGCTTACTTCACCGGGGTCTCTGCTGCTCCCGCTTCGTGGGTCAGCCTTCCCCCCAGCCTTTCGCCGATTTTATTCAAAATGGATTTCTCGAAAATCCTTACCATTGGCTTCTTTCCCATCGTGCTGACCATTTTCATTATCGCCTTCGTTGACACCATGGGAACACTGATTGGCCTGTCTGCGCGCGCGGGATTTCTGGATGAAAAAGGCAACCTGCCGCAGATCGAACGTCCTATGACGGCAGACGCCTTAGCCACCGTGTTCGCAGCTGCGGTGGGAACCACCACGGCGGGCGCATTCATTGAGTCAGCCACCGGAGTGGAAGCAGGCGGAAGAACTGGTTTGACGTCGGTTGTAACTGCGCTCTGCTTTGCCGGCACCTTATTTTTCTCTCCATTCGTATCCGCGATTCCGCCCCAGGCCTATGGGCCGGCCTTGATCGTAGTGGGATTGCTGATGCTCTCGCCGGTGGTAAAAATTCCGTTCGACGATTTCACCGAATTGATACCAGCCTTTGCAGTAGTCGCTTTGATGAGCTTTACGTACAATGTGGGAATCGGGATTACGGCTGGGTTCGTTCTCTTTCCGTTGTGCAAGCTGGTCTCCGGCCGGCTGCGCGAGGTGAAAGCCGGGCTGTGGGTGCTGGCGGCAATTTCCCTGCTGTTTTTTGCTTTTTATCCTTACTCATAGCGCGCAGCATGCGTGGCTTAGACGCACTCGCAATACTGTGCACGGATAGTTGGCCCAACATAAGCGAGGAACCAGATACTGAACTGCATGAGTAATCACAGAATTCCAGGCGCCCACCGGATTCACCCCATTTGCAGCATCCAATTCTTTGTGAGAACTCACGCCTGGTTCGCTGCCGCTGCTTTTTTCGCGGTCCTTCTTTCGTCCGGTTCGGCGCTGGCGCAGGATTCGCCTCGCGCCCAATTGTTCGCCGGTTACAGCTTTCTCTCATTCAACAGCCAGCCATTCGGATTTGCTGACCGCACCAGCCTGAACGGGTTCACCATCGCACCCTCCTTCAATCTGACTCATGAATTCGGAATCACCGCGCAACTCAGCGGGCAATACGGGTCGCAGCTGAGTGTGCGCAATGCGACCGTGGGTCCGCAGGTCATTTTCACCCGTGGAAATATGTTGTTTTTCGGCCATCTCCTGATTGGGAAGGGCAGAACCTTCGTAAAAGTCGGCAACGGCGCCGGGGATTCTGCCCGGGCGCTGGAGTTGGGCGGCGGTATCGACCTCGGGCTTTCCACACATTTCTCGGTGCGTGCGGTGCAGGCCGATTTTGTGCACAACAGTTTCTTCAATGGTTCGCAAAGCAGCTTCAGGATCTCGACCGGACTGGTATACCACCTGGGCGGAATCAAAAAGGGTCGCAGGCCGTCACTGACAGATTGAAGGAGTTTTAGTTAATGGGACCAAGAACCTGTGCCGGCTGGCTCATGATTTGTGCGCTGCTGGCGTGTAATTTCGGTTGCAGCAATGACAGTGGCGCCGGTAATCCCTCCAATGCGCACACTGCATATGTCACCCTCCCCCAGGGGAATTCAGTAGCCGCATTTCAAGTAAAGCAGGGCGCATTGCAGGCTGTCGTCGGCGCGCCCTTCCAGGCTGGACCTTCACCGGTCTCGATTGTGGCTCATCCTTCCGGCAAATTCGTTTATGTGGCAAACGCCGCCGAAAACGATATCTCGCTTTTTGATGTCGATTCCAGCACCAGAGAACTGAAAGAAGTAATGCCCCGCATCCCTGCCGGAGCCAGCCCCAATGCGCTCGCCATTGACTCGACCGGCAGCTTCCTGTTCGCCGCCAACCGCCTTTCTAACGATATTTCGGTTTACTCCATCAACTCCGGTGATGGCACTCTGCAAGAATCTTCCCAATCACCTGTCCCAACCGGGCTGGCGCCGCTTTCGCTTCTGCTTACACCCTCCGGCAAATATCTGTATGTGGCCAGCGGCAATCTGGGAGAAGTGTTCGGTTACACGGTGAACAAGGGCAGCTTGCAACCAATTTCAACTTCTCCTTTTCCTGCTGGAGGTAATCCGTTCGGCCTTGCGGTCGATCCCGGCGAACATTTTGTTTACGCCACAAACTTTTCCGAAAAAACGGTAACCGGCCTCAGCATCAATCCCTCAACCGGTTCACTGTCGATCATTCCAGGCTTTCCGGTTGCGGTGGGAACTACTCCGGTCGCCGCGCTGGTCCATCCCAGTGGAAAGTACCTGTATGTCGTGAATCTGGGATCCAGCAATGTATCCGCGTTCACGCTGGACGACACCGGCTTTGCAACCGCTTTGACCACCGGAGCAACCGCATCGGTGGGGACAGAGCCGGTTTTCATTGTCTCGAACAATAGTGGCGGAACTATCTACGTTGGCAACCAGGGCAGCAAGTCAATCAGCCAGCTGACAGTGGACACCAGTACCGGCCAGTTGACCACGGCCGCGACTACCAATCTCAACTCCGCTCCCAGTTCCATGGTCCTTCTGAACTGAGTAGCGAATTCGACGCAAGATGATTCGTTTCGGCATACTCGGTTTCGGGTTACACGCTGTGAAACGGCTGATGCCGGGGTTTGCCCTGGCGAAAAATTGCCGCGTAACCGCACTGTCGCGGCGGGAAATTGGCAAAGCGCGCGAGTCCGCCAGGCAATTCGATATTCCGCACGCCTTTGGCTCGTCTGAAGAGCTGTGCCGCTCGAAAGAAGTGGATGCAATTTTCGTAACCACCCCCAATGCCTGCCACGCCGCGGACGTCCTTCTCGCGCTGAGCTGCGGAAAGCCGGTGCTCTGTGAAAAGCCCATGGCAGTGAATGCGGATCAATGCCGTCGCATGGTAGAGGCGGCGAAGAAGGCCAAGCTGCTGCTCGGCGTAGCCCAGGTTTTTCGCTTTGAGAACAGCACCGCTCGGCTGCGCGAGAGGATTGCCGCGGGCGAGGTGGGGAAAGTTATGTTTGCGCGCTCGGAGTTTTCGTTTATGGCGGACCCCGGACATCCCCGCAAATGGATCAACGATCCGAAACTAGCCGGAGGCGGGCCGATTGCCGACATCGGCGTGCACTGCATCGATATGCTGCGCTTCGTTTTAAAGGATGAGGTGGTACGTGTAACCGGGCGCGGTATACAGGATTCGGTTTCGAAACCGCAGGAGGCCGCAGCTGCCCTGATCCTGGAGTTTGAACGCGGAACAATTGCAACCTTGATGGTCTCATTCCGCGCGGACTACCGCACACCAGTCGAGTTCGTCGGCGACAACGGCGTGCTGCGGGCTGAGGATGCCTTGAACGTTGAACATCCGATCACCTTGTCGCTGAGACGTGGCGGTAACATCGTGGACAGCGAAACCTTGACCAACCAACTGGCTTATGCCCGCCAGGTGGATAGCTTTGCGTCCGCACTGGAAGGCGGGCCCCACTTCCCTGCTCCGGGTGAACAGGGCTGGCAAAATCAGGTGATCCTGGACGCTGCGTACAAGAGCCTCAAAAGCGGCAAAGCGGAGCCGGTAAAAAAAGTTATCTGAGTTTCGCCTCAGTTCTGAGGCGACAAGTGGGAATCCAACTTCGGTGAGCTATCTGAGGCTGGCGAATTCTGTTCGGCAGATCCTGTTGTAGCTTGCTGGGCAGGCAATCCTTTTGCCCCGACGATTGCCCAGTGCCAATCCTGATCGGCGGCGACCGGAGTATTCAGAAGTTCCCGGAACACCGCGGTGCCGGAAGGATCGACTGTTCCTTTCAAATGATGCAGCACCGTGACATCGGAAAGTTTCTGCGGATTGAGCGGCGTAACATCTGCCGCCCAGATTACCTTTGAGCGCGCAGTTCGTGCGACGTTCGCCGGATTGGCTGAGCGAAGAATCGTCAGTCCAACTGTGATTTCGGTAACGCTCCAGCTGCTGGCGTTATGGACTGACACCTCCAGCGCGTCGCCATTTATAACTGCCGGTCCATCCAGCTTCGAAAGTGACGCCTTTTCCTTCCGCATGCTTCGCGCCACGTCCCCCAGCGACGGCTCGCTTCCGGATTGCGCATAAACGCATTGCGGCGCAAGGGCGATTAACACCAACGGTAGTAATTTGGAAATCTTCCAGGCCATATCCGATAGTGAAAGAGCCTCGCTATCGGAATTCTAACCAGCGAATGACAATGTCAGAGGTGACGGCCGGCAATCGATAGGGCTAGACCGTTTGGAATGGGGAACGCTGCTCGCCTGTCTTAGATCAAACCGATGGTACGAAAACGCGCAACGGGATCTATCACCGGAACTGTCTGCCTTTTAAAGAGCCAGCGGGCTACGGCATAGCCCAGAGCGGCGTAACAGACATGAACTAGTTTCATAGGTCCCCCTCAATGGCTTGGATGCAGCTTTGCTGCTTGGGGGAGATATGTAGCTGCCCAGCAAGCTAAACGTAGCAATCGCGCCCCGGAAGGTCAATGCACTGAAGTGCCCCTTCGGAACACGGCAGTAACACGCGAGTAATACCCGGAGCGGCTTAAAAACCCACAAAGGGACAAAACGGACGAGTGGGTAAAATCGGACGACTCACGTCCTTTTGGACTATTTCGGTTCCTCTCCGCCTGCTCCATTGATTTCACCTGGTGGAGGGACGACGATTGCCTGAATATTCTGCCCGGCTACGGTCTTCTGGAAGTTAGCCAGCTCGGTTTTCTGGACCTGGTCCCAGCGCGCAATCAAGTCGTCAGCCTGCTGCTTGAGTTTATTGAATTGCTGAACGCAGGCGTCAGTAGGCGCGGAATCCGTGCCATCACTTACCGCGATCCCCAGGAATGCCAGCTGACTATCGATCTGCTGCGGATAAGCCAGCGAATCTTCGTTGGCCTTTACTTTGAGTTGCACCATGCCGTCGCGCACAGAAATCAGCTTCGCATCCAGATCGGTTGCCGCATTGATGATTGGCTTACTAGCGTCAGACGCGGGCAAACGTTTCTTCAGGCCGTTTACCTGGGCGCGCACATCCTGAATCTGATTGACCGCGTCGTAGATGCGGCTGATCTGGTCTCGAATTCCGAGGGCAAGATCGAATTGCTTCTGCAAATCTTCCTGTGAAGTGTTGACCCGCGGATCCAATTTCAATTCGAACGGAGCGGTTTGAGTCTGGCCATCCACCGTTACCCGGACCTGATATTTTCCGGGCAGGGCAAATGGTCCGCTGGCGCCATCTTTGTATTCGAACAGATAATAGTCCGGAACGCGGCTTGCGCCTTCATAACGCAAATCCCACACATAGCGGTTCAGGCCTGCCTCAGTCTTGATCTGCTTCTCGGGTTTTTTGTCTTCCGGATTTAGAGGCTCGTCGATTTCTTCGGTTTTGTTGCTGGACAATTTTCGTACCACTTTGCCGCTCGAGTCGAGGATTTCAAGCGTGGTCTCGCCTTTGGGTGCATCCTTCACGTAGTAATAAATGACCGCTCCAGGAGGCGGGTTTTGCCCGGAAAGTATGGGCTTCACCACGCGCTCGGAATAGTGGATGCGGTAAGCAGTAGCAGGAGCGTAGACGTGCATTTTCTGTGAAGCAACGCTGTCATTGAACTCACGCAAGGGAGAAAGATCGTCCAGAATCCAGAATGACCGCCCGTGCGTAGCCAACACCAGGTCATCATTTTTTACCGCGAGATCATGAACCGGAACCGTGGGCAGGTTCAGCTTGAGTGAGCGCCAGTCAGCGCCGTCATTGAAGGAGACAAAGATCCCTGTTTCCGTGCCTGCATACAGCAGGCCGCGCTTTTTAGGATCCTCGCGGACCGCGCGAACGAAAGTGGTTTCGGGAATTCCCCTGGTGATTTTTGTCCAGGTTTTTCCGTAGTCGCTGGTTTTATAGATATACGGGCGCAGATCGTCATTCTGATGGCGGTCGACGACGACATAGGCTGTAGCGGCATCGTGCGGCGACGCTTCGATCAGGCTGATGCGGCTCCACTCCGGCATATCTTTCGGTGTGACGTCGGCCCAATTTTTTCCGCCATCGCGCGTGATGTGAATCATCCCATCATCGGCGCCGGTCCAGATAAGGCCCTTTGCAACCGGGGATTCAGCAATCGCGAAAATGGTGTTGTAGTACTCGGTGCCGGTATCATCAATATTGATCGGTCCACCGGAGGGTTGCTGTTTGCTCTTGTCGTTGCGGGTGAGATCGGGGCTGATCGCTTCCCAGTGCATTCCGCCATCGGTGCTCTTGAAAAGAATTTCGCCGGCGTCATACAGAGTATTGGGATCGTGCGGTGAAATCACGATGGGCGCAGTCCACTGAAAACGGTGCTCCAGGTGCGCTGCACCGCCACCATCGGTCAGAACCGGGCTGACCTGAACGTCTTTGACTTGACCAGTGCGCTTGTCGAATCGAGTAACCACGCCTTCGTATCCGCCGGCGTAAACGATGTTCGGATCAGGCGGATAGGGCGCGATGTACCCGGATTCACCGCCACCCACGTCGTACCATTCAGCGCGATCGATGGTTGAGCTATCACTGCGGCTGGCGATAGCAATGGTGCTGTTGTCCTGCTGCGCGCCATAAACATAGTAAGGCGACCGATTATCGGTGATCACGTGATAAAACTGCGCGGTCGGCTGGTTGGTCTGGCGAGTCCAGTTCTTGCCGCCGTCCAGGGTCACGGTGGCCCCACCATCGTTAGAGAGAATCATCCGCTTAGTGTTCTTCGGATCGATCCACAGGCCGTGGTTGTCTCCGTGCGGCGCTTTGACCTTGTTGAAGCTGTGACCGCCATCGGTAGAGCGGTAGAAATCCACGTTCGCCACGTAGAGCGTGTCGGCGTCCTGCGGGTCGGTGATGACGTGCATGTAATACCAGGCACGCTGCTGATAAGAACGGTTTCCGTTTACCAGGTCCCAAGTATCGCCGCCATCATCCGAGCGATACAGGCCGCCATCTTTGGCTTCGATCAGCGCATATACGCGATCGGAGTTGGCCGCCACGGCGACGCCGATTCGACCGTACGGGCCTTTTGGCAGACCGTGTTCTTCCAGCCGCTTCCAGGTTGAGCCGCCATCGTTCGAACGATAGAGGCCACTTCCCGGACCGCCGCTGGAAAGGCTCCACGGAGTGCGGCGCGCCTCCCACAGTGACGCGAAAAGAATGTGCGCATTGTGGGGATCGAAGGCGATATCGATGCCGCCGGTGTTTTCATCCTTATATAGAACTTTGTCCCAGGTTTTGCCGCCATCGGTAGTGCGAAAAATGCCGCGCTCCTGGTTTGGGCCATATGGATGGCCCAGAGCCGCAACAAAAACCAGGTTGGGATTGTTCGGATCAATAATCAATTTCCCAACGGCCCGCGAGTCGCGCAGGCCCACGTTCTTCCAGGTCTTGCCGCCGTCGACCGATTTGTAAATGCCGTCGCCGTGAGAAATATTTCCTCGGATGCAGCCCTCGCCGGTTCCTACATAGATGACGTTGGGATCGGAAGGCGCGACAGCGAGACTGCCAATTGAGGACGTGCCTTCTTTATCGAATACCGGCGTCCAGGTAATGGCTCCGTCGGTTGTCTTCCAAACCCCGCCGCCGGTCGCTCCGAAGTAGTAAGTGGTGGGATCGCCAGCGATGCCGGAAGCGGTCAGGGAGCGCCCGCCTCGAAATGGGCCGATGGCGCGATACTTCATTCCCTTGAATAGAGGATCTTCATTAGCGTTATCTTCAGGCTTGGCTTCGAGTCCGGCGTTCTCCGCGGTTGCAGGTTTCTCCGGAGGCTTGCGTTCACGCTGGTTGCGTGTTTCCGCCGCCTGGGAAAATGTGATTCCGCAAACTAAAGCAAACAGCAGACCGTACGCAGAGTTCCTTAACCTGGCCTGATACATTTGTTTCACCCCGGGAAGAGTTGGTACGACCGCTCATCTTAATTCTTTGCGGCGCAAGCGGCAATAATGGCGAGATTCACTTGGCGCTTTCAAGCTGCTTGCGCGCGGCTGCCAGCTGGTTGCGCTCGACAGCATCCACTTTGGGATAATCCAGTTTCAAATCCTCGAGCGTGTCAACGATGGCGGCAGCGACTACCAGCCGCGTATACCACTTGTTGTCGGCAGGGACCACAAACCAGGGCGCATGCTTGCTCGAGGTGTTCTGGATCATCTGCTCGTACGCGTGCTGGTAATCGTCCCAGTACTCGCGCTCGCGCACGTCCGAGGCAGAAAACTTCCAGTTTTTTCCGGGTTCATCGAGACGGGCGAGGAAACGCCGCTTCTGTTCCTTGCGGGAAAGATGCAGGAAGAACTTCCGGACTACGATTCCGTTTCGAGCCCAAGCGCTTTCGAATGATCGAATGTCGTGATAGCGCTCTTTCCAAATGTCTTCTGTCATCAGCTGTTGCGGAATGCGCTCGGCCGCGAGCAGAGGCGGATGCACGCGCACCACCAGGACTTCTTCATAATAAGAACGATTGAAGATGCCGATTCGTCCGCGCTCCGGCAAACGCCAGTAGCAGCGCCACATGAAGTCATGGTCAAGTTCTGTTTCGGAGGGGGATTTGAAAGAGTAGACCTGGCATCCCTGAGGATTCACGCCGGACATGACGTGCTTCACAATTCCATCTTTGCCGGCCGCATCCAGAGCCTGCAAGATGATCAGCACCGCCCAATTGCGCTGGGCATAAAGCTTGTCCTGCAAGTCGGCGAGATGATCGGTGCCCTTCTTCAGCAACTCTTTAGCGTGCTGTTCGGAGCGAAAATGGCCGGTGTCCTGGGGATCGAAATCCTTCAGCCGGAATTTGTCGCCATCAGTAATGCGGTAAGGCTTGGCTAGCTTGCTGGCCCAGCTCATGGCAGGCTCCTTCTACGCCTCTTCTACGCTTCTTGGACTATACCCAAAAGAAGCGCAAGTCTGCGGGTGACCTGCGAAAGCACCCGCGCAGGAACTGCGTCCTGGTAACGGGCCTTGCGCACTCGCCAGTCCAGGCTTTTTACATGATCAGCCAGAACCGCTCCGCTGACCTTCAAACCCTTTGGCAGTTCGACTTCAAAAGGATAGCCCTTGCGATAACTAGTGACCGGGACCATCACGGCCAAGCCACTTCTCTGGTTGTACGCTGCGGAGGATAACACCAGCGCGGGACGCCAGCCTGCCTGCTCATCTCCGGCCTGCGGGTCAAAACTGACCTTTACAAGATGGCCGGCATCGGGAACATAGTTTCTTACCATGTTTCAATGCCGGCGGACGCGCCCCACTCGGTTTCACGGTGAAGGTTTTTAGGCGTGATCCGGACAATCAGATTCTCAATAGTAATTGCGGGCTTGGAGGGTTCCAATATAATGCGGTGGTGTTGCACGCGAACACTGAGCTCGTCCCCTTCGCGAAGGCGTGCCTGCTCCAAGATAGCCTTTGGCAGGCGCACCGCTTTGCTGTTTCCCCATCTCACTACCTGAACACGGGTAGCAGCCATGAATTGAGTATATACAGATGTATATACACGGTCAAGAGCTGTTGATCTTACTGCGGGTCTTCTTCGTGCAACGGCGTCCACACTGAATCGTCGTTTTCCGGGCATTGAGTCAACGAATCGAACGCACACACGTCGATGGCGTAAACCGGATGAATCTCCCAATTCGAAAGGCG
>QHZY01000021.1 GCA_003224855.1 Acidobacteriota bacterium | reverse complement strand
AACGCACATTTGTTGGCTTCATCCCAAAACGCAGGCCCGGATCTCCGATCCGGGCGGGCGAGCGCAGGTCGCCAGAACTCAGCTCGCCAGAAATCAGCGCACCAGAATCAGCGCACCTTGGTTCCCGGCGGCACATCGTCCGGCACACTCACCAGCATCGGCTTCCCTCCCTCGGGCGAAGCCGCCAATATCATTCCATTCGATTCCAGCCCCCGCAGTTTTCTGGGCGCCAGGTTCGCAACAATCACCACCTTGCGTCCGACCAGAGTCTCCGGCGCATATGCTTCCGCAATTCCCGCTACTACCTGTCGGACCTCATTTCCCATATCTACTTCCAGCCGCAGCAACTTGTCTGCGCCTTTCACTTTTTCTGCAGCCTTTACCTGCCCTACACGCAGCTCTACTTTCGAGAAGTCATCGATGCCGATCTTGCCATCGCCCGCAACCGCTGCCTGCGTCGCCACCACCGGAATCGGAGCCGCCACGCTCGGCTGGGCCTCGGTTGCCACTCGTCCCTGGTCTTCCATCTTCTGCATCCTTTCAATTGCCGATTTGTCAGCTCGCGGGAAAACTGGCTGCACTTCGCCCAACCTGGTCCCCAGCTGCAGCTGTCCCCAGCGGAGATCCTGTAGAGGGTATTTTCCGATCTCCCCCAGCCCAAGCTGTTTCCAGATTCTGGCCGTTGCCTCCGGAATCACCGGATGCGCCAGCGCGGTCACAATCCGCAGCGCCTCAGCTGAGGTATAGAGCACTGTCGCCAGTCGCGCACGGCTCTCTTCATCCTCCCGCTCACCAAGCGCCCACGGCTCGTTTTCAACGATGTACTTGTCGACATTTGCGACCAGCGACCATGCGGTTTCGAGCGCTCGCGAGAACTGGTATTGCTCAAATAAACCATTAAACTCGCCGATCACCTTCTTCGCCGCCTCGGCAATCACATCATCGATCGGCTTGCGTGCCACCTTTTGCGACGGATACGGCACCTCTCCGCGAAAGTAGCGCGTGATCATGGTCAGCACGCGGCTGGCAAGATTGCCCAGGCCGTTCGCCAGGTCAGCGTTATAGCGCTGCACCAGCGCATCGAAGGAAAAAGATCCATCCTGCCCGAACACCACTTCGCGCAGCAGAAAATAACGCAGCGCGTCCGCGCCCAGCACATCAATGATGGTTTCTGCGCGCACGATATTTCCGCGCGACTTCGACATCTTGTTTTCTTCAAACAACAGCCAGCCGTGCGCCACAATGCCTTTCGGCAACGGCAGGCCCGCGGCCATCAGAAATGCCGGCCAATAAACACAATGGAAACGGACTATCTCTTTGCCGATCATCTGCACGTCGGCAGGCCAGTATTTTTCGAACAGAGTCGCGTCTGCCTGTCCGTAGCCCAGCGCGGTAATGTAATTGGCCAGTGCATCCAGCCACACATAGATCACATGGCCGCGATCGTCCGGCACCGGGATCCCCCATGCGAACGTACTCCGGCTGACCGACAGATCGCGCAGCCCTGAGCGCACGAACGATAACACTTCGTTCTTGCGCGTCTCTGGCCTGATCCAGTCCGGCTGCTCGGTGTAGAGTTTGATCAGCTTTTCCTGGAAGGCTGATAGCTTAAAGAAATAGTTCTCTTCCTTGATTGTTTCCGTCGGACGGCTGCATTCCGGACACGGTTCTCCCGGCCCGACTTCCACGTACAGCTCATCAAACACGCAATACTGCCCGACATACTGCCCCTTGTAGATGTAGCCGTTGTCGCGAATCTTCCGCCACAACGCCTGCACGCCTTGCTTGTGACGATCGGAAGTAGTGCGGATAAAATCGTCATAAGTCAGGCCCATCCTGTCCCACAGCTTGCGAAACTCCGCCGAAACCTGGTCCACGAACTGCTGCGGCTTGATTCCTGCTGCCTGCGCCGCGCGCTCGATCTTCTGCCCGTGCTCGTCGGTGCCGGTCAGGAATCGCGTATCCATACCCATCATGCGCTGCCGGCGCGCGATGGTGTCACAGGCGATGGTGGTGTATGCGTGACCGATATGCGGCCGCGCATTCACGTAGTAGATAGGCGTCGTGATGTAAAACGTGTTATCCATTCCTGTCTCTGATCAATTATCACAGACCACGTAGCGACAGCCGCCCCCGGCCGTCCGGTCGCGCGCAGCGCGACCGCGAGTCCGTCAACTCTTCTTCCCCAAATAACTCTGTACCGCCTCCTGCATCACCGTCTTCAGCGGCACACCGCCGGCTTGAGCCAGTTTGCGGCAATCTTCATACTCTGGCGCGTAATTGGTCACCGCACCATTCAGGCTGGCGACTTTCATTCTCACTTCGCCCCATTGAGTGCTCACGCTCACCCATTTTCTGGCCAGCGAACGTCTCTGCTCAGTGCGCTGCCTCACCCCCAGAGTAGTAGTCTCACTGAAGATAATCTGCTCCATCTTTTCCGTGTCCTGTGGCTTCGCGAGCACCGTCAGCACCATCCCCGGACGGCTCTTCTTCATCTGCACCGGCATTCCGTAAGCATCAAGCGCGCCCGCAGCCAGCAATTTCTCGATCACATACCCAAACACCTGCGGATTCAGATCATCCAGGTTCGCTTCCAGTACCGTGATGGTCTCTGCCGGATGCAGGGCGTGCGCTTCGCCAACCGTCAGCCTCACCACATTCGGCTGTCCGGCGGGATCACGACTACCTGCGCCGTACCCGATCTTGTCGATGGTCATCTCCGGAAACTCTGCAAAGCGGGTTGCCAGCGTCTTCACGATCGCCGCTCCGGTGGGCGTCACCAGTTCCACCTGCGCGCCCGATGAGTACACCGGAGCGCCTTTCAACAATTCCAGCGTGGCCGGGGCCGGCACTGGCAGTGTTCCATGCGCGCAGGTCACCGTTCCGCCGCCCACATTCAGCGGCGAACAAAAGAGTTGATCCACCCCCAGGGCCTCCACTCCGACCGCCGCGCAAATAATGTCCACCATCGCATCCACCGCGCCGACTTCGTGGAAGTGCACACTTTCAATATCCGTGTTGTGGATCTTCGCCTCGGCCTGGCCAAGCGCCTGAAAGATCGCGCTCGCGGTCTTCTTCGCGCCCTCGCTGATGTTTGCGCTTGCAATGACCTCCTTAATCTCTGCCAGGCCTCGCCCATGCCTGTGTGGCGCGGGCGCCACCGGGCGGGAATCCGCGCGCTCGTGCGGCGCATGCTCGTGCGGCGCGGACATTCCCGTCCGCGAAAAATTATGCTCCTTCAACTCCACCGGACCGTGCGGATGAGCATGCGAGTGTTCTTTCTGCCTCTCCCAGAACAGTTCCCGAGGCAACTCCTTCTCCTCATGCACATACACATCAACCTTCGTCGCGGAAATCCCGGCGCGCGTGACCGTTGAGATCTCAAGCCGCGCCCCTATGTTCAGGCCGGCGACCGTCTCCTCCAGCAACTTTGCCGGAACGCCCACATCCACCAGGGCGCCCAGCAACATATCGCCGCTCATACCGGAAAAACAATCAAGATAGGCGATTCGCATATGCTTTAAACCACGAAGGACACGAAGTTTCACGAAGGTTTTTCTGCCGCGACCCTCGTGTGCCTTCGTGTCCTTCGTGGTTGACTCATCATAGGTAAGGCTGACCTTTCCGTCAAACCTGGGCCGCGATTCCTGTTTGCTACAATCACTATTTTCCTCAACCACTTAGAGGGCACTTGTACCGCCATCTCCAGCGCCGGCTCGAGCAGCACATCCGCGACTTTCTACGCGGAACTTACGATCTCGATTTGCCGAAAATCGTGATCGAGCAGCCGCCCAAGGTTGAATTGGGCGAGTATGCGCTTCCGCTGGCCTTCGAGCTTGCTAAAAAACTTCGCAAGGCTCCCCGCAGGATCGCCGAAGAGGTTGTCTCCGGCATCGGCCAGATTCCCGGATTCGAGAAACTGGAAATTGCCGGTGCAGGATACATTAATGCCCGCGTGAATCGTGCCGAACTGGCCGCTTCGGTCGCATCCGATCGCAAGCAAAGCTTTCCGGCTCCCGCCGGCAAAGTGCTGGTTGAGCACACCAGCATCAATCCGAATAAAGCCGCGCACGTCGGACACCTTCGCAATGCGATTCTGGGCGACAGTTTCGTTCGCCTGCTGCGCTTCGCCGGCCGCGAGGTCGACGTCCAGAATTACATCGATAACACCGGCGTTCAGGTTGCCGACGTGGTCGTCGGCTTTCTGCAGCTCGCCAAAAAGTCGCGCGCTGAAGTTGAACAGCTCGCTGCCCAGCCGCGTTTCGATTACTACTGCTGGGACCTGTATGCCCGCGTCTCGCAGTGGTACGAGCAAGATAAACAGAACCTTCAGGCCCGCGTCCAGGCGCTGCACGCGATTGAACAAGGCGGAAATGAAACTGCGCAGATCGCGGACCTGATCTCGATCGCCATCCTCCGGCGCCATCTTGAGACCATGGACCGGCTCGATATCGAATATGACTTTTTGCCGCGTGAGAGCGAAATCCTGCACCTCCATTTCTGGGATGCTGCGTTCGAAAAGCTGAAATCCGCGGGCGTGCTCACTTATGAAAGCGAAGGCAAAAACCAAGGCTGCTGGGTGATGCGGCGCGCGGGAACAACCCAAACTGCAGCCGATCCGGAAGTTTCCGAAGAAGATCAGAAAGTCATCGTTCGCTCCAACGGTACGGTGGGCTATGTGGGCAAGGACATCGCCTATCATCTCTGGAAATTCGGGCTGCTGGGCCGCGACTTCGGCTATCGCAGGTTTTACAAATACCCAAACCAGCACGATTGCTGGATTTCGACCACCAATGGCCAGCCTGAACATCCGCATTTCGGCGATGTAGCTGAAATTTATAATGTGATTGACGCGCGCCAGTCGGAAGCACAGAACACCGTGATTGAAGCGGTTCGCGCGCTCGGCTACCACCAGCAAGCCGATCATTACACCCACTTTTCGTACGAAATGGTGGCATTAACGCCGCGCTGCGCGGCCGAACTGGGTTATCAGCTGAGCGAAGAAGACCAGGCCCGCGCCTACATTGAGGTGTCTGGCCGCAAGGGATTTGGAGTCAAGGCAGACGATCTGATTGACACGCTCATCGCGTCCGCGAAAAAAGAAGTGGATGCGCGCCATCCCCAACTAAACGACGCAGAGCGCCGCGAGATCGCCACGAAAATCGCCATCGGCGCGCTGCGCTACTTCATGCTGAAATTCACCAAGAACTCGGTTATTGCATTCGATTTTAGAGAAGCGCTCAGCTTTGAAGGAGATACCGGGCCATACGCGCAGTACGCGATCGTGCGCGCAACCAATATCTTCCACAAAGGCGGAATCGATCCAGAAAGCTATTCACCCGGCGAGTGCGATTTCGCAAAATACCTGGACGCCAATGATATCTGGGAGCTCTGGCTCAGCGCGTCACAGACTTCGTATGTCATCGATCAGTGCATTGCCACTGCCGAACCGGCTTACTTAGCTAAGCACGCCTTTCAGTTAGCCCAGCTGTTCAATTACTTTTACCACCAGCACCCGATTCTTTCTGAGAGCGATGAAGGCCGGAAACGATTCCTGCTGGCAACAGTGGCGGTCGTGCGTCGTGAGCTTACCCGGGTTCTTGCGGTGCTGGGCATTGAAGCGCCGCGAGCCATGTGATGGATAACACATTGTATTTCTAATTAAGTACGTGCATTTTTATGCGTGCAGTCAGTCACTTTGCATCTGGCTCGATTTCCAGCGAGTTTCGCGAGCCAGCGTGAGCAAATCCCTGAACCGCCCGCCGCTCGCGTTCCTGGGGCATCCTGACGCAAATACCACCCATTCTGGAAGGCGCTCAGACTAGCGACCAGGAGCTTGCGCAGGTTTACATTACGCCTTTACGAATTTTCAACAACTTAGCGGCCCAGGACCAGAACTACAAAACTGTCCGGCAGGATCGACGGCCTGGGATGAGGGTTCTCTGCCGTCCTGGCGGGCGCCGGCCCGAACTTCGCAGTGACCACGTAAACGTTGTGGGTCTTGGGATCCAGCGTCATGGTCCGCGCTCCGCGCTGGGTGGGCACGTTCTCCGCCGCAGAATACTTGTCCGGGGTATCTTCGTGCGCGATGGTCAGCACGCCTTCACCACAGGAGGCGAATGCAAAACCCGTGTCCGAATCGAAGGCGTTCGCGTCCACCCCTTCACCGATCGACACAGTGGTGATCACTTTGCCGCTGTCGGCATCAACCACTGCCATCATCTTGTTGTCGCACCCGACGAACAGCCGGCGATTCTTGCGATCAATCGCCAGCCCGCTCGGTTCCTGGCAGGGCGCGAGCGGCCAGCGCGCTTTCACCGATAAGCCTTGCGGATCAAGCTTGAGCAGTTCGCTTTTGTCTTCGATATTCACAAACACGTCGCCCTTCTCATCACTGACCGCAAACTCCGGCTTGCCGCCCAGCCTGATGGTTCCGATTGCCGCCGCTTTCACGCCATCGATCGCTGTAGCATCACCGCTCCGACCATTGAAAGCGAACACCCGTCTCGTCGCAGGATCGTACAAGATGGCATCCGGATTTTCGCCGGCCTTGATCTTCCCCGTCGCTGTTAACGACTTCAGATCAAATACCGTCACCGTTCCCTCGCGTCCGTTGCTGATAAAGCCGCGGCCCAGTTCCGGAGCTAAGGCAATACCATGAACGCCAGGGGTGTCAGGAATGTCCGCCAGTTGTTTGCCGGAATCAGCGTCAATCACAAGCACGTGAGTAGCCCGCGAGATGAATAAATGGCGGGTTGCAGGATCGATGGTCAGGTAGTCCCAACCGCCGTCACCGGCCAGCTTGTAGGTATTGAGAAGGTGATAGCCCGATCCGGCATTGGCAACAGTAACCAATGCGAGAATGACTACCGTGCCCCTTAGCGCTACCGAAAATAGGTTCTTCGTTTTCATCGTGCCGCCTTCTTAAGTAATAACTTCAGTACCCCCGCGTAACTTTACCCTGACCAGACACAAGCCTACACTTTCGCCATGCATTCCTGGGAAGGCGATCCGCAGCAACCGCAGCCGACGCCCGATTTCGGCGACCCGCACCCTAGTTCTGAGCTGGCCCCTGACCGCTCGATCGATCCGCGGGCCGGGGGTTGGCGAGTGTTGTTTGCGATTGGGGCGGGCATTTTACTGGCGCTGGTGTTTGCTACCGGCAAAGCGAGTGCTACCTGGCAAGAAATCGAGCACATCCTCGGCCTGCAGGGAAAACCACAGCCTGCGTCCCCGGGAATCCTTTCGCAGCATGAAATTGAATCGCTTGATCGCCAGAGTCCGCAATCGCAGGCACAACTTCTGCTGGAGCGCGCGATCAACGGCTATGAGGGAGCCGGCTCACAGATTGCGGAGCGCGTGGGTGGCTGGCGTGGCCATCTGAAGCTGAACGGCAAACTGAATTCACTGATGACCACCGCCCTCAACGCCAACGATCTGCGGGTGCGAGCGGCTGCCATTGAAGTGGACCTGGCGGCCCTGAACATCGAGAAAGATCCGCAAACCGTCGAAGTGCTGGCGCAGCAGGCTGAGTCAGGCACCCAACAGCAACGAGTATGGGCGCTCTGGGAGTTGGGACTGCTCGGCAATCGTGGCGTTGAACCGAAACGCGCGGCACAGACGCTGATCGGGCAGTTGCATGATTCGAACCAGGAAGTCCGGCATTGGGCGGTGGAAGGACTGGCGTATCTGGGAACTGATGAGACCATCGAGCCGCTGCTGCAGGCTTTTCACGATGATTCTTCTCCGATAGTGCGCGAGCGTGCAGCCTGCAGCCTGGCGCAATCGGGCATGCTGAATGAGCAGCAGCGCCGCAGCGTAGTGCCGCAACTGCTGAATTTCGCCGAGGATGCTTCGCTCGACGCACAGGCCCATGGCTGAGTCTACCAGGCGCTGCGTGACATCACCGGACAGAGCCTACCGAGCGAACCGGGGGCGTGGCGCGAGTGGTATAGCAGGTCAGAGCGTTAGCCCCTAGCAATAACAATCACGACACGAAGGTTCACGAAGCGGGTTGCGTACAGCAGATTCCTTGCGACCAAGACGTGACCTGCATCCGGCAGCCGCTCGGAATGTCATGAGAATTGAGATCCGAATGACTTGACCTTTGAGAACTGAATTACTGACGCGGCAGTGTGAAGTGAAGACGCTGCCCTCTTTCCGTGGAATACAATCAGCCGCTGCGACGACTAACACTATGGTGGTCGTCAGAACGGAGAAGCTGGTTGATGAATGCTTACAACCCCAAGATAAGGCGCCTGCTCCAGATCGAGCGTGTGCTGCTCATTTCAATCGTAGCGACCTCGTTGTTGGTTCCACTCCACGGTCAGGAGCAATCCGCCAAAAATGCTGCAGCCGATGCGCCAGCAGATCCGCAGGCGAGCGGAAACGATCGGCGAGTATCTGAAGAAGTACTGCAAGAGCTCAGTGCGATGAAGAAGCGCATTGCGGAACTGGAGGCCAAGCTCCGCGCGAGCGAGGCATCGCAACATTCAGACCCTGGTAAAGTCGGGGCGGCGGCCCCAGAATCATTCGTCTCCGCTGCCCCTTCAGCACAGGCGCTCAGTGCTCAGAGTGGTGATCCCGAGAGTGAAAAGAAGGCTGAACCTTTTGCTTTTGCAGACTGGACGTGGTTGAACGGGAATCCACGAACCAAAACTGCCGCATTCGACAGCAAATTCTTCACTCCCGAGATCAGGGCAGACGTGGACTACGTCTACGATTTCCGACATCCCAAAGACGACACCATCAGCGGTTCGAGCGAAGTATTCCGCGCCAACGAAGTTCAGATGGCACAGCTTGGGATAGGCGGAGATTTCCATTATGACAACGTCCGCGCAAGAGTGATGACCCAGTTTGGAATGTATTCACAGACGACTCCCCGGAACGATGCCAGCCCGTCACGTGGCCAATGGAACCTGGACAATGCCTATCGCTACATTTCGGAAGCTTACGGGGGCTACCACTTTAACGCGTTGCACGGCATCAATGTCGATGCCGGCATCTTCATGTCCTATGTCGGACTATTCAGTTACTACAACTTCGACAATTGGGCCTATCAACCCTCGTATGTTTCTTCCAACACTCCGTGGTTCTTCAATGGCGTGAGAGTCCAGATCTACCCAACCGAGCACTTGAAGATCGAGCCATGGATTGTGAACGGATGGCAAGCTTACGGGCGCTTTAATAATCGGCCCGGCATCGGCGGGCAGATCTTGTGGCGACCTAACTCGTGGTTTTCGATCCTGGGAAATCAGTACGCGTTGGGAGCGGATGCGCTTGGGGTTTCCGGCCGGATACGCTATCACACCGATGAGAGCATTCAGGTCAAATACTATGACAATCCTGCGAACTTTATCAGCAAGGCGGCGTTCTCGCTCACCGGCGATCTGGGATGCGAACACGGAGGAGGTGTAAGTTGTTTCGGGAACTCTTCGAAGGGGCCGAAGCAGAGCTTCGTTGGATTTATGGCATACAACCGCCTCTGGTTCCACAAAGATCTTTTTGCTCTCACCATCGGCGGCGGGAAGATAAATAATCCGGGCCGCTATCTTGTCCTGCTACCACCCATCAATGGAGCAACCGCCGCCTCCGGAACTCCGTATTTCACGGAAAACCCTGGCGATCCTTACAAAGCATGGGACATGTCAGGCACCTTTGATTGGATGCCAAGCCAGTACCTCACCTTCCGCTGGGAATACAACCATCGCGCGGCGAATGTGCCCTACTTCTCAGGCCCGGGCGGCGTAACCCCTCCAGGCGGGAATACTGGAACGCCTGGTTCACTGGTTGTCGGTTGGGCTCCCGACCTGGTCGAAAGCGAGAACCGGTTGAACATGGCGATTTTAGTGAAGTTCTGATCATGCGAGAAATGTCCGTGGCGATCATAGTTGCATTTCGTGGCTACTCCGCCATCTTTGCTACGTGCACGTCGAAGCCAGTCTTCGGCAACAGCGAGGTGAGTTCGAACGCACGGAAGCCGTCGCCAGCTATTTCAGTGTGGCGATAAACTCCGGGTTCGCTGTTCACAGTTTGGTGGCGCCCTTCCATGCGGCTGAGGAAGGCCTGGGCCTCGCTGAGGCTGGCTTCTCCGCCCTTGGCGCGTGTTATCACTGCTTCGGCGGCATATGACCGCACCAGCTTGGGCCAGTATTTTTCGAGCAGATCGGTGCTGGCGAACAGGTCAGCCCAAACGATGCGCCCGCTCACCGCAACCACCACTCCGACGGCGTTCTGATTGCGCAGCTGCCGAATCACGCTGGAATAATTATGCTGAATCGGATTGGCAACCGAGTCGAGCTTGCGTTTGACTTCGTCATTGTCCATGACCTGGGCCAAGGAAGTAGTTTGCGATAGGCCGTTCGCAGCCGCAGGTGCAGCAACGGCTGCCTGCTCACGCGCTCTGCCTACTTCCGCCCAGACCTGCTGCTGATTCTTGGCGGCCATAGCTTTGTTTCTGACTGATGGCAATGCCATAGGCGCTGGGGGTCCGGCAGTACCAAACTGCATGCTCGATCCCGTCCAGCGACCTGGTTCAACACAGAACACACCGAGATCAATGGGATCGCTCTCGGCCGGAATGATGCGATCGGCACCGATCACGCGGTCCTGCTTACCGCCGGTGACAATTTCGCCTGCAAGCAAAACCAGCGGCCGCCTGGAGTTATTTACCAGCACCAGTTGGTTAACCTGGGCGCCAGTATCCGGGGCCGGGGTGGGCCTGCCTCGTACCAGACCACGCACGCTGCCTGATTCGGTAACCACTACTTCTCCGGACTTTAATCCTTCATCGAGCGTCAGAAACTCCCGGGTATCGTGCGAAGTGGCTGCAACCACCGGAAATACCGTGAGATTACCCTGCCGAATTGCGGGCAACACCTTGTAACCATAGCTGGCAGGCATCAGCTTCTTGCGTCTAAAAAATTGATAGCATCGGCAAGGCCGTGTCCACCCTGACCAATGACGGTGTCCATTCTGAGGAGAAGTCTTCTTCTCCCCTGGAGTCCGTCATGCAGGATCTGTACACCCAGAGCAGCGCGCAGGCGTTCGGCCTGGAACGCGGCCAGTTCTCCGCCATCCTCTCGGAAATCGTGCAGAAATACCTGCCCGGTGAAACATCGTCACACGCGGCCGGCGAATTCTGCCGGTCATTGCGAGTAGAGGAACTCGCTCTGGCGCGCGCCTGCGCTGCCGGATCAGATAAGGCGTGGGAAGTATTTCTGACGCGCTATCGCGCCAAGCTTTATGACATCGCGGGCTACATCGCCAAGGAAAGTTCAGCCGCGCGTGAGCTGGCAGATTCGCTGTATGCGGATTTGTACGGCACCTCTGAGCGTGACGGCAAACGAACCTCAAAGCTGGCCTCTTATACCGGACGTGGATCGCTCGAAGGCTGGCTGCGAACCGTGCTGGCGCAGGAGTACGTGAATCGTTACCGCAAACGCAAGCGTCTGGTCAGCCTGGATGAAGAAGCGGAAGAAGGAGTGCAGTTCGCGGCGGTGGCGGCCGAACCCGTTGCATCCACTGATCCGCGGCTGGAACAGGCGATCGACCAGGCATTGAAAGAGCTGGAGGCGGAAGACAAGTTCGTGCTGGCGTCATACTTCCTCGATAATCGGACCCTGGCTGAAGTCGCGCGCAGCCTGGGAGTTCACGAGTCAACCATCAGCCGGAAAGTCGATAAGCTGGCAAAGAGCTTGCGCAAACAGATACTGAACAATCTGACTCGCAACGGCATGAGCCGGCGGCAGGCGGAAGAAGCTTTGCTGACCGATGTACGGGACTTGCAGGTGAATATCCGCGCACGGCTGGTGCAAGAAAGTGCGGCTCCGGCGTTCCCAGAGAAGAAAGCCAAGGCAAGCGAAGGATGAGCGAAGGACTGCCAAAAATCGTGCTGGAACGGCTGCGCATGGCAGAACCAGGCGGGCATCCGGACGCTGATCTGCTGACGGCATTCGCCGAGCGGACACTCTTACCACGTGAGCGCGACGCAGTGCTGCAGCATCTGGCGGCGTGCGTGGATTGCCGCGAGGCCGTTTCGTTGGCCACGCCCGAACAGGCGGTCGTGCCTCCTTTCCTGCCGGTAAGAACAAATTGGCTGTCGTGGCCCTATCTGCGCTGGGGAGCAGCGCTGGCGTGTGTGGTCGTTGTAGGAGCGGCGGTCACACTGCGGCAGCAACATGCCGCGAACCAGCCGAAGCTGTCGTCCGCAAAGATTGAACAGACGGCTGCGCTTCAACCCCAGTACGAACAGCGGGATGAGCCTGCTCCGGCGCCGCAGGAGCGGCAAGATGTGGGCGCCCGCGAAAAGCCGGAGAAGGACATCAAGGCCAATCGCGCGCCCAGAAAAGTTCCGGCGGCGCAGGCGGAGGAAGCGGGACAGAGGCAGCTTACTCTGCAGGCACGCAATTACGATTCGCACGATCAGCTTGCAGGTAACAAGACGTTCGCCGACTCTGTGCCGGCTCGGGCGAAAGAGCAAAACGAAGTATCGGTGAACGGCGCAGCACCCTCGGTGGCCGAAAAGAAAAAAGATGACGAACAGCGGGAGTATCTGAAGATGGCTCCGGCACCCATCTCTCCGGCACCCATGGCACCTGCCAGCGAAACCGTAACAGTTATGGCGGAATCTGTGCCGAGCCAAACCGAGCCGGCTTCAGTCCAAAAGGCACAAGCTACAGGCGGCGCATCGACACACACCGCAGTGAAAGCTCCCGGCGTAGCGGCCGGCAATCTGAACAAGATGTCGGACGCCCGAACTGCTTCACAGTTGGTCAGCGTAGAACCTGCCTTTGGCGGCCAGTGGACACTTTCCCCCGAAGGCCTGCTGCAACGTTCGCTCGATTCCGGAGCCACCTGGAACGCGGTCGCTGTAGCGCCGAACGTTCACTTGCGAGCAGTTTCGGCCTTAGGCAACGACCTGTGGGTAGGCGGCGCCGGCGGAGCCCTGTTTCATTCTTCCGACAATGGCGTGCACTGGACGCAGGTTCGGCCGAGATTTGAAGGCAAAATTCTGACGGGAGACATTATCGGCCTGGAGTTCAAAGATCTGGCGCACGGCCAGATCACCACAACTTACGAGTTGTGGACCACCAGTGATGCCGGCAAAACCTGGCTAAGAACTGCGAAACCCTGAAGCGCTAAGCGCCTGCCATGGCCGGCTCAGCTTCGTAAATCTGGAACCATGATGAGGCTGCTTTCAGTCGGTCATTTACGTTTTCGATATTTTTCACGCCTTCATCTTCCAGCCACTTCCGGAATGCGCTTGCGCCCTGCTTGGCATAGATTGGAATGCCATCTTTCCAGGTGGCTCGACCGCAAAGAACGCCGTTGAACTTTACGCCTGCCTGGGCAGCGGTCTCCAGCGCCTCAGTAAACTCTTTATTGCTCACCCCGGCTGAAAGATAAATAAAAGGCTTGGTGGTGACGCCGGCGGCTTTGCGGAACAGGTCCATGGCTTCCTGCCTGCTATAGGCTTTCTGTCCGCCATAGACGCCTGAGCCTTCGACAAACTTCATATTGACGGGCACTTCCACCTTCAGTACATCCACGCCGTAACGATCTTTGCAGAACTCTTTCATGCTCTCGATGACGATCTGCGGCTTCTTCTTCGCGTATTCGAAGCCCTTTTCGTCCGCGCCTTCTTCATAGCCTACGAATTCAAGAAAGAACGGAATATCGTTGGCGCGGCACTCATCACCAATCCGCTCAACCCAGGCATGCTTTTTGTCGTTCACGTCTTTGGGATCAAAGGGTGTGTAATAGAGAAGAATCTTTACGCAGTCGGCGCCGGCTTCTTTAAGCCGCCGCGCTGACCAGTGATCCAGCAAGTCGCCCAAACGTCCCGGGCCGGTCTTGTCATAGCCGGTTTTTTCATAGGCAAGCAGTAGACCGGCATTTTTCGCGCGGCGCTTGGACGCGGGCAATCCCCACTCCGGATCGAGCAGGATGGCGCTGGCATGCGGCGTGAGAACTTCCGTCACCAACGACTTGAACTCTTCCATCATGGTGTCATTGACTTCGCCGCCCTTTTCTTTGGCTAATGCTTTTTGCAAGGAACCGCGCTGGTCCATAGCAGCGGCTGCGATGACGCCGCGCTCATTCGAAACATGCTTCAAGCCAGAAAGTTTGCCGGGGGTGATTTTCATGGGAGTCCTCCGTATCAGTGCTGGAAAGCAGCTATTGTAAATGAAGAATCGTGCCTTGACGGCCGAACTCTGCAGAGTACATCACAGACCGAGGTCGGCCGGTGGCCCGCATCTTGCGATAGACACTGACCGATTGCCAGGTGCGTTTTCTTTGCTTCTCAACCGATTAACACGAGAACCAGTTACCAAGGCAGGAAGCTGGAAACGAACTGAGCTTTACGAGTAACCATCAAATTTCATTCATCTCAGACTTAGTTTTCTACTGCCGTAATGTCAGCATTCCCAGCATCGCCTGCTGCTTTGCGATCAACTGCTGTATGCCTAGCTTGGCCAGACCGGTCATCTGACTAAGTTGTTGTTCGTCGAACACCTGGCGCTCGGCGGTGGCCTGCACTTCCACAATCTTGTGCCCGGCCGTCATTACGAAGTTCATATCGACGTCGGCGCGTGAGTCTTCTTCGTAGGCAAGATCGAGCAGTATCTGGCCATCCACAATTCCTACGCTCACAGCCGCCACGTAATCGCGCAGGGGGACAGCCGTCAAAGTTCCGGCTTCCACCAACTTCTCTAACGCGAGTCCGAGCGCCATGAATGCCCCCGTAATCGATGCCGTACGCGTGCCTCCATCGGCCTGAATCACATCGCAGTCGATCCAGATGGTGCGCTCGCCCAAACGGTTCAGATCGGTCACTACCCGGAGAGAGCGTCCGATCAGCCGCTGGATCTCATGTGTACGCCCGCTCTGGCGGCCTTTGTTCACTTCACGGGGTGTACGTGTCAGTGTGCTGCGCGGCAGCATGGAATACTCGCTCGAAATCCAGCCGCGGCCGCTATTGCGCATGAACAGCGGAACGCTTTCATCCACCGAAGCAGTGCAGATGACACGAGTATTGCCAACTTCAATCAGCACCGAACCTTCCGCAGTGCTAATGAAGTTGGGAATGATGTTGACGGGCCGCATCTGGTCGGGAGCGCGATTGTCAGAACGATAAAACATTCGGATTCGATTTTAACAGTCCGCGTCAGGGCGTATTTTGCAGAACGGACGCCAGTTGCTGGATGGCAGAGACATCATAAGTAATCGACAGGTCGGCGTGGCCGGCGAGAGTCGGCTGTGATTTGCCGTCAATCAGAAACTTCACGCGCGTAGTCCCAGGTATGTTGGCGGTGATTGTCTGGACCATAGAAGCGATCGTAAGCTCCTCGACCAGAATGCCCGAGCGATGGCCTTCGGCGAAGGCACGGTTGAGATCAATTACAGCCAAACCGGGATCGACCAGAAAGACGGTCCTGACTTCGGCGGTGGGAACAATCGGATGCGGTGAGGATTCCTGTGTGTAGACATTCAGCAAAGCCCGCATTAATTCCTCGGCGCGCTCCTGACGCCCGCTGGGCATGGGAATGGTTGCTGCGCGCGCACGCAGAGTGCCGGGATCGTCTTCGGCTACCCACAACGTAACTTGTTCCATTGGGCCTTGCGGAGCTGGACTGGCAGGATGGGAGACGTCGGTCTGGATCTGCTGGTGCGCTATCTGGCGGCGAAGATGCCAGGCGTACATTCCTGCGGCCAGTGCAATGACCAGCATGGCCGCCGTGCCGAAAATCAGGTGGCGAGGAATCATGGCTTCCTGAGCCTGTCATGCGCAGCGGCCAGCCCGGCTGCGACTGATTCTGCAAGCGTCTGCTGATAATTCGGGGAATTCAGATCGGCAATGGTGGAGCGCGGCGCCAGTTCGACCGCGACCGAGGCCATTTCAAGATTGTTCAGTGGCTGTAAGGGAGCAACTAAGGTTCGTGATTTCATTTGTCGGCGTGAAACTTCGGCCGCCACGCTTTCTGCCGCAGCCTGGCTGAATGTGCGATAGCCCGATTGCGCAGTTTGCCAATCCAGAAACGGGCCTCGACTATCCCCACTCGCGGGCAGCAGCGACGTGTAGACGCGGACTCCTGATCCCAGCGATACGGCGTGCACTGCAATGTACACCGTAGCCTGTGACCGGTTGGCAGCGCTGGCGCGTTGATCTGCGGCAAGTGTGATATCAGAGCTGCGCAGCAGCACCGCAGTCATGCCGCGCGCTTGAAGTTCCTGGCGTATGCGGGTGGCGATCGCCAGCGTCACATCCTTCTCTGCGAGTTGCGGGGACAGCTGTTCTCCTTGGTCATCGCCCCCGTGTGCTGGATCAATGACGGCAAACACCGGAACAAACGGTATTGGCGAACTGGCGGGCGCCGGGGCCTGGGGCGGAGCAGCCGGCGCATTTCCCTGATTGATAGTGGGAGTCGATGCCGCTTGCGCGGCGCCTTGTGGCGCAGGCGAAATGTTGATCGTCCGTCCATCATTAGAGAAGCGAGCGAATAGCGGAGCGCTGCCATTCACCGTGATCGCAGCGGTCCCATTTTCTTCCGAGTACACCGCTGAGGGAATGACCTTGCTATCAAACGAGAGTCTTTCCGTACCCGGCGCAACCAGCGGTTCGCGACTGAAACTCATTCGCAGCTTGCCGGGTTCGGTAGAAATGCTTGGATTAACCGCAGAACTGAAATTCAGTACCAACGCCGTGCCACTGGTTTGGGCAGTGAAGTGAACAGCCGGATTACCCACAAACAGTCTTCGGGAGTTCTGATGCAGAGTGACCTGAGTTTGCAGAAACAGTGGCAGAAGCGTGGTAAGCGAATCCACAGTTACATATCCCATTCCATTTTCCAGGTAGAACGGGGCAGACAAGTCAGCATCACTTTTTCCTACCTTAAAACGCGTCTTGCCATTTTTGAATTCGACCGTAAGATTATTTAAGGTCACCCGCCAGCGGTCATGGTCTGAGCGTGTATCGGTTCTTCCGAACCGGCGCAGAATTTCCATTAGATCAACGTACTCGCGGCCGCCCTGCTCGCGCACCGGTAATGAGAAGCTTGCGGCATCCGAAAAGATGGTCAGCTGTTTGGGACCAGACGACCCGCTTATCGGTGCAGAGATCACCAGGCAAATACAAACGCAGAGGCGCAGGCGGTACCTACTCCAGTGCATAGATCGTGAGTCCACTGAGCAGTTTGGGGTAAAAGTCGGTCGATTTCTGGGGCAGCACTTCACCTGCGAAGGCGATCTCCCGCACCTGCTCCATGCCCACCGGATTCATAAGGAAGGCGGCATCGGCCTGCTGGTGGCGCACCTGGTCCATGGCTTCGGAGATGTCGCGCAGGTAGCGGATGTGTTCCTGATTGCGAATGGATTCCTCGCTCATCCCCAAAGCCGACTCGAGGATGCACTTGTGCAATTGCACCACGTCCAGCGCTTGTTGCCGCAAGGAAAGACCGCCATATACCGAAGGAGGAACGTATTTACCACGGTCCATCAGGTAAACGCGTTCCCGAGTTACCGCCAGCAGAGCTGTTCCCATACGGCCGGCTTCACGAAGAATGATCCTGGCGCGTTGAGCATCAACTGAAGGATCTACTTCTTCCACGCTGAAGTACTCAGATGCCTTGACTCGCAAATCCTCCGCGCTAAAGGAAGGTAGTCCATGCACTACGCGATGGGTGGGGAGGATAACCAGCCCGGGATTATCCATGTTGATGAAAGTCATCATCACAAACTCATGGGGCGCAGCATCGGTGAGATCTGAAAGCAGCGCATCCGATCCGGAATACGGGCGCGGAACTTTGGGAAGGCTGACGGCCGCCGCGCTGCGTTCTTTGCTGTAATGCAAAGCGGTCTCATAGCGGTGATGGCCGTCGGCGATGATCAACTTCTTGTCCTTCATTTTGCCGCGTACCAACCCGATCAGCGACGGATCTGAAATGCAGCGAAGCTGATGCACAACACCGTATTCGTCGGTAATTTCAAGGTCGGGTGCGGAATCTGCAGTCAGCAGCGAATCGATCTCGCCGGCGGGGTCGCTGTAAAGCATAAAAAGCTGTCCAAAGTGCGCGCGTGTCGCCCGCAGCAACTCCAGGCGGTCGGCCTTGGGCTTTGCAAGGGTTTGCTCATGCCGGTGCACTATGCCCGCGGAGTAATCTTCCAGCCGACCCAGGGCAATAAAACCGCGCCGTTCGAGCATGGCATCGCTACCCGGCTTCGGGAATCGCTGAACGTAAACGTAAATGGAAGGCTGGGAGTCCTGCAAAAAAATCCCCTGACGACGCCAGTCCTGGAAAAACTGCGCTGCGCGCGTGTAAGGATTGCTGGCTGCGTTGTCCTGGGTCTCAGGTTTGCCCAGGATGATGCGAACCAGATTATTTGGGCTGGCATGATAGTAGCGGTCGCGCATCTCGGGAGAAATCTTGTCGTAGGGCTGAGTCACAACTTTGCCGGGATCGACTTTCGAAGGGTCGTAGCGCAGAGCGCGAAAAGGAGCAATATGGGCCATAGGCGATGGCATCAGATTGTAATTCACGCCAGAGATCCGCTCTCCGCGCGGGAATTGGGGAAACTTTAGAAGCCGAGATCGCCATCGTAAGGTCGGAATTTTTTTAACAAATGAGTGACAATGGCGGCAGGAGCCTATGATACTATCCCCGCAATCAGCATCTGGCCCGCTGGGTGCGGGTCGCCTTTCGGCCCAACCCTCTCCCGGCAGGTCACCTCGCTCAGAGGTCTTTATGCTGCTTCCCAATAAGCGTGCACGTTTCCCCCGTTTTTCTTCGGTTGCATTCCTGCTGATTGCTTTGCTCTCCCCGTGCTTCGCTCAGAGCCCGGTCGATGACGTTCACGTCAATCCGCGAATTCAGCCCGCGCCTACACCCAAAGACGATGCCATTACCGACCCTTCGCTGAAAACCCACACGCCGCCAATTAAAACGAATGTGGATCTGGTGCTGGTACCGGTAACCATTACAGATCCCATGAACCGCCTGGTTACCGGGTTAGATCGCGACAACTTTACGGTCTATGAAGGCAAAGACCAGCAGGATATCCGTCATTTCTCAAGCGAGGATGCTCCCATTTCCCTGGGTGTCATCTTCGACATCAGCGGCAGCATGAGCAGCAAGATCGAGCGCGCCCGGGAGGCAGTAGTCGAGTTCTTTAAAACGGCTAATCCACAGGATGAGTTCTTTATGATCACGTTCTCGGATAAGCCGGAGGAAATCTCAGATTTCACCCAATCGGTGGAAGAGATCCAGGGCAAGCTGATCTATTCCGTCCCTAAGGGACGCACCGCCTTGCTGGATGCTATTTACCTTGGCGTCAGCAAGATGCGCCAGGCTAAGTACGCGAAACGGGCCATGCTGATCATCTCCGACGGGGGCGACAACCACAGCCGCTACACCGAAGGCGAAACCAAGTCACTAGTTAAGGAAGCGGATGTGCTGATATACGCGGTCGGGATCTATGACCGTTACATGTCAACCCCGGAAGAACAGCTGGGGCCCGCGCTTCTCACCGATGTCACTGAACTGACTGGTGGCAGGGCATTTACCATAGATAATCCCAACGATTTGGCAGACGTAGCTACAAAAATTGGAATCGAGCTACGCAACCAATATGTGCTCGGATATCGTCCAAAGAATCCGGCACACGACGGCAAGTGGCGTAAAATTAAAGTGAAGCTCATACCGCCCAAAGGGCTTCCGCCGCTGCGCGTCTTTGCCAAAACGGGATACTATGCACCTTCGCAATAACCGCACCTTAAGCCTTCTACTTGCCTTATTTATCTTCAACATAGCAACAGGAGCGCAGCAGCCTGCCGCACCCAGTCAGGCACCTCCGCCGCCCAACTCGCAGTCGCCAGCGCCGGAGCAGCAATCGGCTCCCAATTCGCAGCCGCCAGCGCCGGCTCAGCCCTCGACACCGGACAATCAATCTCCTCAAGCTCCGCCCGCCGGTGGCCAGGAGACTCCGGGAGCAAGTCCGGACCAGGGATCTGAGGGGGGCGGATTCGTCTTCAAGGCGGAAGTGCAGGAAGTAGTGCTTCATGCGACTGTGGTGGACGACAAGCAGCGCATGATTACAACTCTCGACAAGAACGCCTTTACGGTGTTCGAGGACGGCAAACAGCAGAACATCACTTCCTTTCGGCATGAGGATATTCCGATCGCGCTCGGAATCGTTATCGACAATTCCGGCTCGATGCGCGAAAAACGCGACCGGGTGAACAAAGCGACCCTGAATCTGATCCGGGCCAGCAATCCGGATGACCAGGTGTTCATTGTGAACTTCAACGACGAGTACTACCTGGACCAGGACTACACCAGCAACATCAACAAACTGCGCGAGGGGCTTGAGAAAGTGGAATCCCGTGGTGGAACGGCTTTGTACGATGCGCTGGTTGCCTCGGCCGATCATTTGAAGAAGAGCGCCAAGCTGCAGAAGAAGGCGATCCTGGTAGTTACCGATGGCGAGGACAACGCCAGCCGCGAGTCGCTGGAAACGGCTGTGCGCAGGCTGCAGGAGGAAAATGGCCCCACCGTTTATGCGATCGGTATTCTGGGCGATGAAAAACAGCGACGCGCCCGACGCGCCCTGCAGACAATTGCAGAACGAACCGGCGGCATTGCGTTCCTGCCGAGGAACGCAGACGAAGTAGATTCAATCAGCCGCACGGTTGCGCACGACATTCGCAACCAATACACGATTGGATATAAGCCCACCACTCCCAAGAGCGCCGGAGGCTACCGCACCATTCACGTCGACGCGCGCGCGCATGGCTATAACAAACTCGTGGTCAGGACCCGCAGCGGATATTACGCGGGACAGGAGCAGGCGACCGGGGGAAGCAACTAGGCGGCCCGTAGCAAAGACTTACAAGCCTTGGCTTCGTTGACGACGCCGCCTGCGCTTCCGTAGTCTGTAGGGTGCCCCTGAAATCTGTCGAGAGCAGCCGCTTGCGCGTTTCTGACGACATCACCAAACTTGTCGGCGAAACGCCCATGCTGCAGTTTAAGCGGCTCGTCCCGTCCGGATGCGCCGAGGTTTTCGCAAAACTTGAATACCTGAATCCTGGCGGAAGCGTAAAAGATCGCGCTGCGATCGGAATCATCCGTCGCGCGGAAGAAGAAGGGCGCCTTCAGCCCGGTGGGACAATCGTCGAAGCGACGGCCGGTAACACCGGAATCGGACTGGCGCTGATCGGGGTAAATCGCGGCTACAAAGTTGCGCTGTTCGTGCCGGAAAGGTTTTCCGAGGAAAAAGTAATGATCATGCGCGCCCTCGGGGCGGAGGTGACGCGCACTCCGAATACCGAGGGCATGAAGGGCGCAATCAGGCGCGCGGAAGAACTGGTGGCAAAAACTCCGAATTCATTCATGGCCGCCCAGTTTAGTAATCCAGCTAATCCCGATTACCATTATGAGACTACGGCACGCGAGATTTTCGATCAGATGGAAGGTCGCATCGACGCGATTGTCATTGGCGCCGGCACCTCAGGCACTTTCACCGGCACAGCAAGGTTTCTGAAGCAGCGACTGCCGCGCGTGCTGGCGATTGCGGTGGAAACGCAGGGCTCGATTCTGGGCGGAGGCCCGCCCGGTGAACATAAAGTGGAAGGCATTGGGGCGAGTTTTATTCCCGGCAACTTTGACCGGTCGGTGTGCGACGAAATCATGATGGTCACCGATGCCGAGGCGTTTGGAATGGTCAAGCAACTGGCCGCACAGGAAGGTGTGCTTGGCGGATCCAGCGCCGGGGCCAACGTGCATGCCGCGCTAAAGGTTGCGGGCAGGTTGGGTGTGGGAAAACGCGTTATCACCATGATTCCAGACTCAGCCGAGAGATATTTGTCTAAGAAGATTTTTGAGGGTGGTATGTGATGCGGATTTTATGAAATACAAGAACCGGCCAAGTTTTGCTACACGCGCGATTCACACCGGCCAGCAGCCTGACCCTGAAACCGGCGCGGTGAATGTCCCCATACATGCCAGTTCCACCTTCGTACAGCAGGAGTTGGGGAGGAATAAAGGCTACGAATATGCGCGCGTCTCCAATCCCACGCGCAGCCGCCTTGAACAGAACCTGGCCTCGCTCGAAGGCGGAATTGCCGCGCCGGTTTTCGCCAGCGGAATGGCAGCCATCAACGCGATCTGCTCGATGTATCGTTCAGGCGACCACATCGTGTCCGGACACGACCTGTATGGCGGCGTGCCGCGGCTGTTTAATCAGGTGCTGGCTGATTTCGGAATGGAATTCACGTACGTAGACACGTCGGACGTGCGCAACGTGGAAAAAGCTATCCGCCGAAACACGCGCCTGGTTTACGTCGAGACACCGACCAATCCTCTGATGGCGCTGAGCGATATCGCCGCCATTGCCAATGCTTGCCATCGCAGAAAAGTAGAGCTGGCAGTAGACAACACTTTCATGTCGCCTTATTTTCAGCAGCCGATCGAACTGGGCGCCGATATGGTGGTGCATTCCACGACCAAATTCCTGAACGGCCACAGCGACGGCCTGGGTGGGGTGGTAGTTTGCACGAAAAAAGAACAGGCCGAGAAACTGGCGTTTATTCAGAAGGCTGCCGGCGCAATCCTCTCGCCTTTTGAGTGCTGGTTGATCTTGCGGGGGGTGAAAACGCTCGCTGTCCGGATGGAACAGCATGATCGAAATGGCCGGTTCGTCGCCGAGTTTCTGGCCCGGCACCGGAAAGTTAAGAAAGTGTTTTACCCCGGATTACCGGAACATCCGCAGTACGAGCTGGCGCAACGTCAGATGTCAGGCTTCGGTTCGATGATCACCTTCGAGACCGGTTCGCTCTCTAACGCCAAGAAAATGCTGAAGCGGGTGCAAGTCTGCTCTCTGGCAGAGTCGCTCGGCGGAGTCGAAACCCTTATTTCGCATCCCGCCACCATGACACACGCTGCGCTCGGCGAAAAAGGCCGCCGCGAGATCGGCATCACCGACGGGATGGTACGCATTTCGGTCGGGATCGAAAACGTTCAGGACATCATGGACGACCTCGATCAGGCGTTGGCAGCCATCTGATCAATGTCCCGGGAGTGGAACTCAACCGAGTATCACCGGCTTTCCCAACCACAAGTCAGCTGGGGCAAGAAAGTTCTCGCGGGTCTCAAGCTGCGCGGAAATGAAACTGTTCTCGATGCAGGCTGCGGAACCGGACGGCTGACGGCCGATCTGCTCGAGGCGCTTCCACATGGCCAAGTCATCGGTGTGGACGTTTCACAGAACATGTTGCAGTCCGCGCGTGAGTATCTGCGGCAATTTAGTTCGCGAATGTCATTCGTAGCCGCCGATCTGCAAGCTCTTCCCTTCTCGCGCGTGTTTCATGGAATCGTTAGCACGGCGGCGTTTCATTGGGTGCTGGACCATGATCTGCTGTTTACCAGCCTTTATCGCGCTCTTCGGCCCGGCGGATGGGTGCATGCGCAGTGTGGCGGTGGACCAAACCTGTCGCGCTTGCGCAACAGGATGAATGAACTGGCGCGTTCCGTTGAGTTCGTGCCCTATCTGGCTGGTTACGCTGAACCGTGGCTGTTTCAGGATGCAGACGAAATGAACTCCACGTTGCGCCGCGCTGGATTTATCCAGATCGAAACCAGCCTGGAAGAAGCGCCAACGGTGATTGAGAGCCGTCAACAATACGTGGATTTTGTACGAACCGTGATCGTGCGCACTTACCTCGAGCGGCTTCCGAAAGAATGGTTGCGGTCGCTTTACATGAGGAGGTTGGCTGATCTGGCGGCGGAAGATGACCCGCCATTTTCGCTGGATTACTGGCGCCTGAACCTTAAGGCAGGTGTTCCGGAGTAAAAGGCATGCGTTATCTCGCTTCGAAATTGCGCGAATCCAGAGAGACGTTGTTCAGAATTCTGTTGGTGCTCACATTCCACCAGACGGACTTTGTGAACCCGTTTTCCATTTCCTCGGTGAAACGTAACTGGTAGCTCGTAGGCAACGTTAACCCGTCGACTGTCTGAAAATCAGCAAAATCTTCCTCCATCCGATAGCGGGTTTGCTGCGATCGAGCGCTGCGGGCGTCCGCACTGTCCATTTGAGCGATTCTCGGATCCGATATCGCCACAGTTTGCGCGGCGACCGGCTGTTGGCTCGCCGTGTATAGGGTCTTCACATGCCGACCGGTCGCCGGATCGAAGTACAGGGTTATCTGCAGGGCCGTGCCCTTCTTTGGCTGGTAACGAAGCACTTCGACACTGCGCCCATCTATCTGTTTAATTCCCTCCAGCTGCAGCTTAGGCTTTCGGCTGTCCACATCTTCCAGAGCCCAAGCAGTAGACAGAACGCCACCCAGCAGACCTTCGCGAATCGGAGCATCATTGGCCAGGATGAAATCTCCAAACTCAGAACGACGCTTGTCGGCATAGGTTCCAACAACCTTTACGTGATCACCATCAAAGACGATCTGCTCGCCGTGGTACTCGGTCGTCATCACTTTCAGTAGAAGATTTATCTTATGGCTTTCTGAAACCAGGGCAGCCTTGCCGCTCAACTGCCCCGCGCCACCGACTAAGACGCGATAATTCGCCGTTCCTTCCATCACGCGCGATTTGGAGCCCTGACGCGCTTCCGGTGTAGCGATAGATTGCAAATGGCGGGCAATCAGGTCCTCAGGCTTGCTGTCGTCTGCAAAGAGAAAACTGGAAACGGCTACTACCAATGTGAGTATGATAAGTTCTGACCGTGCACCTAACATAGTGCCCCCAAGACGAGAGTAGGCGCCGACTATATCGCGGATTCAATAGCAAGTAAACCGAGTTAACCTGGAGGAAGTTACTTAACCACTAAATTCACCAGCTTGCCTGGGACCACGATCCTCTTCACGATCGTCTTTCCCCCGATGTGGGCCTTGACTTTCTCATCTCCCAGAGCGCGCTCCAGGATCATCTCTTCTGTGGCATTTGCCGGAACCGTGATCACAGCACGTAACTTCCCGTTCACCTGCAGCGGGATCTGGAGTTCTTCTTCTTTGGCAAGCTCAGGATCGTAAGCCGGCCAGGGCGCGCGGAGCAAATTATCGTTCTGGCCGAGTGTCTCCCATAATTCGTGCGCCAGGAAAGGCGCAAATGGGGCCAGCAACAACACGAAATCTTTCTTTACTGCTCGGCGAAGCGCTGTATTGGCTGCAAGAGCGTTATTCGCGGTGCATTCATTCAGCAGTTCCATCAGAGCGGCGACCGAGGTATTAAAGTGCCAGCGGCCCTTGAAGTCCTCGCTCACTCGCCGGATGGTCTGATGCAGCTTCCGCAAAATGCTTCGTTCTGCCGGCGTGAGATCGCCGATCACAAAATGCCCATCGGAAGTTCGACTCTCTTCATGGTCTTGCATGAAAAATGCGTATACACGCCCCACAAACCGCCGAATTCCTTCGATGCCCGTGTCCTGCCAGTCCAGGTCGCGATCAGGGGGCGCGGCGAACAAACTGTAGAGCCGCGCAGCATCGGCGCCATATTTCGATACCATCTCGTCCGGGCTAACCACATTGCCCAGGCTCTTCGACATCTTAGCGCCGTCTTTGATCACCATGCCCTGCGTGAACAGGCGCTCAACTGGTTCATCGTTCTGCACCAGGCCGATGTCGCGCATGAACTTTGTCCAGAAGCGCGAATAAATCAGGTGCAGAATGGCGTGCTCTACCCCGCCGATGTACTGATTGATGGGAAACCAGTACGCAACCGTTTTGCTGTCGAAGGGCGCACGATCGTTGTGCGCGTCCGTGTAGCGGTAGAAATACCACGATGAATCGACGAACGTGTCCATGGTGTCGGTCTCGCGGCGCGCCGGTCCGCCGCACCTGGGGCAGGTTGTGTTGAGAAACTCCGGAACCTCAAGCAGCGGAGAGCCGCCGGTCAGGGTAATCTTCACCTGGTCAGGTAGAATCACCGGCAAATCTTTCTCCGGAACCGGAACGATTCCGTCACGCTCACAGTAGAGCATTGGGATGGGTGTGCCCCAGTAGCGCTGGCGCGAGATGCCCCAGTCTTTCAGGCGGTACGCGACCGTCCTTTTTCCAAAGCCCTTCTGCTCCGCGTATGCGGACATCTTCTGGATCGCCTGATCGCAGCTGAGCCCGCTGAACTGCCCCGAGTTCACCAGGGTACCGTCCATGGTCGTGAACGGCAGCGCCGGTTCGACCACGGTCTCCTCCGGATCGTTCGGACGAGGCAAAATTACCAGCCGAATCGCAATTCCATACTTTTTGGCAAAGTCATAATCGCGCTCGTCATGCGCTGGCACGCTCATGATCGCGCCCGTACCGTAGCCCATCAGGATGTAGTTTGCGATCCAGATCGGCACCTTCTCGCCGTTGTACGGATTGACTGCGAAACGCCCAGTGTTAACCCCGTGTTTTTCAATCTCGCCGATATCTCCGGCTTCTTTGGCCCTTCGCTGCTCAGTGATCAGCTGATCAACCTGCGCGCGCAGCTTCGGGTTTGACGCCGCTAGTTCTGAAACCAGTGGATGCTCGGGCGCAAGTTGAACCGATGTCGCGCCGAAGATGGTATCGACGCGAGTAGTGAAAACCGCAATTTTGGCTCCGTCTGCCGCATCCAGCCTGAACTCCACCAGCGTGCCCTCGCTGCGGCCGATCCAGTTACGCTGCATGGTGCGGACTTTTTCCGGCCAACCGGGCAAGCGTTCGAGGTCACGCAAGAGCTCGTCCGAGTAATGGGTGGTGCGCAAAAACCACTGTTCCAGTTCGCGCTGCTCAACCAGAGTATCTTCATGCCGCCAGCAATAACCACCGTTCACGACTTGTTCGTTAGCTAAAACAGTGGCGCACTTCGGACACCAGTTCACTTTGCTCTTCTTGCGATACGCCAATCCCTTTTCGTAGAGCTTCAGGAAAAACCATTGGTTCCAGCGATAGTATTCCGGGAAGCAGGTTGTAACTTCGCGCGACCAGTCGTAGGCAAAACCCAGGCGCTTCATCTGCGCCTTCATGTTGGCGATGTTGCGCAGGGTCCACTCGCGCGGGGGCACGTTTGCCGAGATCGCCGCGTTTTCGGCGGGCAGACCAAACGAGTCCCAGCCCATGGGATGCAGCACGTTATAACCGTTCATCCACATGTAACGCGCCAGCGCGTCGCCGATGGCGTAATTGCGCACATGGCCCATGTGCAGCGCACCAGAGGGGTACGGCAGCATCTCTAAAACGTAAAATTTCGGCTTGGTGGAAGTGGCTTCGGCAGCGTAGAGCGACGGATCGCTTGCCCAGCGTTCAAACCACTTCTCTTCGACCCGATGCGCGTCATAGCGCGAATCGTGCAGCTCGCGTGGCGCATTCTCCTGTTGAGGCATTTCTTCTTTGGATATCCCAGCCATAATTCAACGGTCGCGAGGTGAGCGTGTTCAGGCCAGCCGCCGGCTGCTTGCCGGATGCTTGAAACAATCCACGTTCACGTAAGTATTGATTTTACAACGAGGAACTTGTCTGGCGCGGGCGCCCTCGCTCGCGAGTTGCGGGCGACCACAAATCGCCAGAGATTGAGATCTCTGCGACCTACCCGAGCAATGGAATCGAGGATCGAAGTGGCGAGGCGGCTGAGATTCCTGCCGACCCTAACTCGCCACCACCCCCGCTTTTCCCTCGTGGCATAATTACTAAGCTCTGGCTTGTCGGCGTTTAACGCCGCAACGCCCATGTACCTGTTGCGCATCTTCGTTCCGACCAACAACCGCCGGCTCAACGAGCTGGTTGGGTTCCTGTTGTGTGTCTCCGCGCTCCTTCTTTTCCTCGCGCTGGCGTCCTATTCGCCGCTCGATCCTTCGTTCAACAGCGCCTCGGTGCTCACCGGCGCCCACGGCGCCCGCAACTGGATAGGAATCGTCGGCGCCATCGCTGCTGACGTCTGCCTGCAATTTTTCGGTATTGGCGCATTTCTGGTTCCCGGGTTCGCGGCAGTGCTCGGGATCCGCTGGTTCCGTTCACGCAAAATCATTTCTCCGATCGCGAAAACACTGGGCGCGCTGTGGCTGGTGGTTTTCGTTCCCGCCCAGTTCTCGTTGCTTCCGGGGCACGTGCGCTGGATGGGGGTAATCCCCATGGAAGGCCTGCTCGGCCGCATCGTGGGCGACGCCCTTATTCACTACTTCAATCTTGCCGGCGCATATATCGTCTGCGCGACGGTGCTGGCGGTTGCGCTATATCTCTCAACCGCATTTTCATTTACTGCTCTGCAACTCTGGTTGCCTACTCGCTTCGCATTCGTGATCGCTTTATGGAACCGCTACCAGGATTGGAAGGCCGAGCGTGCGCGCCGCAGGATGCAGAAGGAACTGGAAAAACGCCGCGCCACTCGCCCGCTGGTTGCACAGCAGACCCATCCGCCAATCGCGCGCCCAGAACCGCCGAAACCGCAGCGCATCACCGGAATCGAACGCATGGCCATTGCGGAACGAGGCATACAGGTTGAAGCTGAACCTGCGCCGGCGCCGGCCGACCAGCCCGAAGCGCCAGCCCCCGAAGTCACTGAGCGCGCCGACGCTGCTTCGAAACCGAAGACCACCATGCCGCGGATTGCCGGCGGGTACAAGCTGCCGCCCAGCAGCCTGCTGCATCGTCCGGACGAGCAGCAGGCGATCGATGCCGATGAGTTGAAGCTGCTCTCGCAGGTGCTCACTGAGAAATACGCCGAGTTCGATGTCCACGGTCAGGTTACGCAGATCAACCCTGGGCCGGTGGTTACGACATTTGAGTTCAAGCCCGAAGCCGGTATCAAGTACACGCGCCTGACGGGTCTCACGGACGATCTGTGCCTGGCTCTGAAAGCCGAAAGCATTTTGATCGAACGCATGGCGGGCAAGTCTACAGTGGGGATTCAGGTACCCAACCGCGAGCGCGAAATCATATGGCTGCGCGAGAACATTGAGGCAAGCGAGTTCATCGGATCCAAATCCAAGCTCACACTTGGGTTCGGCAAAGACATCAACGGCCGTATCGCCAGCGCCGATCTGGCGGGCATGCCTCACCTGCTCATAGCTGGCTCTACCGGAACCGGTAAGAGTGTGGCTATTAACGCGATGATCATGTCCATCCTGTTCAAGTCGACTCCCGATCAGGTCCGGCTGGTGCTGGTCGATCCCAAGCGGCTTGAGCTCGGGAATTATGAAGGCGTGCCGCACCTGTATACGCCGATCATCACTGAGCCAAAGCTCGCAGCCAACGCCCTGCGCAACGCGGTGCGCGAGATGGAGCGCCGCCTCAAGCTGCTGGCAGAAAAAGGCGTCCGAAACATTGATCAATACAACAAACTGTTTGATGAAGACGCCACCCGCAGCCTCTTCAATGAGGAATCTGACGACCGGCCGCTACCCTACATCGTCATCATCATCGACGAACTCGCAGACCTCATGATGCTCGACGGCGGCAACGTGGAAGAATCGATCACCCGCCTGGCCCAGATGGCGCGCGCGGTTGGCATCCATCTTGTACTCGCAACCCAGCGGCCATCTGTCGACGTTATCACCGGTCTGATCAAAGCCAACTTTCCGGCGCGCATCTCCTTCCGGGTGGCGACTAAAGTTGATTCCCGCACTATCCTCGACGCCAACGGAGCGGAGGCTCTGCTTGGACGCGGCGACATGTTGTATTTGCCTTCGGGTTCAGCGCGCGTTCACCGACTGCACGCCCCATTCGTGACGGAAAAGGAAATCGCGGCCGTGGTTGAGTTCTGGAAGTCTCAGGGCGCGGCCGAATATGAACAGAAATTCCTTGAAGCTCCGAAAGAAGAACGCGCGGCAGGTGAATCTGGAAGCAGCGAAGTTGGTGAAGACGATAACGATCCGCTGTTCAACGATGCCGTCCGCCTGGTCATTGAGTTCGGCAAAGCGTCTACTTCATTACTGCAGCGTCGCTTGCGTATCGGCTACGGCCGCGCCGCTCATCTGATCGATCTTATGGAACGGGATGGCATTGTGGGCGCCGCCGACGGCCCCAAGCCGCGGGAATTGCTTAAGCGTCCTGACTGGATCAGCGAAGTAGAAGAATCCATGCGCTGAAACTGTGTCGCGGACAACTTGTCCACCAGCGCATCAACCCGGCGAACTCTGCGCCTTCCTGTTCGGCCTCTGCGGTGCAAGATTTTACGCGATTGTTTCCAGCGCCATTGCCATGCCCATGCCGCCGCTGACACACAACGTCGCCAAACCGCGACGCGCTTTGCGCTTGAGCATCTCGTGAATCAATGTGACCGTAATCCGGGCGCCGGTGCAGCCGATGGGATGGCCGAGCGCAATCGCTCCGCCGTTGGGGTTGACGCGCGCCTCGTCGTGCCAGTCGATGCCGAGGTCCTCGAGCGATGCGATGGCCTGGCTGACGAAGGCCTCGTTCAGCTCGACAATCTGCATGTCGTCCACCCCGAGGCCCGCGCGCGCGAGCGCCTTGCGCGACGCCGGAATCGGCCCAAGACCCATCTCGTCCGGCCGCACACCGGCGACGGCGGTGCTGACCACCCGTGCGAGCGGCTCCAGACCCAGATCGCGGGCGCGCTCCGCGGACGTAACCAGCAGCATGGCCGCGCCGTCATTGATGCCGGAGCTGTTGCCGGCGGTGACGCTGCCGTCCTTGGCGAAAGCCGGCCTGAGCTTGGCGAGGGCTTCGCGAGTCGTGCCCGGCCGCGGATGCTCGTCCTGCTCGACGGTGACTGCCTCTCCCTTTCGCGCGGGCACCGGAGTGGGCACAATCTCCTCGGCGAGGCGGCCCTCCTGCATTGCTCGGCCGGCCTTCTGTTGGCTGAGCAGAGCGAACTCGTCCTGGTCCTGACGTGACACGCCCCGCCGCTCGGCGACGTTTTCAGCGGTCTCGCCCAGGCTGGCAGTGTGTCCATCCGCGACCAGATCCGGATGCGGGAAGCGCCAGCCGAGTGTCGAGTCCGCCATGTCGGGCACGCCCCGCGGGAACGCCTGCTCGGCCTTGAGCATGACGACCGGTGCGCGGGACATGCTCTCGACCCCGCCGGCCACGAACAGGTCGCCCTGTCCGCCCCAGATCGCCTGAGCGGCGCTGTTCAGCGCTTGCAGTCCGGATCCGCACAGGCGATTGACCGTTTGGCCCG
>QHZY01000120.1 GCA_003224855.1 Acidobacteriota bacterium | reverse complement strand
CCTGGCCTGTGACAGTGGCATTCACCGGCAACTGGGGCGCGAACGCCACAATATTGTTTCGCCAGAACATGCCTTTGATTTTCGGCAGATCGGCTTCGCTGAGATACGCGCCATCGCTCGGCGGTTTAAGATTTACCCCGCCTACTTCCAGGTCCAGGGTGTCATCCTGCGGGGTTACCAGAATGTTGGCGCCGTACGCGCGAAGTTCACGGCTGACTTTGTCGCCGATATCATTGGCCACCGCAATCATCGCCGTGGCCACCGAAACGCCCAGGGCTATAGCGATTCCCGCCAGAAGCTTGCGCCGCCGCTGACGCCGGAAGGATTCGTAAACCAGGCGAACAAACATTTCACTTGGCCTGGAAGTAGCGAGCCCCGGCGGCCAGGTCGGATTCCCGCACTATGACAGCCTCTGCGCTCTGCTCAGACTTCAAAGGGATGGGATTGCAACCGCCGGCGGTCCCCACGCTCTGGCCATTGATGGGCGCTGCGCAGTTGCGGCACACGATGCCGTTCGGTCCCTTGGTAAATCCCACCGGACCGCAGATCTCGCAGGCGTCGAATACAGTGGCCACCTTGCCGTCGGGCTTCTGGTACAGCCAAAATCGGATCTCTTGCCCGTTTTCAGTAGCCTCGAAGCGGTGCAGGTCGCCATCCGCGATCTGGGAAAGCGGAATTCGCGCCGCTCCATTCACAAACGAAACCAGCGTGGCCGGCGACATGGCATTTGCGCTCTTGGCGTATATGAATTCCGCGGTGACCAGAAATATAAACAGGAACGAACTGGCATACACCGATGCCATCCACAGGCGTTCGCGCCGGGCGGTCCATAGCACCTTGCGCCGCTGGGCGGGCGATTCAGGCAGCGACGCCGGTTGCCGCCGCTTGGCTTCGAACAGGATCATCAATGCGGCCAAGGCAACAATGGTTACAAAGAAGAACATGTCATTTCGTACGATCGGCCCGATCAGTGCCATCTCGCGTTTCGATGAGGGCAGCACTCCCGTTTCTGAAAGTTCATGCAGGCCGGAAATGATCAGCTGCAAAGCTACGAAGAACAAGATCGCGGTGGTCACGCGAAAAAACTTCTGCAAGTTAATACGGACACTGCCCTTCACGAACATCACGCCGAACAGCACGGCGGCAACGACGCCCAGAAGCGTTCCCAGAAAGCTGAGCAGTTCAGTGGAATTGAGAGAGACCGCGCCCAGGATCAGGACCGTTTCGACCCCCTCGCGGAAAACCATCAGAAAGACAAAAAAGAAAAGGCCTATAGCGGCATTTCTTCCGGCCAGCGAGCTTATCTTGCCTTCGATCTCGCCTTTCAGCTTGCGCCCGGTGCGCATCATGAAAATGATCATGCTGATCACGAACACTGCCGCCGCCAGCATGATCCATCCCTCGAACGCGTCTTCGTTCACTTGCAGCCTGGAGAGCAGGATGGCGACTGCGATGCTTCCCGCGAATGCCGCGCCCAGTGCCGCATAAACCGGCTTCTTGAGCTCAGGACGGCCAATCTTAGCCAGGTAGGCGAGCGTGATGCCCACGATTAAGGCGGCCTCGACGCCTTCCCGTAATGTGACAATGAATGCCTGCAGCATAAATGGCTGGCTTACTGCCTGTTGCAACTCAGTTTCAACTGGACTGCTGAGTGTAATTATACAGGACTGGTGCGAGTTACAGGCGTCTGAGGAAGGACCTGGCTTGCTCCAGATGAGGGAAAAGCTTTTCTTCAGCCTGGAACTCCGGCGAGTGCACGCACCGCCGCGAGCCTTTCAGTTTCACAGGATGCCTGAGGTGCAGCATCTCGTGGTACATGATGTACTCGATTACATGCCGCGGTACGCGCGGATGATCCAGAACACGGGTCACAACGATGGCGTTATGCGCGGGATCATAATGTCCCAGCAGATTACGCGCCGCGTTGCGGCTCCAGGTCAGTTCCGGCTGACCCATTAAGCCAAAAAAGAAACGGCTGTTGAGGTCCTGGAAAATCTCGACCAGATCATAGATCCGGCCCTGCGTGCCTTCGATCTGTTTCCGTCCCCGCACCTGCCGCAGTAGTTGCGATTTCTGCCGCACATGCGAACTGCCCACATATCTCCGGTAGCGTGTGGAGTGCTCACGCTGAACCGGCTTGCGGTACATCTTGGCGAGCAGAATATGGGAGATTGATCGCAATACGTGTTCGGGCGCTCCCTCCAGCACGTCTGAAAATCGCACCAGCAGCTTTCCCCGCCGCAAACGGATGGTGTTGTTCAATCCGGTGTAGGCAAAAAACTCGACGCTCAACTCGGGCAGGGGAGCACGCGGCCTCAGGTCGCGGTACATGTCGGAAACAATTGCGTACATGTCACTGCGCATTCAATTTCAGGGTAGCAGACCCGCCGGGAAGGGCCAGAGCCTACTGTTGCTTGATCAGTTTCTTGTGTTTCGCCGCTTCTTCCTGCTCGGTCAGTAGCTGGCGATGGTCCTGGACACTGCTGTCCAGAGTGTCGAGCGCATTACTGAGAAGAAACTCATACTGCCTCGCGTCCTCGGGATTGGTCCCGCTGGCATCGCGCAAAGCCCGCAGCTTGGCTTGAAACTCGGTGTCGGCCTCGATGACCGTTTTTAAAACTTTCCGGATATCTGCTTTCCGGTCGGCAAAGGTGTCCACGTTTTCGTTCAGCTCGTCGTAGAGATCGAGAAAATCCTGCAACCGCTCGTGCATCTGCTGGCCGTGATTGGTGACCTTGGCATCGGTGCGTGCCTGTTCTACCGCGTCCAGCCGCTCACGGGAGAACTTTATATACAGTTTGAGCCGCAGGTCGGGCTCCTGCGCGCTATCCCGCAGCTGATCGATTTCGGCCGGGGTAAGCTCTTCACGACGCGGCTCAGCCGATGCGATCATGGTAAACGCCAGCAGAACGGCAGCGATCATCACATAAAGTTTCATCTCGATTCCTTTTTGCCGAACATCCGCGTGACTTTGCCGGCGTAAGCAAGCAGATCAGCCAAGGCAGCCTGCGCTGCTTCGTTATTACTGGACTTGTTGGCTTCGGCGACTGTATCCAGTTCCTTGCGCGCAATCTGAATCGCGAGTGAGATGCGCTCCTCCGGACGCACGGCATCAATCCGGCTCTTCATCTCGGCTATTGTCTCGTCTTTTTTGGCAAACAGCATCAGGCAGCTTGCCAACACGAATATCGTTGATCGCCACCTCCGCTTCATATTATTTCTTTGGCTCGATGGCGATTAGCCGATGGCGTGCCTGCCACTCCTGGTCGGGATATTGTCCATTTGCCACATCCAGAAATCGATGATAGTTTGCCGCGGCCTGCTTGAAATCACGCAGGTGATCGTAGGCGGTTGCACGCAAAAAATAGCTTACCGGAATTTCCGGCAGCAGCCGGGCGCGGACCTCCAGCGCCTTGATAGTAAGCGCGTAATTCTTGTTCTCGCTGGCCGCGACCGCGAGATCGCCATACGCGGGCCCCAAATCTGGCTTCAGCTGAATGGCCGCTATCAGTTCCTGTTGGGCCTGGGGAAATTTGCGTTGCTTGAGTAGCGTCTGCCCCAGTGCCAGGTGCAGCTCGGCATCTTTGTTGTTGCTCGCCAGCAAAGTGCGATATTGTATTTCGGCCTCGGGATATTTCTTAGCCAGGACGTAAACGTCGGCTACATCGCGTTGCACCCCGGCATTATCGGGCGCCATCTTGAGAGCGCCCTGCAATTCGGTGATTGCGGCGTCCAGCTGTCCATCCGCAGCCAGCATGCGGCCCAACTGCAGATGTGCTCCCGCATCATCGGGCCGCAGGGCAACCAGCTTCCGCAAACTTTCTTCCGCATCCCCGTAGCGATGCCCGCGCATATAGATGTTCGCCAATCCGGTCAGAGCGTCGGCGGAAGAGGGATCGAGTGCCAGGGCCTGCTTGTATTGCTGCTCGGCGTCGGCGAAATGATTCTGTTTTTCGAGCAGCGGACCGGCTGCGAGATGCGGTTCAGGATCCTTGGGCGACAACTCGGCCGCCCGGAGAAACGCCGAGATTGCCTCGTCAGGATTGCTGGCTGCGACTACTTGACCCAATGAAAGCCAGGCTCGCGCCCGGCCTTCATCAGCATGTGCAGTCGGGGTCAGCCTGGTCGCTGCGCGCAAGTATTGCGCAGCGTCCGGTGCACCTGACTTGGCCAGCATCAGGCCAAGATTCAGATTGGACTCGAAGAGGTCCGGCTTTGCTTCAACTGACTTCCGGTATGCGGCGATTGAATCATCGGTGTTGCCCAGTGCGTTGTTGACGAACCCCAGATCGAACCAGGCTTCGTAGTTCGCTCCATCCGCGGCCACCGCTTTTTTTAGCAGTGACAACGCCGCCCCAAACTCTTTGTGCTGAATCGCCGCCTCGGCCTGCGCCAGGTCGGGGTTACTCTGCTCTTCAGCAACCCGATGGTGGCGAACGGTCTTGCCGCTAGCCTGCGAAAAAGCGACCCTGGTAAGAAGAAGACACAAGATGATCGCCGACGCGACCCTAGCCGTTATTGCCATTCTTTCGCGAGCCATTTGCATGGCCATACCCATGTAAGATGCCCGCCAGAAACTTGCCGGTATAGGATTGCGGCAGTTCGCTGATATGTTCCGGCGTGCCTTCCCCCACAATATAACCGCCCCGCGCCCCGCCCTCCGGGCCCAGATCGATCACCCAATCGGCGGTTTTGATCACTTCCAGATTGTGCTCGATCACCAGCACCGTTCCGCCCGCATCAATTAACCGCCGAAAGGCGAACAGCAACTTGCTGACGTCGTCGAAGTGTAACCCGGTTGTGGGCTCGTCAAAGATGTAGAGCGTCCGCCTTTTTGGCAACTTGCTGCCATTCGATCGTCCGATTTCTCGCGCCGCCGGTTGCAGGTGGGCCGCCAGCTTCATGCGCTGAGCTTCGCCGCCGGAGAGTGTTGTCGCCGACTGGCCAAGCCGCAAGTAGCCCAGGCCCACTTCATCCAGCACCCGCAGTTTTTCCACAATCTTCGGGTGTCCGGCAAAGAACTGCAGAGCTTCTTTAACAGTGAGGTTCAGCACTTCAAAAATATTCTTGCCGTGGTAGCGGACTTCCAGCACCTGCGGTTTGTAACGCGTGCCTTTGCACTCCTCGCACACCAGTTCGACGTCCGCCAGGAATTGCATTTCGACCGTCACCGTTCCGTCGCCCTGGCAGGTTTCGCAACGTCCGCCAGGAATATTGAACGAGAAATAGCCGGCGCTGAAGCCGCGCTTTTTCGATTCCGGCAGGGAAGCAAACAATTCCCGGATGGCATCGAACGCTTTGATGTAGGTAACCGGATTCGATCTCGGCGTGCGTCCAATGGGAGACTGGTCGACCAGGATCACATCGTCGATGTACTCGTCGCCTTCCAGGCCGCTCCAAAACTGGGATGGCGGCATGGCTTCCTGATGCGCCTTGTTTTTGGCCGCCGAAAGCGCCCTGAACACCACGTCGTGCAAAAGCGTGGACTTGCCGGAACCCGAAACTCCGGTGATCGCAACCAGCATCCCCAGCGGGATCGCCAGATCAATCTGTTTCAGGTTGTGCGCACGCGCGCCGAAGATTTTGATCTGCTGCCGCCCAGGCGCTCGCCGGTTTCCGGGCATCTGAATGCGCAGTTCATTCGACAGGTATCGTCCCGTAAGCGATCCGGGGACGCGCTGGATTTCATCGTAACTTCCAGCGGCCATCACTTTTCCGCCACTCTCGCCCGCTCCCGGACCAAGATCAAGAATCCGGTCTGAGGCTCGCATCACATCCGGATCATGTTCCACTACCACAATGGTGTTTCCCAGGTCCCGCAGATCGTGCAGGATATTGATCAGCCGGTGGGTGTCGCGGCTGTGAAGCCCGATCGAGGGTTCGTCCAGAACATACAAAGTCCCCACCAGGCGCGATCCCAACGAGGTCGCCAGTTGTATGCGTTGCGCCTCGCCACCGGAAAGAGTCGACGACAGCCGGTCCAGGGTCAGGTACTCCAGTCCCACTTCGTTCAGAAAACGCAAACGCTCCCGAATCTCTTCCAGAATCTTGTCCGCAATTCCTGTTTCCTGCTCAGTCAGCTGCAGTTGCCCAAAAAATGTCCCTGCCTCTTCTATGGTCATGCTGACCACGTCGCAAATGTTCTTGTCATTTATTCTGACCTGCCGCGCCTCCAGCCTCAGGCGCGCGCCTTTGCAGTCCGAACAAAGCGAATATCCGCGATAGCGGCTGATGAACACTCGCACATGTAGCTTGTACTTCTTGCGATCAAGGTGCGCGAAGAAGCCCCGTATACCGGCGAACTTTCCTTCGCCCTCAACAATCTGGCACTGCTGCTCGGGCGTCAGTTCAGCCCACGGCTGATCCATCGGAAGTCCGGCGCTTCGCGCAAACCGCTTCAGTTCCGTAAACAGTGTGCGATATTTTGGTTTGGTCCACGGCTCAATCGCGCCTTCGTTAAGCGACTTCGAAGGATCAGGAATCACCAGGTTCATGTCGAAATCGATGGTGTTTCCAAAGCCCTGGCAGCGTGCACACGCTCCATAGGGATTGTTGAACGAGAACAGCCGTGGCTCAGGCTCTTCATACGCCAGCCCGCAGTTCTTGCACTCAAAGCGTTGCGAAAAGCGAAGCTGCTCGTGCGCCTCATCGCCCCGCGGCACGGTTTCAAAAATTACTTCGGCCGACTCACGATAACCGGTCTCAATCGCATCCACCAGGCGCGGGCGAATCTCATCGCCTAGAACAATCCGATCTACCAAAACAAATAACGGCTTCGCGAAATCTACCTCCAGCAGTGATTCAGGACTGGAAAACTCGAATACCTGTCCGCCCTGAAACAGCCGGTTGAAACCGCGCTTGCGCAGCTCAAACAATCGCTTCTTCAGGGCTTCACTGGCCACCGCATCCGGCGCTGCCTTCTTCCTGCGTCCTTTTGCCGGCAGGGCAGGGGAATTCGCCGCGGTCGTTACCGGGAACAAGACATTCAGCCGCGTTCCTGTGCCCAGCGCCATTATCGAACTCACCACTTCATCGACCGTGTCCTTCTTCACCTCGCGCCCGCAGCGCACACAATACGTTCGTCCAATCCGGGCAAAAAGCAGGCGGAGGTAGTCATAGATTTCGGTCGCGGTCCCAACCGTCGAGCGTGGATTGCGGGTGGTGTTCTTCTGGCGGATGGCCACGGCCGGCGCGATCCCGTCGATTTCATCGACATCGGGCTTCTCAATGCGCTCCAGGAACTGCCGCGCATACGCTGAGAGCGATTCAACATACCGCCGCTGCCCCTCGGCGTAGATGGTATCGAAGGCGAGCGATGACTTGCCCGAACCAGACACCCCGGTGACAACCGTGAGTGAGTTGTGCGGGATTTCTACATCAATGTTCTTGAGATTGTGGACCCGCGCTCCGCGAACTGTGATCGATTCCGTGGACATCAGACAAGGCGCTGCCTACCCGCCCGGAGACACCGATTCGGCGTAAGGTCCTCAGGAGCTTTCAGGAGGGTGACAGAATCTCTCTATTATAAGCCAGGTAAGCGCGCACGCCGGATTTCAGCACGGTCCACGTAGGGGGGCGGATTTCAATCCGCCCAGCCACGTATGGCGAAAAAATACCGCCCACGGCGCAAGCCGTGGGTATGATCGAGCGATGTGACGAAGCCCCGAAGGGGCGAAAAGAAGAGTATTACTGGGGGTCCCGGTCCCGCTTGCGGCTGTACCTCACGGCCGCGCCTACACCTAGCGTCATGAATCCCAGCGGAGGAATCAGCAGCACCAAGACACCATGGTTGATGGCGCGCTGGCCTTGTTTAGTGGTGCCGGCCGCGCTGCTGTAACACATCGCACAACCCTGAGCGAATGCCGGGGACGTCAAAAGCACTAAGCAAGCAATGCTGAACAGCTTCTTCATCGCGCTCCTAACTTCAAAATCCTGAACGCATCCGGAAAGAAGATACACATCAATGCCAGGCAGATCACCAGCGAGCTCATGGTCAGCCACTTCATCTGTGAAACTTCATACTTCATGTGCATGAAGTAGGCAATGATCAGGCCCGCTTTGATCAGCGAAAGCCCCATGAGAATGCTGAGCATTCGCACTGGCTCCATATTCTGGTACCCGAGATAAACTTCAATCCCGGTCAGCACCAGCAGCGCTCCCCAGACATAGAAGAACTGCGCCTTAGTATGATGGCGGTGCTGCTCCGCTACTTCCTGCTCCAGCTCAAGCTGTGTCGCGTCCATATCTCGGGATCTGCTCCTAAATAATTTTGGTTGACATCAGGTAAACCAGCGGGAAGATGAACATCCATACCAGGTCGACAAAGTGCCAATACAGCCCGGCCACTTCCACGTCAGATGAATCGTAAACTTTCGGCTTAAGCCACAAGATAATCCCGCACACGATGGCCGCGACCAGCAGCACGTGCGCCCCGTAATGAAATGGACTATAGGCCGGCGTTGCCAGCCAGGCAATCAACCAGAGCACCAGCAATACGGGAATAAATTTCTTGCGAAACGCGACGATCCCCAGGTAAATCACGCCGATGGTTACGTGCAGCATGTGCATGCCGGTAAGCCCGAAGAAAGTTGCCGGAAATTGCGGCACAGTTTTTGACACGTCCGCAAACTCGGTCGCCGCGTGATGCCCCGGCACGCTCGGAAACATGGGCAGTGTCAGGCCCTCAGCGATCAGGTTGCTCCACTCGCGCCCGTGCAGAATGATGAACCCTGTCCCGCACAGCATGGTCGCGAGCAGCCACCAGCGCTGCGTCTTGCCGTCGCCGAACACTGACGCCCGCACCGCCAGCACCATGGTCAGCGAGCTGGTAAGCAGGAACGCTGTCATCAGCGTGGCGTTGCGGATGCTTTCCGAGTGAAACGGCGTCGGCCAGTTTGGGGTAGAAATTCGCCCGTAACTGTATGCATACAACAGTGCGCCGAAGGTCAGCGAGTCGGAAAGCAGAAACAGCCACATCCCGATCTTTTTCGAGTAGGTGCCAAACAGTGACGGCTCATAAGGGCCGGCCGTCACTCCCTGGTGCACCACAGCTTCAGACATGCTTCAGTCTCCTGAAAAACAGATCTTCTACCGTACAAATTCCAGCAAGGCGAAAATGTAAATCCACAAAAGCGCCATGAAGTGCCAGTACCAGACCGAAATATCTAATGCAATGCGTCGCCGTTCCAGGGGAAAATGAAACAGGGAAGTGGCTGCGCAATAGAGAAAAGCCAGTACTCCGCCGATCAGATGAACTGCGTGGGCCGCAGTCAGCAGGTAAACAAACGAACTGCTGGGACTTGTCGCAAGATAAAACCCCCTGTCCGCCAGCTCTCGCCACGCGAGATACTGCCCGAACAGGAATCCCAATCAGAATCACCGTCAACGCCAGCCAGGGAAAGTTCTTTTCTTCCCCCAGTGAGATACCGGGTATGGATTGCACCGGCGCAAGCCTGGAAAGCCGCGTCATCTGGCGCCGCGCGAACTCAGCGGTCAGGCTGCTGAGCAGCAGCAGAAAAGTATTAATGAGCAGCAGCTGCGTCGGCAGATTCACCTGCAGCCAGTCGCTCACGCTCTTGCCGGTCTTCTCGTCGAGTACCGGCAAGCCCTGGCGGATGACGTAAGCGCTGGTAAGCGCCACGAAGATCATCACGATCGCAACCAGCGCCGTGATCAGCCCAAGCCGCGCTCGCCGCAGCCGTCCGCCATAATCGGGAGCTCCGTTGTCACCATGGCCATCGTCTCCGCCGCCCGTCTTGGGCGGAGGCACACCCGCGCCGCCGTGTCCAAGCTTCGGGTCCTTGATCGTGATGGTGGGAGTCAAAGTCGCCATGCCTTGGGCAGCCTAGTGCGCCGTGACTCCCGCTGGATCGGTCTGCATTATGAAATCGCGGGGCGCTCCCGGCACGCTGTATTCATAGGGTCCGTGGAACACCTGAGGAATGTGCCCGGCAAAATTATCGTGTGGCGGAGGCGTTGCGGTCGTCCACTCGAGCGTGGTTGCTTCCCACGGATTGTCGCTGGCCTTCCGTCCCTTGAACATGCTCCAGAAAAGATTGACCACGAAAATAAACTGGGCCGCGATGGTGATGATCGCCGCAAAGGTGATGAAGGTCTGCAGCGGAATCAGCTTCGCCTGATATGCCACCTCGGTAAATTGCGAGTAGCGCCGCGTCTGTCCGGCCAGGCCCAGGTAATGCATCGGCATAAAGATCGCATAGGTACCGGCCAGCGTGAGGAAGAAGTGAATCTGTCCCATTCGTTCGTTCATCATGCGTCCGAACATTTTCGGAAACCAATAATAGGTCGCGGCAAAGATTCCAAAGATCGCCGCCACACCCATAATCAGGTGAAAATGTCCGACCACGAAATACGTATCGTGCAGTGGAATGTCCAGCAACGGCTGGGCCAGGAATGGCCCGCTCAATCCGCCTGATACAAACAACGATACGAAGCCGATCGCAAACAGCATGGGCGTCTGCAGGCGTATGCGGCCATGCAACAGCGTTCCCAGCCAGTTAAACGTCTTGATTGCCGATGGCACTCCGATCGCCATGGTCATGATGGAGAAGGCAAAAGCCGAATAAGGACTCATGCCGCTCATGAACATATGATGTCCCCACACCACAAATCCGAGGACCCCGATCGCCATAATGGCATAGACCATCGCCTTGTAGCCAAAGATCGGCTTGCGCGCGAAAGTCGAAAGCAGCTGCGAAGCCACGCCCATGCCGGGCAGGATCGCGATGTAGACCTCAGGATGTCCGAAGAACCAGAACAGATGCTGGTACAGCAGGGCGTCTCCGCCCTCTGCCGGATTGAAGAAATGCGTGGCCACCAGCCGATCCAGGAGGAGCATCGTGCTCGATAGCATGACTGCGGGCATGGCGAAGATGACCATGAAGGCGGTCGTGAGCTGCGACCAGCAAAACATCGGCATGCGATTCAGCGACATTCCCGGCGCGCGCAGCTTAAAAACCGTGGTGATGATCGAGACCGAAACCGTCAACGCCGACATCTCCGTGAAAGTAATCATTTGCGCCCAAATATCGGCGCGCTTTCCGGGAGAAAAGCTTGGACCAGCGAGGGGAACG
>QHZY01000020.1 GCA_003224855.1 Acidobacteriota bacterium | reverse complement strand
GACACCGTCACGCGAATGTCCTCCCCTACTCTCAAATAAGTGGTACGGTAAGAGGAGTCCCTTTACCGCAATCTTCCGCCGCGCACCTCTGAGGGGTGACGGTTCCTTGCGAAAACCGCCTGGTTTGATGCACGCAAGGAGCCACCATGAAAAATCTCCGTCAAGCCATCGAAGACTTTCTCACTGCTATGTCCAGGCCGCCGCCGCCAACACACTGCCCACTCTGCCACTTTCCTGTCGAGAACAAATATGCGACATTTTTTTTCTACGACAGTGAACAAAGCTGGACAATTCCAATTTCTATCTGCCGGAACTGTGAGAGACGGGCGAAGGAATCCTGAGTTGAACAATGTTGCGGGAAGCAGTATGTACGCCACCGCTTGGAGAAGTGCGGGATACAGTAATTACCCTATGTTTTTACGCGGGCAAAAGTGTAGGGTAAACAGTGTCCTTCCCATGTCGCCGACCGTCGTCCTGTACGACTTGGTTCTCGGCCAGCAGCCTGCCTAGGACAGAACGGCTGCTTTCTGGCACATACTATCCTCATCGTCGATGATAGCGCGGTGATCCGCAATTTGGTGCGTTCCACCATCGAGAAGAACACCGATTGGGACGTCTGCGGCGAAGCCGAGAACGGCGAAGTTGCTGTTCAAAGAGTGAAAGACCTGCATCCCGACATCGTGCTGCTCGACTTGCAGATGCCGGTCATGAACGGGCTGGAAGCAGCGCGACAGATCATCGTGATAGCTCCGAAGACAGAGATGCTGATGTTTACCATGCACAACACCGCGCAGCTTGTGAAAGACGCCCGCGCGGCGGGGATTAAAACTGTAATTTCCAAAACCGAGTCGCCCCGAACGCAGATACTTGCATTTCTCAAAGCTGCCGGTAATTGATTCAAGCTGCGCCGTACCAATGCAGGACGCGCAGAGCTCGCAATGTGTTCCAACGGCTTGCGCTTCCGACAGCGGTTTCCATCTGCAACGGAATACGTTCGGGGTGGCGAAGGTTGAGCGGCCAGCGTCCGTTCTGGTGGCGGCGTTTCATCACAATCTCGATCGCCTCGCGGATGCGGTAGTCGGGCTTGATACCTGCATCGCGCAGATAATCCAGTCCGCGCAACACGTCGTAATGCCAGAATGTCGGGAACGAGAAGCGTAGCCAGCGTCGGTCGACCATTTCGCCGCTGCGAAGCGAGCGAAACATTCGGCGCTCAAGCAGATAATTGTCGGCCCGCTTGCGAGCCGCGGTGATGGCTGCGGATTTTCGCCCTGCTCGTTGGTATTCCAGCAAGCCTTCGAGCACGCAAATGGTGGTGTGGAACGAGGAGCGGCGGCTTTGGGGAGCTTCGCAGTTCCATCCGCCATCTTGCAGCTGCTCGCTCAATAATTGATTGGCCAGCGCGTGGTTCGGCGTTTTGAAGTATGCCCCCAGCGCAAGAATCCTGCCGTTGATGCAGGGCTCGGTTTCGCCGTCAAAAAAAGCGCGGTTATTGTGCCACTTGAATCTGAGCTTCTCCACTCTCGCGATCATTTTCCGGGCCTGTTTGCTTGAGGGCTCGAGACCGAGGTCTTTCAAGACGACCAGAGTGTAGAAAGTAATCAGTAAGCGTTCGTCCTCTTTTGATCCGCCCCACGTGCCCGCAGGAGATTGGCGGGCGAGAAGCCGGGATCCCCAGCCCCGGGTCGCAACCAGAGAGCGCTCGGCTGCAATCGCTGCCGGAGGTTCGTCAGTAAGGTCACGCATGACCTGCCAGCGGATGGCGGGGTCAGAATCGAGCAGCCATTTGAGCTGCGCGGGCCGAGGTTTGTAATCATGCAGGCGCATCATTTTCTTATAGCAGGAGTTTCAAATTTTTTGTTCACGCCTGGCGAAAGCCTGGCAATCTGAAGAAGCTGCAGTTACTGCCGGTGTTTCCCCGCGCGGATTGCGATTGACAGACAGGTCTCAAGTCTCAACAATTACTTAAAAGGTCCACCTTTACTCAAAGATTATGGGAGGTTCTAATGGCGGATGAGAGTTCCCTCGCGCCCGACGATCGCACGGATGAGAGCAGCACCGGAAAATGGGCGCTGCTGGTTCTTGCTTTGCTCTATGTAGCCGGTTCGCTTTTCCTGATGTTTGATCTACGTGGCCGGGCTGACAAAACTGCGAAAGATCTGAGCGCAGCGAATACGCAGATTGCCGACCTGAACAAGCGCATTCAGATGGCGGAATCCGAGAACGAAACGGTTGCTCAACAGGTCGGGCTCACCAAAAAGGAGCTGGCGCAGCGCGCCGGTGAGTTGCGGCGGCAACAACGCGAGGCGGAAGCCCGGCTTTCAGCAGCCCAGAAAGAGCAGATTGGCGCAGTTACCGGCGAAGTTGCCGGCGTAAAAACCGATGTGACAGGCGTCAAGAGCGATGTAGCTTCTGCGCGCGCCGACCTGGAAGCAACTAAAGCGAAACTGCAGAGCACAGTTGGCGATTTAGGCATGCAGAGCGGGTTGATCGCGCACACCCGCGATGATCTGGAAATCCTGAAGCACAAGGGCGATCGCAACTATTACGAGTTCACGCTCATCAAAGGCGCGAAGGCGCAACCGGTATCGACCATCGCGCTGCAGTTGAAAAAAGCGGATGTCAAGCGTGGCAAGTTCACGCTCAACGTCACCGCTGACGATCGCACCATCGAAAAGAAAGACCGCAACGTGGCGGAACCGATCCAGTTTTATTCCGGCCGCGATCGTATGTTGTACGAGCTGGTGGTCTGGTCGGTGGACAAGAACAAGGCCACCGGTTATTTGAGCACCCCCAAAAACGCACCCATCCCGGTAAGCGCGAACTAGAAAATGTTTCCGGGCTGGCTGGTGCTGGGCAGCATTGTTCTGCGCACCGCGGCAGTGTACGCGACGGTGTTGCTGGGTGTCCGACTGAGTGGCAAGCGCGAAGTGGGCCAGATGACGCCCTTTGATCTGGTCCTGCTGCTGCTTATCAGCAACGCGGTGCAGAACGCGATGACCGGGCAAGACAGTTCCCTGGCTGGCGGGATTGTAGCCGCGGCCACTCTGCTGGTCCTCAACTATGTGATTGCCGAGCTCTCAGGCGGCAATCGCCGATTCCGCAAGTTCATTCAAGGACAACCGTCGCTCCTGGTGCACGACGGTCAGGCAATCGAGTCACACATGGCGAAAGAACATGTAAGCACAGATGAACTGCACCGTGCCATGCGGGAACACGGAATTTCCAGCCTTAAGGACGTTGCTCTGGCGGTCCTGGAAGTGGATGGTTCGATAAGTTTCCTGCAGTACGAGGAGATCAAACCTACCGCGAGCACTCACCTGGCGCACCGCAAATTTCTGCAGAAGCATTAACTTGTAACTGACGTTTATCTGGTGAGAACGATTGGCAAGGGCTGATCGTAGGGCTGGATTGCCACGGTCAGCGACTTGCGTTTATCGAAGGCGTCCTGGTTCACAGGAAAACTGAAAATCACCGTTCCCTGTGTACCGCCGCCCACCGGAATTTTGGTTTCCGGGGTAATGGGCGAGAGGGCATGTTCTTTGAGCGAGGGAAATGCCTGGAAGTAGCGATTGAAATCAACCGCCGCGGCCGATTCGTCGCCGAATTCTCCGGAATCGGTTTTCAAAGTTGCTTTGATGTCATGGATCCACATCGGTTTCTCGCCGGTGTTACGCAGACTGATGTTGATCGCAGTCATCACCTGATTCTGGTTGGGAACTTCTATTGAAACGATGTTGTCGATCGAGCCTCCGCCTTGTGGCTTGGCACGATGGGTCAGAGCATAGATCGCGACAATCACCAGTACGCAGGCCAGGGCGATTCCAACGATCTTTGCGGGCGGCAGATTTCGCTGCGCGGTCCCGAACTCCTGACTGATGTCGAAAGGAATGGACGAGGAAGGTGAAGGTTGCGGCTGGGCGGTATCGGGAGCACGCGGGGTGACGGGGGCATCCTCGGTCATGAGTTGATTTTACTCGTCTGGCACGCTGCACGTGACAAATCAGCCCAGGGCTGCTGTCCCTACATGGTTTGTGATGGCCATTGATGCTTCATGGCCTTGGCAAAATCTATAGCGTGCAGAGTATTCAGCACGTCGGCTTTGGTCAGCCAGGCGCGGCGGGCCTGCAGAACGCCAAAGCGGATCTTTTCCATGTGCGAGGTGTGGTGAGAGTCGGTGTTGATGACAATCTTCACCCCCAGCTCTTTTGCGCGGCGCAGATGGCGGTCACGCAGGTCGAGCCGATCCGGATAGGCATTGAGCTCCATGGCGACTTTGTTCTGCGCGGCAGTTTTCAGAACGCGATCTAGGTCGAAGGCGTAAGCGTCTCGCCGCAACAGCATTCGGCCTGTTGGATGGCCGATCAGCGAGGTATTGGGGTTGGAGACGGCTTTCAACAGGCGGTCGGTCATCTCCGCTGGTTCCTGGTTGAAAAGCGAGTGCACGCTGGCGATCACAATATCCATTTGCTCGAGGACGGAATCAGAAAGATCGAGCGAGCCATCGGCCAGGATATCGACTTCGATGCCCGCGAAAATCTTTATGCCTTCAAACTGGCCGTCAGCCTTGCGAATGCGTTCAATGTGTTCGACCGCGCGTTTGTCATCCAGCCCGTTGGCAAAAGCCAGGTTCTTCGAGTGGTCGGTGATGGCCATGTACTTGTAGCCGCGAGCCCGCGCGGCCTCAGCCATCTCTTGAATAGTGTTGCGGCCGTCGGTTTCGGCGGTGTGCATGTGTACGTCACCCTGCAGATCTTCGACCGTAATCAGGTCAGGCAGGGTGTGCGCGGCAGCGGCATCGATCTCGCCCTGGTTTTCGCGCAGCTCGGGCGGAATGTAGTCGAGATTGAGTCTGGCGTAAATTTCCTCTTCGGTTTTTCCCGCCACCGGCTTTTCTGTCTTCAGGTCGGCCAGGCTGTACTCGCTAAGGGTGTAGCCCATCTTGAGAGCGCGCTGGCGGAGCGTAACGTTGTGGGCTTTCGATCCGGTGAAATACTGCAGGGCTGCACCGAATGATTCCGGTGGAAGCAGGCGGACATCCACCTGCATGCCACCTCGCAAGCGGAAACTGATCTTGTTCTCGCCGCGGGCAATAATCTCCATTAATCCGGGCAGCTTGATGATGTGTTCGATCAGCTTTTCGCGTTCGGCGTCATTGCAACAGGCCGGGCCGGTCACCAGAATGTCGAGATCGCCCACGGTTTCGCGCCCGCGGCGCAGCGATCCGGCGGGCGAGACTTTGTCGATTCCATCAAAACCCTTCAGGTGCCCGGCGATCTTGTGGGCTTCCTTTTCGCCAACGTCAAGCAGAAAACGGCCGCCGATGCGCTTATAGTCCTCCAGGGCCTTCAGCAGTTTCTGTTCCTGCTTTTCACCCATGCGGGGAAGTTCGCGGATCTTTCCCGCGCGCGCCAACTTCTCGACTCCCTCGACATCGCAGACCTGGTAAGCGCTCCAGATCAGCGCAATGGTCTTAGGGCCGAGGCCCTGCACTTTCAAAAGATCCAGCATGGAGGGGCGATACTTTTTCAGCAATTCCGCATGCAGGGCAAGCGCGCCTTCTTTCAGCATTTCCTGGAAATTAAGCAGCATGCCCTTTCCAATGCCGGGTATTTCCAGGATTTTTTTGGGTTCGCTGATGAGGTCGGCGACTTGTTGCGGATACGCTTCCACCGCCTGCGCCGCGTTTCGATAAGACCGGATGCGGAAGGAATCCTGATTGTCGATCTCGAGCAGGTCGGCAGTCTCGTAGAGAATGCCGGCGATCGCCTTGTTGTCCATGCAGCTAAGCAGATTATCGCAGTGGCAGGACCGCGGGCCAGCGCAGGTGCGATCTTACCGGCCGCGCTGGCTGAGGAAACTTACACTAGGTACTTTTGACCACATTTGCTGCCTGTGGACCTTTCTGGCCCTGAGCAATTTCGAATTCGACCTGATCGCCTTCCTGAAGACTCTTGTACCCTTCAATGGTGATGGCGCTATAGTGCACGAACACATCCGGACCGCCTTCCCGGCCGATGAATCCGTAACCTTTGGCGTTGTTGAACCATTTCACAACTCCTGTCAGACGTTCCACGGTGCTCTCTCCGAAGGTTTCAATTTCCGGTGTGGTTGATGACCCCACAAGATCGAGCCCCCAAAAATCGACACACCGGAGGTTTGATTCGGGCGGTTAGACGCCCGGTTCGAGTTTGAGGTTTCTCAGGCGCAGGGAATTTGTGATCACAGAAACCGAACTGAAACTCATAGCCGCAGCTGCCACAATCGGGCTCAGGAGTATCCCCAGCACAGGATACAAAATGCCGGCCGCAATGGGTACTCCCAGAGAATTATAGGCGAAGGCAAAGAACAGATTCTGACGGATGTTCCGCATGGTAGCCTGACTCAAACGGCGTGCCCGGACAATGCCGTTCAGGTCCCCGTTAACAATCGTAATACCGCCACTTTCAATGGCCACATCCGTACCTGTCCCCATCGCGATTCCGACATCAGCCTGGGCCAGAGCGGGCGCGTCATTAATGCCATCCCCTGCGACCGCTACTATCCTGCCTTGCTTCTGGAGATTACTGATGACTTCAAGCTTTCGCTCCGGCAATACCTCGGCTTCGAACTGATCCAGGGCGAGAGCTTCAGCCACCTTTTCTGCGGGTCCACGCGCATCCCCGGTCAACATTATCACCTGCAAACCCTGCTGCCGCAGTTCGCGAATGGCCTTCGCGGATGAGGACTTGAGCGGGTCGGAGACGCTGATCCAACCTGCAAGCCGGCCATTTACTGCGACCAGGATGGCGGATTCACCCGGCTGCGGAGTAACCGAAGTCGGAGCCCGGCCAATATTCAGTTCTGCCAAAAATGACTCACTTCCGGCCGCCACGTCACTTCCTTCAACCTTGCCCTGAACTCCGCGACCGGTCCGCGAACCGAAATGTTCGACTTCAGGCAGCGCGATATTGCGTCGTTTGGCTTCGGCCATAATTGCTGAAGCGAGCGGATGTTCACTGGCCTGTTCCAGGGCTGCAGTCATCCGCAGTACCTTATCTTCGCTGAAGCCGGGCGCCGGCGTGATGGAGGTGACGCGAGGCTTCCCTTCGGTTAGGGTTCCCGTCTTATCGATCACCAGCGTGTCAACTTTTTCCAGGGCTTCAAGCGCCTCCGCGTTCCGGATAAGCACGCCCGCCTGGGCGCCGCGGCCAGTTGCCACCATGATGGCGATCGGCGTCGCCAGGCCCAGGGCACACGGACAAGCAATGATGAGCACGGCGACGGCGTTTACTAGCGCGTGCGCAAAGCGCGGCTCGGGACCTGCAACCAACCAGGCAATGAAGGTAACCACGGCGATGGCAATGACTGCAGGTACAAACCAGGCTGAAACACGATCTGCCAGGCGCTGAATGGGTGCACGGCTGCGCTGCGCCTGGCCGACCATCTGAACGATTTGCGAAAGCAGAGTCTCAGCTCCCACGTGCCGGGCTTCCATTACGAAGCCTCCAGTGCCGTTTAGAGTGGCGCCAATGACTTGATCTCCCAGCGCTTTCCCGACCCGTTGCGATTCCCCGGTTATCATGGATTCGTCGATCGTGCTCGCGCCCTCCACCACGATTCCGTCCACCGGAATTTTTTCACCCGGCCTCACACGCAACCGGTCGCCGATCTTCACTTGATCCAGGGGAATATCAACTTCACTTCCATCGCGTACGACGCGTGCGTTCTTGGGCGATAAATCCATCAGGGCGCGGATGGCGGCGCCGGTTCGACTTCGGGCACGAAGTTCAAGCACCTGCCCGAGTAACACCAGGGTTGTAATGGCGGCAGCAGCTTCGAAGTAAATGGGCGGAAACCCGTTCATCGAGCGCATCGCGGAAGGAAAAAGACTGGGCGCGAGCGTCGCCACAAAGCTGTACAAATAGGCTGCACCTGTGCCGATGGCGATCAGCGTGAACATGTTGGTGGAGCGATTGACGATCGACGCCCAACCGCGCTGAAAGAATGGCAGGCCTCCCCAGAGCACAACGGGAGTAGCAATGAGCAGCTCAATCCAGGGCATCCCTGCGCCGGGAAACACATGCTGTAAAGGCATGCCTGGAAGCATGTCGAACATGGCTATCGCGAGCAGAGGAAGCGTCAGTGCCGCACTGACCCACAAGCGCCGGGTCATGTCGCGCAACTCCGGGTTCACCTGCCCGGTTTGAGTTACGGTTCGGGGCTCAAGCGCCATGCCGCAGATGGGGCATGCGCCGGGTTCGGAGCGAACGATTTCCGGGTGCATCGGGCAGGTGTACTCAACCCGGCTCGAAAGCGCCGGGGTATCCGGCTCAAGCGCCATGCCACACTTCGGGCACGGCGCCCGATGCGAGCTGCGCACCTCCGGGCACATCGGGCATACGTAAGAGACATTCGCGTTAGGTCTCTCGGCAGCTGAAGAAAGATCCTGCCTGCTCAGCTGAACAGTTGCAGCCTGGCTTGACAGTTTCAGGTAAGCCTCGGGATCCCGCTTGAATTTCTCGAGGCATGACGCACAGCAGAAATAAAAAGTATCGCCATGGTGGGTGTAGGAATATTTTGCAGAGGGGGGCGAAACGGTCATTCCGCACACCGGATCTTTCGGTTGATCCTGCGCTTGCCGTTGCGACAATATTTTGAGTTCAGAGGGCATAAGTCTACCGCGCAAAACCGCGTGCATCCTGTACTGATTGCGCGGCTGGCTTTATATTGGATTCGCCAGGCGTGCCGGGCGACGCACGGCTAGGATTCGAGGTTACCACTATGACGCAATTTGAAGCGGCTTACCGATATGCGGGCGTGCCTGATGAGGCGGTGATGCGTGCGCTGGATAGCGTCCGGGAGGTTTATGGCATGCGACGGGTCACGATTTCCGAGCGTGAAAGGATTATCAGAGTGGAATTCGATGCGTCACGACTGAAAGAGCCCGTGGTTGCCGGATTGTTGCGGGGCGCAGGGATGGACCTGACAGAACGCCTGATTCTCGCCTGAGACAGGCTGCTTGGGAAGCTCCCCTCAGGAAATTTCGCAAAAAAACATTAGCCGAAACCAGCTGGGGAGGGCTGATTTCGGCTTAAAAATGCAAGGGGCGCTCAAGAAAACCTCTGGCCGAAGTTTATTCTCTGGAGCGCCCCGTTGCGCGCCACTTCGTCTGCTTGTCGTAAAGCATGACCACTGCCACTTGTAAGTCGTTGAAAATTAGCGACCGCCCGAAGCGTAGTCCGAGTAGTTATTGCCCCTTAAGGGGAAAGTTTTACTTTGGGACTGCTGCTTTGCAATATCTCTGCCGAATGCATGTTGAAATCAGGGCCCAATTAAAACCGTTCGGGCAGAACCACTTTCCTTCATCTGATCCGAAAGCGCTGCCTGCGCAATAAAGTTCCTTTTTGCTGAGCCGATGAACACAAAAGAATGAGAATGGCGAACGGTTTTGCGCCAGAATATTTCATCTTATGAACAACATAACCGCGCTGATCGTTGACGACTCGTCGGTGATGCGCAAAATTGTGGAACGGTCTTTACGGCAAGCCGGAATCGAATTGAAACAGGTGCTCGAAGCGAGCAACGGAGCCGAGGCACTTGCGGCAGTGAAGGAAAACTCCATTGATCTCATCCTATGCGATATCAATATGCCGGTTATGGATGGGCTTGAGTTCATCAAGCAGCTGGCCAGGGTGGACAAAGCAAAAGGCGTGCCGGTGGTAATGATTACTACCGAAGGCAGTGAAGCGCACGTGGTGCAGGCCCTGTCTTCCGGCGCGAAGGGCTACATTCGCAAACCTTTCACTCCTGACCAGGTTAAGGAACACGTTATTCCGGTCCTCGCGGCCAAGGTATGAGATCGCTCTATCCTACGGTGGCGCCGGAGGAGACGCATCCCGAGTGGATTCCGTTGCTCGAACTTGCGACCCGCGAGGTGTTTGAACTCATGTTGAGCTCAAGACTTACCACACCGGCTTCAAATGTCGCATTCATGGTGGAAAAACCAGAGATCACTGCGATGGTCGGCCTGGCAGGGCGCTTGTGCGGGGTGCTCAGCATTAACTGCGATCACAAATCGGCGGCACTTGTGATTTCGAAGATGTTGGGAGTTAATCCGGAAAACGCCGACCCGCAGTTGTCAGACGCCATGGGTGAGATCGCCAATATGGTGGCTGGAAATTTCAAAAACAAGGTTGCCGGCCTGGGCGATGACTGCATGCTGTCGACCCCGACCGTGATCACAGGTGGTGATTACAGCCTGCATTCATTGGGCGATTCTGTGCGCCTGGAAGTACGGCTGCTGTTTGACAGCCGACCTGTCACAGTCACTCTGCAAGTCCATAGCTGAGTTAAGTTCAAAGCAATTGAACACGCCTTCAGTTTTTTCTCGGGGATCCGAAGATAGTAGAAACCAATTCGTAGATCCCTCTTACGTCTTCATCCAATTCAAACGTGAAACGAGCTAAATCCACGTCCTGCAGTTCGCGATGTGTCTTTTGGAGGATCTCCCAGGCCGGGTCGGCGACCAAGTCCACTTTGCTGGATTCGTAGTAACCGTAATCGAGGCCTCGCACCCGGCATAGCAGATCGCATAAATGCACCAGCGCTACCAGGCCTCTGCCTGTCTCACTGTTTTCCGGCTGGTGATGATAAGCAATCACCTGAATGAGTTCGCCAGAAAGATTCCATGCTTCCCCTAAGGCCCTGCCGGTTTCACAGTGGGTGAACCCCATGTGTTGCAATTCTGCTTCATGCAGCGGGATCTGCTGCTCGCATGCAGCTGCGACGGCCTTGCTGAATTGCTCGCCAAAAGACATGGAGTTCACTATAAATCCGATATCATGCAGCAAACCCGCCATGTAGGCTTTTTCATGATCATGGGCCTTGATTTTCTCGCTGAACTTTCGGCACACCATGGCACAGCCCAGGGAATGCCGCCAGAAGACTGTAGGATCCAGCACCCAATTGCTGGGAGCGAAAGCTTGCCCCATACAACACGTCAAGACAATCGTTTCCACTCGCCTGAGTCCCAGGCTGATGATGGCCGCTTTCATTGAATCAGGCGGCCGCGACTGGCCAAATAGCGGCGAGCTGGCAACGCGCAGGCATTGGGCCGCGATCGCACTGTCATAAGAAGCGACCTTAATCACTTCGTCCAGGTTGACCTCATCGGGAGGTGAATTCAGAAGCTTTAAAAGTGGGTGGAAAATTGCCGGAATCGAAGGCGTCACTTCGATTTGCCTGACCCGCTCGCGAATTGTCTCGGTAATATCAGTGTTCATAGCTTTTCGCTTTTCAACGACGGTTTCCAATAGCCGATAGTTCCCGGGAAATGCACCAGGTGAAACTTGTTATTCAGTCTCATCAGCGACTCTGCAGCGCCAAGAAAGAAATAGCCGCCAAAATTCAGGTTGCTGAAGAAGTGGTTGATCACCTTCGATTTGGAAGTTTCATCGAAGTAGATCAGCACGTTGCAGCAAAAAATCATGTCGACGCCTTTCATGAACAGCATCTTCGAATCATCCTGCAGGTTGAGGCGGGTGAAGTTAATCAGGTTTTTCACCTCGGGCCGAACCTGCAGCTTGTTTTCCTCGGCCCGCATGAAATATTTCTGACGGTAATATTCGCTGGTATTGCGTAGCGCATATTCTCCATAAACTCCCGCCTTGGCGGCCTCCAGCGATCGGTCGTTCAAATCGGTTGCCAATATTTCCAGTGTCCAGTCCTTCAGCAGCCCGTTACTCTCCTCCATCAGGTTCATGGCCAGGGTGTGGGGCTCTTCGCCGGTGGAACAGCCGGCACTCCATATGCGCAGGCGGCGGATCGCCTGTTTGCTCTTGTCTTTGACAATTTCGGGAAGGATCACTTTACGCAACGCATCCAGCTGCGACTGACTCCGAAAAAGGCAAGTCTCTCCGATTGTGATCTCGTTCAACAATTGCCGGAGTTCGGCTTCACGGCTGCCATGAGCGGTCAGCAAGTCCCAATATTGGTGGGGCGTGACCGCGCCGGTCTGTTTCATGCGCCGCCCGCAGGCGTCGACCATCAGGTAAAGCTTCTCTTCCAGCTGGAAGATTCCCGAAATCTTGTACACCAGGTCACGCATGTGTCGATACACAGGGTCTAGAGCAACTGCGCCGCGAGCTGCAGTTGCAGGCACAAGCATAGGACGGGTTGCGGCCATCATTGCCTTCTAACCTCCATGCCCACTCGATCCACCGGATCCACAGCGGGCGGTTTGGTGCGGCTCTGCAGAACACGACGAGTGATTTCCTGCGCCAGTTGATGCAGCGGGTAGATGCCATCGGCCTGCCCGGCCGCATACACGAGACCAGGCATGCCCCATATCACCGAGGATGCCTCATCCTGGACGATGACCTGTCCGCCTGCTTCGCGAATGCGTCTTGATCCCAACACCCCATCGGAACCCATGCCGGTCATGATCACGCCCAGCACCCGGGACTTGAAAGCCTCTGCAACCGACCGGAACATGACATCGACCGCGGGGCGGCAGGAATGTTCCGGCGGCCCCTGATCCAGATTCAAACTCCAACGCAGACCGGCTCGAGCAATCGTCATGTGGTAGTTACCAGGCGCCACCCATGCGTGCCCGGGGACCAGTTCCTGACCGGCTGTTCCCTCGCTGATCGGTATTTCCGATTGAGTTGCCAGGCGTTCCGCCAGCAGCCGCGTAAACACGGGTGGCATGTGCTGCACTACCACGATCGGAACCGGCAGATCTTTGGGGATATTCGGCAGCACTTCCGCCAGCGCGTTCGGCCCCCCGGTGGAAGTGCCGATGGCAACGATCTCAATGGGATGCCTGCTGATTGAGCGGGGCGAGATGCGGGGAAGCGTCGGCGCAAATTTCGGCGTTGGCCGAACACCGCAAAATGCCTTGATCTTCGGAATCAGCTCCGCCTGAATTGCATCGATCGCCGAGGCCGGATTGACCGCACTGCTCGGCTTGGTAGCGTAATCCGCTGCCCCCAGCGACAGCGCGTCCAGGGTAGCCGAGACGCCACGCTCAGTCAGGGTATTGAACATGATTACCGGGAGAGCAGGATGCGACTTCCGCAACTCCGCCAGGGTTTCGAGGCCGTTCATAACCGGCATTTCTAAGTCCAGCGTGACCAGATCTGGCTTGAGCTGGTCAATTTTCGAGAGCGCGATGCGCCCGTCGGAGGCTGAGCCAACCACTTCAAACAGCTCCTCTTTGGCCAGCGTCTCCAAGAGCAGTTTGCGGATGACCACGGAATCATCCACCACGAGAATGCGCAATGGCTTCATTTGAAATTCCCATGCCATCAATAGCTACATTCCGCCAACGCGCTCATCATTGTCCTTGGTTGATCAGGTTGCGATAAATACCAATCTCTGACCGCTTACTCGTTGGCTGATACCAAATCGGTTTCTGCTATCTCGCACGCTCTCTCCGTATCCAGAACGTGCAGCAGCTTGTCCTCCAGTTTGTGAACGCCGCGAATCATGCTGCGAATGCTGGGTGGCAGCATTTCCGGAGCCGGCTCGAGACTGCTGTCCTCCACCTCGACTACATCTCCGATCTTGTCTACCAGCAAGCTCACCGCGCCCTCGTTCGACCGCACTACCACATTCATCGGCAATAGTTCAGCCGGGCGTACCTGCAGCTCCAGGCGGCGGCGCAAATCTATAGCCGTGACGATCTGTCCGCGCAAGTTGATCAGTCCGCTCACCACCGCCGGGGCTAAAGGGACATGGGTCATCTCCAGCGAACGCATCACTTCCTGCACGCCTTTCAATTCCAGGCCGAACAGCAACTGATCGAGGTAGAAAGTGCAAAACTGATGTGCGGACGTCATTGAGTGCTCACCCATTCCGCTCCCCTAGCTGTTCGATTTAAATTTGGTTACCAATTCGCGCAATGCTGTTCCCATCTTGGAAAGCTCGGCCGCCGCTTGTTGGGTATCGCCGGCACCGCGGGTGGTGCTTTCAGCCGCCTGCGCGACCCCGGCAATATTCTGCGTGATCTCCGAACTGCCGCGCGCCGCTTCGCTCACATTGCGCGCCATCTCGTTGGTGGTAGCGTTCTGCTCCTCCACCGCGGTGGCAATGGTCGCCGAAATCGCATTCACCTGGTTGATGATGCTGCTGATGTTGCCGATCGCCTGCACCGCCGCCTTGGTATCACCCTGAATGGTTTCAATCTTTGCGCTGATGTCTTCGGTCGCCTTGGCGGTTTCCTTGGCCAGTTCCTTCACCTCATTGGCCACCACCGCAAAGCCTTTGCCGGCCTCGCCTGCGCGTGCCGCTTCAATGGTGGCGTTAAGCGCCAGCAGGTTGGTCTGTTGCGCAATCGAAGTGATGACTTTGATCACTTGGCCAATCTCGGTGCTCGATTCCCCCAGCTTGGCGATAGTGATGGTGGTAGTTTCCGCAACCTTCACAGCCGAGGTCGCGATTTTGGCGGCTTCGGTGGCGTTCTTGGCGATTTCGGTGATGCTTGCTCCCATCTGCTCAGTTCCGACCGCCACCGTCTGCAGATTCTTGTTCACCAGTTCAGAATTCCTGGCTACCACTCTGGTCTGGGCGGCGGTTTCTTCGGCATTCGCGCTCATCTGCTGGCTGTTCGCGGAAAGCTCTTCCGAGGCGCTGGCCAGGTTCTGCGAAATCTCGGACACTTCCTGTGCGGTCTTCACCCTTTGGGTAGCATCAGTGGCATATTTCACGACCTTGAAGGGCTTGCCGCTCAAATCCAGAATCGGGTTGTAGGAGGCCTGTATCCAGACTTCTTTCCCGCCTCTGCCAACCCTCTTGTATTCCGCTGCCTGATACTCGCCGCGGTTTAGCCGCGCCCAGAACTCCTTATAGTCCGGACTGCGGCGGAACTCCTCATCCACAAAAGTGCCGTGATGTTTGCCTTTAACGTCATCCAGCGTATAGCCCATCAGGCTAAGGAAATTATGGTTGGCAGTGATGATCGTGCCGTCCATTTCAAACTCGATCACCGCGAGTGATTTACCTATGGCCTCGATCTGGCCGGCTGCGTCCTGCTTCAACCTCAGCGTCTCCGTCACGATCGCCCAGGTCGCCATGGTTCCTACATAATTCTTGCGCTCGTCGTAGATAGAGGTGACTAGTAGATCCAGCGCCTCCGGACCTACACGGATAATCATGCTGTGGGGAAGTTGTTTGTCCGTGGCCAGCATTTTGCGCTGCTGCTCGGGATTTTTATGGAAAAAATCGATCGGCTTGCCGACCATCTCATCCACCGGACAGGGCAGATATTGTTCCAGCGTCTTGAGAGTCCGAAATGATGCCGCATTCATATACTGGATGCGAAAATCACGGTCGGCATAGATAACATTGACAGGAGCGCTCTCCAGCATCGCTTTATAAAAGCCCTTTTCCAGCTTGCTTGCGAGCTTTACTGCTTGCCCATTTCCCTGCCCGAGTTGTGCAGACCTCATCTTGGCCCTCGCTTTTCGCTTCGCCATGTACCTAATCGCCGGCGGCTGCGGCCCTGGCAAATCCCGGCTGGGTCAAACGCAGGAGTTCATGAATATCCAGCAGGTCGGTCACTCGTTTCTGCACCACTGCGGAACCCAGAACGCCCCGTCGTTGGCCGACCTTTTCCACCAGAATTTCTTCTTCGACGATGTCGAGAATCCGGTCCACTACCAGGCCCACGCTGCGCCCGCTCTCGGAATGCACCAGTACCTGCAGCGGAGAATGTGCCGGACTCCCAGCTCCCTCCTCGGCCAATCCGGATACTTCCACCGCGGCACTAATGTTGACCAACGGCATGATCCTTCCGCGATACTGCACCACCTGTTGCGAGCCCGACCGTTCCACAGCGCTGCGGGGAAATTCTTCCAGCCGCGCTACCAAAGAAAGCGGGACGGCCATCCGACCGCTTTGCCCAATTTGGAACAGCAGCAGTGTTTGCCGGTTCCCCCCCGCTTTTTCTTCGGCAGTTCTCTCCTGTTCCTTCACTATTCGCTGCGCGGCCCCGCCGATTACGCGGGCGCGCTGGGCCAGACCGACCGGGTCCAGGATCAGGGCGACTTTGCCGTCCCCCATAATGGTGGCTCCCGCAAAGGCGCTCACACCCTTCAGCTGCCTGCCCAGCGGCTTGACCACAATTTCTTCGGTGTCTTTGATTTCATCCACCACCAGTCCAAACTGCTGGTCGTTGGCCTGCAATACAACAATGTTGACGGCTCCCTTTCTATCGGCCGCACGGCTCTGTTCGGCGCCCAGAGCCTGTTCGAGAAAAACCAGCGGCAGCAATCGTCCGCGCAGCCGATGCACCAGCGCGCCGTGCACTCGTTCGATTCTGCTGGCAGCTTGCTCTGCTTCCAGATGCACCAGTTCGAGCAAACACACCTGCGGGATGGCATAGCGCTCGCTTCCCCCGGTCACGATTAGTGCGGGAATAATGGCCAGCGTCAGAGGAATTCTCATGTGTACCGTAGTGCCCAGGCCCGGCCTCGACTGCACATCCACCGTGCCCCCGATCTTTTCGATGTTGGTCCGCACTACATCCATTCCCACTCCCCGGCCGCTCACCTTGCTGACTTTCTCCGCGGTCGAAAAGCCCGGCATAAAAATAAGATTGACGATGTCCCGGTCGGTCATGCGGATTGCCTGCTCGGCACTGACCAGCCCTTTGCCCAGCGCTTTCTGACGAATTCTTTCGCTGTCCAAACCGGCGCCATCGTCACAAATTTCAATGTGCACCTGGCCGCCCTCGTGCGAAGCGCGCAGCATCACCCGCCCGGTCGCGTCTTTGCCGGCTCGTGCACGGGCCTCCGGAGATTCGATTCCGTGATCAACCGAATTGCGGACCAGGTGCGTCAACGGGTCCTTGATGGCCTCAATGATGGTTTTGTCGAGTTCGGTTTCCTTGCCTTCCATCTCGATCACCACCTGCTTGCCGCAGGCCAGGGCCACGTCGCGCACGGTGCGCGGAAACTGCCCCCAGATGTTGCCAATCGGCTGCATGCGGGTCTTCATCACGCCTTCCTGCAGCTCAGTGGTGATCAGGTTCAAGCGTTGCGATGCGGCCATAAAATTTCTATCTTTAATTTTTTTCCCGTATTGCAGCACCTGGTTGCGGGCCAGCACCAGCTCGCCCACCAGGTTCATGAGCTTGTCCAGCAGGTGGACATCAACCCGCACCGAGCTGTCCAACACCCCTCCCGAGGCGCGCGAACTCTGCTGGATGCGCAACGCCTCCACCACGTCCGATGGCCGCACCGCTTTCTGTTCGACCAGAATTTCACCAAGATGGCGCGGATCGCCCTTTTTCTGTTTTTCTGCCGCCTGAAGAATGACTTCCTGCGAAACTCCTGCGCGTTCCATCAGGATTTCGCCGATCGACGGCCGAGTCTGTTCGGAAGCCTGCGTGGCGGGAACCTGCTGCAGAGTTGTAAGCGTGTCGATCAGCGGGCCATCGTTGCGCTCGCCTTCGCTGCCATCGCGCTCGATGTGCTCCAGCATCTGCCGCACAGCGTCAACCGTATCCAGCAGCGCGGTGGTGATCTCGGGGGTCAATGTCAGCGCGCCATCGCGCAGCCGGCTGAGCAGGTTTTCTCCGACGTGCGTCAGTTTTTCGAGCTTGTTGAAACCCAGAAAGCCGCAAGTGCCCTTAATGGTGTGGATAGTCCGGAAGATGCTGGCCAGCGCACCTTTATTGGCCGGATTTTTCTCGAGTTCGACCAGTTCGCGGTCCAGCCGGTCAAGGTTCTCGTGACTTTCGATCAGAAAGTCTTTAACGATGTCGCTTTCACTCATCACAACTCCGGAGCTGGCAATTGCAATAGGATGGGACCAATTCCCTGGCGGTAGATTTGTGGCATTAAGGTCTCGAGGATCACATCGGCTGCGGGCAGAGTTCAATTAGGGAAGGTGATGAAGACTGCAATCTATGGGTCTACGATGGCGGTGTGAAGCGGGAAATCAGCTGAGAGCGGGGCGGCGGGAAACCCTGCCAGTGGCTCAATCAGGACTGGATCATTTTCTCCAGCGCAGGTTTGTCGCGAATCACCAGCACCGAACCCTTCAGTTGAACCAGCTGTCTTTTTTTGAAGTCTGAGAACAAGCGGCTCACCGTTTCCCGGCTGGTGCCGATCATCTCCGCAATCTCCTCGTGCGTCAGCGTGAGGCGGAATTGGTCGGGACGAGCCGAACTTTTGTTTTCCGCAGTCCATTGCATAAGCAACTTGGCAAACTTCTCGGATGGTGAACTGGTTAAACCTAATGTGCGAATCTCTTCGAACGCCGTGTAGTAATTTCTGCTGAGTTGCTCCGCAACCCGGACTGCAACTTCGCCGTGTTCCCGCAGAAACTGCAATAAGCCATCGCGGGTGATGAAGTTGGCTTGTCCTGCCTCGGTCATTTCAGCTGTCACTTCATAGGGACGATTGGAAATGCTTGCGTTCAGCCCCAGTACATCACCGGGCTGCGAAATCTTGGTAATGATCGTCTTCCCCTGTCTGGACGAGGTGTACAGCTTAACTTTGCCGGTGCAGAGCACAAATACGCCCCGCGGCTGCTGGCCCTCGATAAACAGCATGGCGGATTTCGGATAAACGGCGGTGGACTTAATCTCGTTCAGCTTTTGGGTTGCCACACCAGACAAGTTACAGAACAAGTGCTCCTCCCGAACAGGACAGGTAAGGCAGTTATCGATGATAGTGAGTCCGTAAGGGTTCGGCATAACTGGTTCCGTCCTGTGCATTCTATACCGGAATCTGCGTGCGGCAGGAGAAACGGTTGTGATCCCGATCACTTGGTTTGGTGAGGAGACGCACCGCCTTTTGTCGGCTGAAGTACGAGTATGCCAGCAGATGCTGGCCTGAAAGGAGGCCGCCATGCCAACCTTACTGGAACCGCTAGAAACGGCAGAATACGAGGTCAAGCCGCTACCACTAGAAACCTCGGCCGAAACTCAGCCGCCAGTAGTGCTCGATGTGCCGAATTTTGAGGTGCCGATTTTCGCCGAGATGTTGCTGGAAACAACGACTGCTCAGCGTCGCCGACGAAAGTTGGCAGCTGTACTTTCATTCGGCTTCCAAGGCATATTGCTTTGCATACTGCTGGCTGTCCCCATCCTGATTACTGAGGATCTGCCCAAGGCCCAATGGTTGACGTTTTTGGTGGCGCCGCCACCGCCACCTCCCCCTGCACCACCGGCAGCTGTCCCGGCTGCCCGGGTGGTTCGCAAGCTGCAGAGCCAGGTTCTGGAGACTGGCGGGTTACGAGCTCCCGGCAGCATTCCAAAGAAGGTGCAAATGATTCATGAAGAGGAAGCTCCGCCGCCTTTGGCCGACGCTATGGGTGGCGTAGTTGGCGGTGTTCCCGGCGGAATCCCCGGTGGACAGCTGGGTGGAGTGATTGGAGGCATCGTCAGCGCGAGCGCGAATGTGGCCGCGATTCCCAAACTTGCCGCGCCCGTTGCTCCCAAACGCGTCCGTATTTCTCAGGGCGTTACCAAAGGATACCTGGTTAAGCAAACCGAGCCGCATTATCCACTGCTGGCTAAACAAGCGCGCATTCAGGGCGAGGTGGTCTTGCAAGCAATTATCAGCAAGAACGGCGATGTCGCAAATCTGCAGGTGGTCAGTGGGCATCCATTTCTGGCGCCTGCGGCTCTGGAGGCTGTACAGCAATGGCACTATCGCCCGTTTTTGTTAAACGGCCAGCCAGTCGAGGTCGAGACCACAGTTACAGTCAGTTTTCGGCTGGTGTCATAAGGTGGCACCAAGAGGAGGGCGTATGCGTTTCGAGCAAGAATACCGAGTAACCGCCTGGTGGGCTTCGGGCCGCACAGGACTTGTGAAGTCATCCTCAACGCCGAATGCTATTCACTTCTCATCGTCTCCCGAATTCGGTGGGCTCGAAGGGCGCTGGACTCCTGAAGACCTGCTGCTTTCATCGCTCGCCAGCTGTTTCACAGTGACTTTTCGGGTGCTGGCGCAACGTGACAATTTCGAGTACACCGATCTCGAGGTGTCGGTCCAGGCCACGCTGGGGAAAACTGAGTCGGGTTACATTCTGAACGAGTTCCTTATCCGGCCAACCTTAACCGTGCTGTTTGACCATGATCGAGAACGAGGCATGGCACTTTTGAGAAAAACTCAGGCGGTATGCCTGGTTTCAAAAGCGCTTGCGCCAGTCTCTGTCAGATCGCTCGGTGTACATGCGTTATTTTGCTTCGTTGAGCCTGCGAACCCGAACGGCACACGATCGTCTTTCTTCCATCTGCCATCCCGACCCGGATCGGGAGATCGTGCTGGTGGCCGAGCGTTCTGATCTCCAATCGAAAGAAACAGGAATCGCAGGGGTTGGGCGATTAATGAGACTCGCGATTGGCAATCGGGCCGAATTGGCGGTTTTGATCTCTGATCAATTTCAAAGACAAGGCTTGGGAACCCGGCTGGTTCAGGCGCTCCTGCAGCAAGCACAAGAGCAGAAGATCGAGCGTATCGTCGCCGAAATGCTGCGCGATAACTATGCGATGCAGATTGTTCTGAAGCGGGCCGGTTTTCGCTTGTATGGACTGGCGAATCCAACCTCCATCAGGGCCTGCCTCGACTTGAACCTTCCCTCGGCGGCTGTGTGATTCCAGTCACATTCAGTCGTGACCGGGGATGCCGACGCTGATCTCTCGTTGCTGCAAACTGTTCCCTGAGTTAGTGGTCTGAGACCGATTGCAGGGAGAGCACTCATGAGCCGCAATTCCAAGATCATGGACGCCAATGAGGCGGTCGCGAATGTTGCGTACCGGGTGAACGAGGTTGTGGCCATTTACCCGATCACGCCTTCGTCAGCCATGGGCGAATGGGCGGACCAGTGGGCAGCAGAAAAGCTCCCGAACATCTGGGGCACGGTGCCGCATGCGATCGAAATGCAGAGCGAAGGAGGGGCAGCTGGGGTTGTGCACGGCGCCCTGCAGACGGGGTCGCTCGCAACCACATTCACCGCCTCTCAGGGCCTGATGCTCATGCTCCCTAATATGCACAAAATCGCCGGCGAACTGACTGCCACCGCCTTCCATGTCTCGGCGCGCACGCTGGCAACGCACGCGCTCTCGATTTTTGGCGACCACTCGGACGTTATGTCCTGCCGAACGACGGGCTGGGCGATGCTTTGCTCCAATTCCGTTCAGGAAGCCATGGATATGGCACTGATTGCACATGCGGCGTCGCTCGAATCGAGGATTCCCTTTCTGCACTTCTTCGATGGATTTCGAACCTCGCACGAGTTGAACAAGATCGAGATGCTGACTCCGGATGATATGCGCGCGTTGATCAACCTGGATCGGGTATTCGAACATCGCGCCCGCGGACTCTCTCCAGATCATCCCGTGCTTCGCGGCACGGCCCAGAATCCCGATGTGTTCTTTCAATCGCGTGAGGCGGGCAATCCTTATTACGCCGCTTGCCCCAAGATCGTCTCGGATGTGATGGATAAGTTCGCTCAGCGCATGGGCAGGCGCTATGGGCTTTTCGACTATGTGGGAGCGCCGGATGCCGAGCGCGTCCTGGTTATGATGGGCTCGGGCGCGGAAACCGTAGAGCAAACCCTTGAGCAATTGAATCGGCAAGGCGAGAAGTTGGGCTTGGTGAAAGTTCGCCTTTATCGGCCGTTCTCAGTGGAAGCTTTCGTCCGTGCGCTCCCTCCCACTGTTCGCAGCCTGGCGGTGCTTGACCGTACGAAAGAAGCCGGTGCATCGGGTGATCCGCTTTATCTCGATGTGGTGAACGCGTTACACGAGGCGGGGAGAAGCGACGGTCTGAGGTCGGCCGCACGCATTGTCTCCGGGCGATATGGGCTCTCTTCGAAAGAGTTCACTCCGGCCATGGCAAAAGCTGTTTTTGACAATCTGACATCTGACGCCCCAAAAAATCACTTCACGGTTGGCATTATTGATGACGTAAGCCATTCTTCGCTGGAGTACGATCCGGAATTTTCCATTGAAACGGCCAGCGCCGTTCGCGCGATCTTCTACGGGCTGGGGGCCGACGGAACAGTTGGCGCAAACAAGAACTCGATCAAAATCATTGGAGAAAACACCAGTAACTTTGCCCAGGGCTACTTCGTTTACGACTCGAAGAAGTCTGGCGCCGTCACCATTTCTCACCTGCGCTTCGGCCCTGAGCCCATTCGCGCCCCGTATCTCATTTCCAGGGCCAATTTCGTGGGTTGCCATCAGTGGATATTTCTGGAGCGGCTGGACATGCTCGGCTCTCTGACAGAGCAGGGCACCTTTCTCCTGAACAGCCCTTACGGGCCTGAAGAAGTCTGGAAGCACCTGCCCGCCAGAGTGCAGGCACAATTAATCAGCAAAAAGGCCAAGCTTTTCGTCATCGACGCCTACGGTATGGCTCGTGAGACCGGACTTGGCTCGCGCATCAACACCATTATGCAGGCCTGCTTTTTTGCGATCTCAAACGTGCTGCCGCCGGAGGAAGCGATCGCTGCCATAAAAGAAGCAATCCGACAAAGCTATGGGAAGAAGGGCGAGGACATCGTTTCGCAGAACCTGAAAGCGGTAGATGAAAGTCTTTCTCATCTCTTCGAAGTTACCGTTCCGAACGCTGCGGCTGGAGAAGCGGCTCAGCTTACGGCTTTCTCTTCCGAGGCCCCGCAATTTGAACGCGACGTCCTCGGCACGATCTACGCCGGCCGGGGCGATGATTTGCCAGTCAGTGCATTCCCATGCGACGGCACATTCCCCACCGCTACAGCGAAGTGGGAAAAACGAAACCTTGCGCTTGAAATTCCCGTCTGGGACCCCAAGATATGCATTCAGTGCGGAAAATGCGCCATGGTGTGCCCGCATTCCGTCATTCGCATAAAAGTTTACGATTCGCGTGAACTCTCCAGAGCACCCGCGACTTTCAAATCCACTGCCGCCCGCGACAAAGAATGGCAGGGCCTGAACTACACAATTCAAGTCGCGCCTGAAGATTGCACCGGGTGCGGCATCTGCGTAGACGTCTGCCCGGCGCGCAATAAGAGCGCGGCTCGCCTGAAGGCCATCAATATGGAGCCGCAACCGCCGCTGTGCGCGGCGGAAAGCGAGAACTGGCGTTTCTTTCTTCAGCTCCCGGAAGTTGATCGCCGCAAAATCAACCTGACCAGCATCCGCCAGCAACAGTTGCAGGAACCGCTCTTCGAGTTCTCAGGAGCCTGCTCCGGCTGCGGCGAAACACCGTACCTGAAGCTGCTCTCGCAGCTGTTTGGCGATCGCGCCATTGTCGCAAACGCGACCGGCTGTTCGTCCATTTATGGCGGAAATCTTCCCACTAGCCCGTGGGCGAAGAACGCGGAAGGGCGAGGCCCGGCATGGTCCAATTCCCTGTTCGAGGACAATGCCGAGTTCGGTTTAGGTTTCCGTCTTTCAGTGGATAAGCAGGCTGAAATGGCTCGTGAACTGGTGCTGGAGTTGTCCGCATCCATCGGTGACGAGCTGGCTATGGCCATCCTTTGCGCTTTGCAGGAAGACGAGGCGGCCATTTACGAGCAGCGCGAGCGGGTCCAGGCATTGAAGAGCAAGCTGCAGGTTTTGGATTCTGCCAAGGCTCGCCAGCTGGGCTCGATTGCAGATGCTCTGGTCAAAAAGAGCATCTGGATCGTGGGCGGCGATGGCTGGGCGTATGACATCGGTTACGGAGGTCTGGACCACGTTCTGGCCAGCGGGCGGAATGTGAACGTGCTGGTGCTTGATACCGAGGTCTATTCCAACACCGGTGGACAGGCTTCCAAGTCGACCCCTCGCGGCGCGGTAGCAAAGTTCGCCGCCGGCGGCAGGCCGGCGCGCAAGAAGGATCTCGGATTGATGGCCATGAGCTACGGCAACGTATACGTGGCCAGTGTGGCGATGGGCGCGAAAGACGAGCAGACGCTCAAAGCTTTCCTCGAGGCTGAAGCTTACGATGGCCCCAGCCTCATCATTGCGTACTCGCATTGCATAGCTCACGGGATAAACATGTCCACCGCCATGTCCGGGCAGAAGCTGGCGGTAGATTCCGGCCAATGGTTGCTTTACCGTTACCACCCCGAACGCGCAGACGCGGGCCAAAGTCCTTTGCTCCTTGATTCGCGCGCGCCTAGCAAACGGGTGGAAGAATTTCTGAGCCAGCAGGCACGCTTCAAAATGCTGGCGAGAAGCAACCCGGAAGTCGCCAGCCGTCTATGGAAACAGGCACAGCAGGACGCCGTGGATCGGTTCCGGCTTTACGAGGGTCTGGCTCAGCAGCAGACTTCCGATCACAAAGACAAACAGCCCGCACAGCCGTAAGGGGAGGCCGTATGACTGACTTAAGCACGAACTACATGGGCCTGCAGCTGCGTACTCCATTGGTAGCATCAGCCTCACCGCTCTCGCATGAGCTGGCAGGCATCCGGCAGCTCGAGGATGCGGGTGCTTCGGCCATTGTGCTCTATTCGTTGTTTGAAGAGCAGATTCGACAGGACGTACGCGAAAGCGAGTTTTATCTGCACGCAGGAAGCGAGAGTTGCGCCGAGTCACTTACGTACTTCCCCACGCCGGTCGATTTTCGTGTGGGCCCGCAGGGTTATCTTAACCACATTCTGCGTGCCAAAGACGCGGTCAACGTTCCCATCATCGCCAGCCTCAACGGCAGCAGCTTCGGGGGATGGACCGGCATGGCCAAGCGGATTGAGCAGGCGGGCGCTGATGCCATCGAATGCAACATCTACTTCGTGCCGAGCGATATGAATGCGTCTTCGGCCGATATCGAAAAAAGCTACACCGATATATTTCGGGCCGTGAAGCATTCGGTGGATATTCCGGTGGCCGTCAAGCTGAGCCCCTTTTTTACCAACATGGCCGGCATGGCAAAGCGACTGGACGAGTTCGGAGCCGATGCTCTGGTGCTCTTCAACCGCTTTTATCAGCCGGACATCGATCTCGAACATCTTGAGATCCGTCCCAACGTTCTCCTCAGCACTGCGCAGGACCTGCGCTTACCGCTCACCTGGATTGGCATTCTCTATGGCCGGATCAAAGCCAATCTCGCTGCTACCGGCGGCATACAGAGCGGCCAGGACGCCCTGAAGCTGCTCATGGCCGGCGCAAACGTGACCATGATGTGTTCCAGCCTGTTACGTCACGGAGCAGGGCACATCCGTCAGGTTGAGCAGGAAATGACGGAGTGGATGGACCAACATGAGTACGGTTCCGTCCGCCAGCTGCAAGGCAGCATGAGCCAGCTGCGCTGCCCCAATCCATCTGCGTTTGAGCGGGCCCAATATATGCACGCTGTCTCCCGCATGCCGGCCAGAATCGTGTAGCCAGAATCGCGTAGAAGGAGAATGTGATGCGGATCACACACCTGCGTGTGTGCAGTCATCGCGCGCCCGGGCCGCTTAGCGCGAAACTCAATCCAGAAAGGAGATTCTTATGATGTTCGCTCATAAGCTGGTGCGCGCTATCGAACTTCATGCCAACGAACTCGCCTCGCGGCTCATGGAAAGCGTAAGAAACGATCCTGAACTCGCCGAATATCAAATGGTTCCGGAGGGGGAACTCAAGGACCGTGTTTATGAGATTTACCGGCACCTGGGTAACTGGCTGCTCGGCAAAGATACCCGCGAGATTCAGCGCCGTTATCTGATCATCGGTGGACGGCGGGCTGCACAAGGCGTTCCGCTCAGTCAGCTGATCCGCGCGATCAACCTTACCCGTGACAATCTCTGGACATTCCTGAAAAAGGACACACTCATCGATCGTCCCATTGAGATATTCGGAGAGCTCGAGCTGCTGCAATTGCTTGATCAGTTCTTCGAACAAGCCGTGTACTATGCGGCCCTGGGCTATGAGGAGATGTCGGTGACCGACAAAAACCAGGAAGCAGAACAGACCGAGCTTGCGGAAACGGCCCGAACCTAAACGGCCCGAACCTAAGGAGATACGCGCGTGCCCTGGGCAAGCGACTACAAGCGGAAAGTGACCACAGCCGACCAGGCGCTGCGCTGCGTTCAGTCCGGGATGCGGGTTTACATTCATCCCGGCTGCGCGGAGCCGGAAGCGCTGGTCGAAGCGCTGATGCGGCGCGCACTCTATCTTCATGGGGTCGAGATCGTCCACATCATGACCATGGGTTGCGCACCCTATGTCTCTGCCGAGATGGATGGTCATTTCCGGCACAATGCCATGTTCATCGGCGCCAATGTCCGAGCGGCGGTGAATGAAGGGCGGGCTGATTACACTCCGGTTCATCTCAGCGAGATCGAACAGCTGTTTGAAAGCGGAGCTATGCCCATTGATGTGGCGCTGATTGAGGTCTCGCCACCAGATCCTCATGGTTTTTGCGGTTTCGGGGTTGGCGTTGACACTACCCTGACTGCTGCCAGGTGTGCTCGCCACGTTGTCGCGCAGGTCAACGACTTTATGCCGCGGACCTATGGCGACAGTTTCATTCACGTCAGCGACATAGATGCGGTGGTGGAATCGTCACGGCCGCTATGCGAACTAAAGAAGCCAGTAGTCACTGATATGCATGTGGCCATTGCGCGCAACGTGGCGGGCCTTATTGAGGATGAGGCGGTCCTGCAGACTGGAATTGGGGGAATTCCCGATGCAGTGCTGCCCTTTCTGAGTGATCGCCGCGATCTGGGCATCCACAGTGAACTTGTTTCCGACGGAGTAATTGATCTGATCGAACAAGGGGTGATCACCGGTGCCCGTAAGAACTTCAAACCTCGCAAGATCATTGTTGGCTTTGCCCTCGGCACCCGAAGGCTGTTTGAATTCGTCGATAACAATCCGTCATTCGAGTTTCATCCTACCGCTTACACCAACGATCCTGTTTTCATCGCCCGCAATGACAACATGGTGGCCATCAATTCGGCCCTGCAGGTTGATCTCACCGGGCAGGTTTGCTCGGACTCCATCGGCACGCAGTTCTACAGCGGTATTGGCGGCCAGGTAGATTTCCTGCGCGGCGCTTCACGTTCCAGGAATGGCAAAGCTATCATCGCGCTCCCCGCAACCGCGAAGAACGGGAGCCTGTCGCGCATCGTCCCCATCCTGACGCCCGGAGCTGGCGTAGTAACTTCCCGCGGCCTGGTCCGTTATGTCGTCACCGAACATGGCGTCGCCTACCTGCACGGCAAGACAATGCGCGAAAGGGCCCAAGCCTTGATCCAGATCGCCGATCCCAAGTTCCGCCGCGGATTGCAAGACTATTGCGAGTCCTGCAATCTGAAGCGGCCTGCCGGCATGACGGTTTCTGCCTAGGCGATCCGTGGCCTCCTCCGACTCAGTGATCTCAATCACAGCTTAGGGTGACAGCAATCATGGCCCATTCCGGGTCCAGTGTGTGACCTTGGTAACTGTCATAGGAGGTGGCTTATGAAATTACTGGAACAACAAGCAGTAGCTGGAATCTCGATCAAAAACGTCCTTTTCGCAACCGACTTCTCTGAAGCATCAACAGCTGCCCTGCCCTATGCGCTTGCGGTTGCCGGCCGGTACGGCAGCACGCTGCACATGGCGCATGTAGTCCCGGACACCAATTTTGTGATGATGACGGGAGGGATTGATCCCATCAGTATCGGAACGATTTATGATCGCGCGCATACCAACGCCCAGGAACTGATGCAAAGACTGGAACAGCGTACGCAGCAGGTCCCGGCCAGGACCTATGTCGCACATGGCCCGGTGTGGGACATGCTCTCTGGGATTGTCTCGGATTCACAAGCCGACCTGTTGGTGATTGGCACTCATGGCCGCACCGGAGTTCAGAAACTGCTGATGGGCTCAGTGGCTGAAGAGATCTTCAGGCAAGCGAGGTGTCCAGTATTGACGGTGGGTCCCAATCTCGCGCGCTGCTACAGCACAGAAGGGGAAGCGGATTTTCCGTGTGCCAAGCTAGAACTCAAGAGAGTTCTATATGCAACCGACTTCGCAACCAGTTCACTGATAGCAGCCTCGATCGCAATGTCATTTGCTCGCGAATTCCAGGCGCACCTGGTTATGTTGCATGTAATGCGCGAATACATTGATCTGCATAAGAAGCCGGGGCCAATCGAGAAAACACTACGACGTCTGGAAGAGATGATCCCGGAAACTTCGGGACTGTGGTTTGAGCCAGAAGCGGTGGTTAAGTTTGGCGATCCGTCTTATGAAATCCTGGACGTTGCTCGCGAACAGAAAGCCGATCTGATCGTGCTTGGAGTACGTCCTGCCAAGGACCATCCAAGTGCGAGCGCACATTCTCCCTGGGCAACTGCGCATCAGGTCATCGCCGGCGCCAGGTGCCCCGTCCTTACGGTTAGGGGATAACTGCCACCTGCCGTCGCTCGCTGGGGGAGAATACAAACGGGCCCGCAAGGGCCCGTTTGTGGTGCGGATGCAATTGCTATAGCGTTCTGCATGCGTCATTCGTTATGAAATCAAGCGCTTCTCGCAATCAGCTCCTCGCCCCGGTCCAGGGGCGATTTACGTGCTCCATCTTGAGCATCGCTACGCGCGGCTCAGTCAGACGGAAATTTCGAAGCTGACCGGAATCAGTACGATCAGATTAAGCCTGGCCGAACCACCTTCTCACTGACACCTCGAGAACACCAATCGATCCGTGCGGCCATTCTTAAAGCTTCGAAAGAGTGGGGAATGCGGCATTCTAAATGCGGCATTCTAAAGGATGCCGATCCGCGCTTTCAGCACGCGATGCGGATCATTGAAGGAATTCGGAAACCAAGAAGTTGTTCGACACTGTGCGTGAGTCCCGCGGCTATTCGGAAATGGAAGCGGCAGTGGGAAGGTTAAAGGCGAAGGTTAAAGGGGAAGGCTAAGCCGCAAATGGTTCAAACTATGGTGCGCCCTGAGAGATTCGAACTCCCGACCTTCTGGTTCGTAGCCAGACGCTCTATCCAACTGAGCTAAGGGCGCGTGGAAATTTATTCTACCAGAATTGGTAAGACTCACCCGCCGCCTGAACTGCCGGCAATTTGCACAGCCACCTGATTCATTTCAGTTGACTGTGACGGACCTCTGGAGATACTGTCCGCCTCACGCCTCTTCAGCCGGGGCCTTTTTGCTTCGGCTTGCTCTTCGGGGGGAGAGTTCGCTCCGTTGCTAAAAGGCCCCTTCCGCAGCTGAACTTCGGCCGTTAATTTCTGAAGGCGTACGGTAATGGGTCATTGCGATAATCGCGATAGCCGCGCGCGGTCAGGCGTATCACGCCGCGCATGTCTTCTTCAATAAATCCATCAATTCTGAGTTGAGCAATCACTTCGCGCGCCAGCGATGAATCTATGGTCTGCCGCGATAAGGTAAGGAATTGCCTGGGATCTTTCTGATAAAGCTGGGCGAGCGACAACAACAGCGCATCACGAATTAAGTCTCTACTCATATCAGTTCTGGTGGGAGTTCGCGGTGCATCATATGCAAAATCAATTTTCCGGCCAATGGCTGTACCGTGCCATCGAACCACACAAACGGGCCATTTTGTCCGCGGCCGGTTTCTCCTATGCTGTGCGTGGACATACTTTCGGGGGAGGGGATGTCCAAAGTTTAAGCGCCTCGGCTCAACCAAGCGAGGCGCTTTGCTTTTCTGCTGAAATGTTTCAGGGACCTGGAGATTAACTTAGCGGGCGGCCACGGCAGTGCGGAACGGACTCAACGCTTCGAGATAGTTGTTCAGCTGCCGCTTCCCTTCGTCATCTAGAAAAACAAATTTGATTCCGTTCCCGAAGTTGGGATGCCGGCTCACCACCACGCCGGTGCCGCAGATTTTCTTGTCGCCCAGCCACAGCGTTATCCCCAGTTCGGTCGATACCTGCTGAGTCAGCATGATTTCGACATAGCATCCGCCCATCGAGATGTCGGCAGTCTGCCCTCGCACCGGCGTACCATTTCCCTGCCGCCGCAACTCAATGGCAAGGCTGGCGCGGAATCTGGGGTGCTGTCTTGGTGTCCTTGACATCGGATAACTCCGGCCAATGAACTTGCAGTTAGTAAGCCAAACATTCTAAATCTGCAAATGGCTGATTCAGCAAGCTATCCGCGGCGGAAGCGAGGCCCGGCAAGCACTCTTTGACGATTTATGTCAGGCGCAATTTGAAAATCATGGCAATGAATCTAATCAATGTATGCCAACAGGTAGCGGCGATTCATCTCGTCGAAAGTTTCGACGCTGCGTGCCAGATTCCTCCGGAATGAATGATTCAGCTGGACGCTATTGCACCATCAGCGTGAAGGTTGTGGTGCGTGTCAGGGTTCCGGTCGACGACGCGGCGGAAGCGGAAACTGTGACGTTCGACGAGCCGGCAGGCGTCCCCGGATCGCCTCCACCGCTGCCCGAACTGGAACCTCCACCGCAACTGGCAATCGGCATAATGCAGATCGCGATCGCCAGGGCCGCCAATGCTGACCAGCGCCCCTTTTGCGGAGTCGAGCTGAAAATTATCGCCACTGCAAAGGCAAGCGCTGATGCCAGCCACAACCGGTGTCCGCGCGCGGCTGCCGTTTTTGGCGCGGTGGTTGAAATCGTAAGCGTAGTTTGACCATTCCCGGTCACCGAAGCCGGGCTGAAACTGCAGGTGGCCTCACGCGGCAATCCTGAGCAGGCAGCAGTGGTGAAGTTAATGGTTCCGTTATAGCCGGTATCTCCGGTGATAGTGAAAGTGAGAGTTCCACTTCCGCCCGGACTGGTAATGGTCATGCTCGCAGCGGCGGCAGAAATATCGAAGTCGGGCTGCACGCTGACATTCACCGGCGAAGATGTGCCTGCCTGGTAGTTGGTATCTCCTGCGTAGTGCGCGGTCACGCTTAGTTGCCCGTTCGGGAGTGTAGTCGCCAGAGAAGCCGTTGACTGGGCCAGATTGAATGTTCGCGGCGAAACGAATCCGCCCGCCGCTGATAAAAATAACGCCGTTGTTCCCAGCGATGTGGGCCCGTTAAAAAATTCCACGGTACCCGACGGTGCGTTCCCTGCGCTGTTGGTATTGAGTGTCGCGGTCAGAGTCACTTGCGTTCGTGACCCGATCTGGCTTGCCGGCGACAAGGTCAGCACCGGGTTAATGTCGGCAGCGGCAACCGAAAAACTCACCAGCGTTGAATTGCTCGATTGAAAACTTGAGTCTCCACTATATTGCGCTTGCAGCGAATGGCTTCCGGGAGGGATAGTTGTGATGGGAATCGAGACCGCGGCAGCGCCCTGGTTGCTGAGCGTCAACACCGGGAAAATAGTTTGGTTTGCTGCCTCCCCTCCGAAACTTACGCCTCCACTCGGAAGACCAACCCCCGATTGTCCCACCACCGTGACCTGAGGAATCATCGGGAAGCCATAAGGAATATTGGCTGTTCCGATAAGGCTACCGTTGAAATCTGTGGCTTGCATGGCCAGCGTGGTGGTACTCGGCTCGGCCGAAACCGTCACCGCAACCGGAGCAGAATCGCTGGCTGCAAAGGTCTTGTCCCCAGAGTAATGCGCTATCACATCATAAGATCCACCTGCCAGATGCTGCGTGGGCAACGACACCGCACTCGCAGTGAGCGGTAATGTATCCAGGCGCTGCCCGGAAGCACTGCCCGACAGCAGGGTAATATCGCCGGTCGGTCCGGGATTGCCGCTGCTGTTGGTGACGGACGCGGTCACAGTCACGCTCTGGCCGTGAACGATGTTGATCTTGGGCGTGAGGTCCAAGTTGGTAATGGTGGAATTGAACGAAACTGACGCCCAGTTATTCACCAGGTTCGCGACATTGACCGACCCCAGCCCGCTCGCCAGATCGTAGCCCACGGTTGCCTGATACTTACCGCTTGAGGTGCCGTAACCTGTCTGTCCAGGAACCGCGATGTTGCCCGAGGTAATATCGTTGAAGATACAGCTGGCTGCCGGAGGCCCAGTCGTTTTCGAGCCGTTGCATTGCGAGAAGTTCTCCGTCGCCGCCAGTTTGTACAGCACATAGTTGCCCTGTCCCTGACGCTGCGGAGATCCCGCGCCACCCATTTTTTGATCGACCAGCGCCATCACGCCGGCAAAAGAGGGCGCAGAGGCCGAAGTGCCCAGAATGATGAATAAACCCCCTTCCTGGCAGGATCCCGCAACGCACAATAAATAGCCGTCATGCGCAGCCGCAGTGAACGATACATCCGGCTGGTCGCGCGCTCCGTCACTCGGAATACCAGTGACTCCGGCTTGCCAGCTGGGCTTGCCAAAAAACATGCTGACCCCTCCTCCTCCGGCTGCCAGCGGCGGAGGAAAGTCACTGCATCCAGAGGTGCAGGTTTCATTCCACGCGTTCTCGGGAATATAGCCTTTGGCTGAATGCAAGTCAGAGCTATTCGTCGCATTCCAATAAAGGCTGGGCTGGCCATGCTCGTTAAACAGGGTTCCACCTACGGCAACGTTGAACGGCGTTGCGCTCAGCATGTTGGACGAAACCTGGCCGCTGCCTACATTTTCGCCCAGGTCGTCACAGCCGGATGCGCCGGTATCACCGGTTGAAACCATATACGTAATACCCTCGGCGGCCGCCTGTTCGGCCAGATGAGAAATAGCTATAGCTTGTGAGCTGCTGAAGGCCAACTCGCATTGACCGAAGCTCTCGGTCATCACATCGCCGGCGTTGTTATCAACGATATAAAGCTCAGACAGATCCACTCCATCGGTGGTATCGGTGGAAGCAGAAAGCACAAAATTTATAGTTGCCGCCGGGGCGATCGCTCCTGACCAGGTCACGTCCAGAGTGGCTTCGACTTGTTCGCCGAAACTCACGATTCCAGGATCTGGCCCGTTCAGCGTGATGGTGAGCGGACCGAAGCCGGCATCAAACAATCCTCGATATTCGTTGACATCCGTCTCATCAAAATTGGTTCGGCCTACCACCGCAATGGTGGTTCCCTCTCCGCGGAATCCTTGCGAGTAAACCGAGTTGATGTTGTAAATGACCCTGAAGTCCCCAGGCACAAGCGCGTGAGAACCATCGCTGCCGGTAGCGTCCGGCCCTAAAACCGAGGACATTGGTACCCGCTTGCTTACACCATGCAGCGGCTTCTTGTGAAAATTATGCAGCGTGTTCACGCCTGCTACCACCGGCGCAAGCGCTGCCGGAATCTGCAGATCGCTTGCGTTGGCCCAGTGCTCTTCGCCTCTGACGAGGTACTTGTGGATCTCGGTGTGAAAGGCGTCGCGCACCTGGCCGGCATTCCCTGAAAACTCAATAACGGTTCGTCCATTAGCGACTTTGTTCACCTCGAACCCGCGCTCCTGAAGCCATGCGGTGATAGTCCTGATGTCATCGTCCGAAGGCCCGAACATTCGGCCAAATTCCTGGGGCGTGAGCCACGCGTGATAGCTGGGCGAAGCTTTGTCCTGCTGTTGATCAAGCAGCCTGGTGAGCGCCAGCTGCTGCTCCGGACTGCGCTTCAGAACCAGCAGCATCCGTTCCATGGGCAGTGTTGCCGGCGCCACGCCACGATCGAATTCGGCGCGGGCAAGCGGATGCGTGTTCCCCTTCAATGTGATCAGTTGGCTTGCATTGAGCGGCTGCACAATCCGCGAGGCTACCTGCGATTGCGCATTTGAAAAGCTCGAAAATAATGCGATAAGAGAAACGGCGGTTAACGCAGAAAACGAGGGGCGCATGACTACTCCTGACTCTTCTCCGGCGCGACCGTTTCAGCCTCGATGGGAAGCTGTTTCCCGGTTGACGGCGAGACCCCCTCGTGAAACACCCGTCAGTCGGATTACTTCGCCCCTGGCGAAAGAAACGTCAAGCCCGAGTGGGCGAGAATCTTACCGCAACTTTTGCAGAAGTAAAGCAGCAACTTACGTTTTAAGTGCCAGGCTTGACAATCAGAGGCCGCGTTCCCGAAAATTCGCGGGCCATGGCCCTCAGAAATATCTACTTCCAAAACGCGCCCCTGCTTGTTCTTATATTTCTTTCGCACCCGCTCATGTCACAGGACCGCTCTCAGGCACGCTCCATGGTAGTCACGCCGCTCGGCATTGTTGCCACCAGTCACGTTCAGGCCTCGCAAGCCGGGGCGCTGATCCTTGCCAGGGGCGGATCGGCGGTTGATGCAGCGATCGCCGCCAACGCCGTTCTGGGGGTGACCGAACCGATGATGAACGGTATCGGCGGCGATCTGTTTGCGATCTACTGGGACGCCAGGACCAAGAAACTATACGGCCTTAATTCAAGTGGATGGGCGCCTCAAAACTTGACGATCGCTCACCTGACGTCCAAGGGCGTGAAAGAGATGCCGCCATATGGGATCGACTCTGTCACCGTCCCGGGAACAGTCGCCGGTTGGAATGCGTTGCACCAGCGCTTCGGGAAACTGGACTGGAAAGAGCTGTTCAATCCGGCGATCACCTACGCACGCGTCGGATACGCCGTGCCGGAGTTCATTCACGGCTACTGGCAGGATTCAATCCACGACCTGCAGAAAAATCCGGAGAGCGCACGCGTTTTCTTGCCGGGCGGCAAGGCGCCTGAACTGGGACAGATATTTTCAAATCCCGATCTCGCCAAGTCACTGACTCTTATCGCAGATAAGGGAGCAGCAGCGTTCTATTCGGGTGAAATTGCATCGGCGATTTTGCGCACCTCAAGTGACCTGGGCGGCACACTGACGGCCGCTGACCTAAGCGATTTCAAACCGGAATGGGTGGAACCAATCTCGACAACATACCGTGGCTGGACAGTTTACGAGCTTCCGCCCAACGGCCAGGGCATGGCTGCACTGGAAATGTTGAACATAATGGAAACCTCGCCCGCCTCAGCCGACGGCCCCTCGAGCGTTACCGAGTTGCACAAGAAAATGGAAGCGATGAAGCTCGCCTACGCTGACCTGGCGCGTTACAACGCCGATCCAAGATTTTCCAAAGTCCCGGTTAAAGGATTGATCTCAAAAGAGTACGCTCAGGAACGAGTCAGGCAGATCGATCCGAATCGCGCCGCTTGCGACGTTTCCTTCGGCAAGCCTCCGGCCAGTGAAACCACTTACCTGACAGCCGTGGATTCGCAGGGCAACATCGTCTCCCTGATTCAAAGCAATTACGAGTCATTCGGTTCAGGAATCACGGTCCGAGGCATGGGATTCGTATTACAGGACCGGGGTGCGCTTTTCAGCCTCGATTCGGCACATCCCAATGCACTCGCGCCGCGCAAACGGCCGTTTCACACCATCATCCCGGCATTCATGGAGCGTGGCAATCAGCACATTGGCTTTGGCATTATGGGAGGCGCGAATCAACCTGTGGCCCACGCGCAGTTTGTTTCGAATGTCGTCGATTACAACATGAATGTTCAGCAAGCACTTGAAAATGCCAGGTTTACTGTGAGTCCCAAACGAGGATGCAACGTGGTGATCGAGTCAAGGGTGCCAGAACAGGTGAGGGCAAAACTCACTGCCATCGGCCATGTACTCGAGGTAGGCGGTGCCTACTCCTCCGCGATGGGACGCGGGCAGGCAGTGTTACATGACGGCGGAAAGGGCGTTAATTTTGGAGGATCTGATCCTCGTGCCGATGGATCGGCAGAGCCTGAGCCGCCTCATTTCCACTGAAAATGACCCAAATAAGAAGCGCCCCGGATCCTATCGGATCGGGACGCCCGAACAGCCCTCCCCCGGAACTGCTCATTGCCAAATTATGATTTTGTGCGAAATCTGTAAATTCCACTTAGGTGCCAGGCACATGGCACAAATCGGTGTGAAGTTGCATGCTCAGCAAATCACCACGTTGGAACGCAAAGCTTCATGCAAGATGTGAATTAGTTTGCACATCAGGTTCCCCTCCCCTGGATTTTTGGCACGTAAGTCATTAAGATTCAGGCCGCTTTAGACGTTCGCATTTGGAATTATGAATGCAGAGAAGATCGTACCAACTCTGTAAGTAGTAGTTGTTAACCGTAGGAAACGAACATCAACCCCGGGAGTTCGGAGGATATGGTTATGAGACGAGTGGTTCTGATGGCTATCTTAGCGCTGGCTCTGCCAGTCGCGGCATTTGCCAATAGCATTGCTGTGACCAATATTGGTGGCACGATAAGTCAAAATGGCAGTGGCGGCTTGACTCTGTCCGGTTCGACCATCATCCATTTCGGCAACACGGTAGGTTCGAATCTCGGCACTCTAAGTTTCTCGATCGATGGCCCTTTAGCTACCGGTGATCTTCAGAATGGCGGAACATTCTCACCGGGCGGTACCTTCACCATCGCCATCAGCGGCGGCCCTACCTATACCGGGACGTTCTCCAGCGCTACCTGGATCATGCAGACTGATGCCAGCGGAAATCATCAATACACGCTGCAGGCGACCATTACTGGATCCAATTTCAGCGCTTTCACTTTCCAGGTCGGGCTAACGCAAAAAGGATTTTTTAGCGGCTCGACAGAAGTAGGCAGCGGCGACACCGTTATCACCACCGTTCCTGAGCCCGGCACTCTTGGAATGCTCGGAACCGGCCTGGTTGGTATCGCGGGCCTGGTTCGGCGCAGGATCAAATTAGGATAGTTTCGCGAAATCACTCGACTCATTCGGCCCCGCCGCAAGCGGGGCCTTTCTTTTGTGTTCAGTAAGCTTCCCTAACACCATCTGACCGCAACCCGAGTACATACTGCATCACCCAAATCCATTCAATTCAGCCACTTCCCTCCGATTTTTTCGCCTGCGATTCGGCTGCCGAAGTTACTGCCGTAACCGCACCGAAGGACATTCGGATTGACCCTTTGACAGCCCTTTCATACAGTCGCCGCAGGGGGTCGTATGAAGGATATCCACGAGGTATTGCGGGTGAAGCAGGCCAAGTACGCCCAGCTGGCCAAGCAGATTGAATCATTGCAGCAGGCCGCGGAAAAACTGCGCGAAGTGGCTCCGCTGCTGGCAGAAAATGACGACGATGACGTTGCCGTACTGGGCGAAGCTGACGAGCCAAACGTAATGGCCGCCCGCGCCGGGTCCACAACGCAAGCGGTTCCACCGAAGCCGGTTCCGGGACGCACACCGCGCTGGCCTTAAAGCCGGCTTTACCGCGAAACACCTATGACGTTTCAGGCTCTTTTGGTTTCCAAGGACGAACAGGCTACCCACCTGCTGACGCTGGCGCTGGCAGGTTTTGGCATGGCCGTGCACAGTTGCGGCTATCCGGACGGGGTCTGCCAATTGGCGGAGCAGAAGTTTGATTGCGTGCTGGTCGACTACGACGATCCGCATAGCGCCGCCTTGATTCTTCAAAACGCCGAGCAGGCGGCTATCAAACCTGTGACCGTCGCCCTGCTGCATGATCAAAGCGATGTGCGTGGAGTTTTCGGAGCCGGAGCCAATTTCGTACTCTACAAGCCGATTTCTGAACTGCAAGCCGAATCAACCCTACGTGCCGCCACCGCGCTGGCGCGGCGTGAGCGGCGCCGTGCATTTCGCGTTCCAGTTCAGTTGCCGGTTGAGATTCGCACCGCAAACGGAACGGACATCGAAGGCATTCTGCTCGATCTGAGCGAAGACGGTCTGGATGTGCTATCTTCTCAACCGCTGTACCGCTCGGCGGCGATCACAGCCGTGTTCTGCCTGCCCGATCAAGAGAACTCGATCGAGCTGCGCGGCGAAGTCGCCTGGGCGAATCCCAATGGCGAGTGTGGCATGCGCTTCATCGATCTGCCATCGCCCACCCGGCAATTCCTAAAGACCTGGGTGCAGGCAAATTCTCCAGTGCTGCCCCCCGATGAGCCGGAACCGGTTTCGCAA
>QHZY01000119.1 GCA_003224855.1 Acidobacteriota bacterium | reverse complement strand
TCGCCGCGCGGATTAGACGGACGCTGGCATCGTCGGTGAGGTCTGGACCGCCGATGTGCGAGCCGCCCAGCCCAAGCACCGACACCTGCACTCCGGTTCGCCCGAGCGGGCGCTGTGGAATGTCTTTGTTGTTGTTGCTGTTGTTGTTCTGTGCTCCGGAAGGAGGGCCAAACGAGGAGATAAGGCTCATGGCAGCTGCCCCTTTCATGAAATCGCGGCGATTCATCTGTAGCCTTTTGGTTTGAGACAGGGTTTGGATGGGATGTGAACCGCGGACGATGTCTGCAGCTTATGGGCCTGCCTAAATTAACTTATGGGCCTGCCTAAATTAATGAATGGCTTCGCTTTAGAACGTGACCTCATGACCTCCGTAATCAGGCAGACGCAGGCTTTTCGGGTAAGCGCGCAACTTGTCTGAGAGAATTTGGTGGCATCCGCCAGGCAGATCGACTTGAGGTCCCATGTCCACACCCGCCAGTCCCATATCGCAACAGTCGGCTGCGGCGGCCACCGCCCCAGCTGCAGCACCATTCTCAACTCCGGCGCTGCTCGCAGCCATGCTGAGGGCATCGGCCAAGATCAGCGACCTATTCTTCACCCCCGGTAAACCGCCACTGATCGAGGTGAACGGGAGACTTAAATCAACCGGTCCACGGGCGCTTACCGCCGACGATACGCAGAAGATTGCCGCCGATCTGATCGGCGAAAATCAGCACGCACTCGCAAGTCTGCGTGAGAAAGGTTCATGCGACGTTTCTTATAGTCTGCCGGGCTCTTCCCGCTTTCGCGTGAACGTGTTCATGCAGCGCGGAAGTTGCGCCATCGTCATGCGCGTTATACCCGGCAGCATTCCGGATTTCGGTGCGCTGAGCCTTCCGGAAGAGCTAAAGCAGCTGGTCGGATTGCGCAATGGAATAGTGTTGGTGACTGGCCCAACTGGATCGGGTAAGTCGTCCACGTTGGCGGCCATTATCGATCTGATCAATCAGCAGCAGTCCTACCACATTCTGACCATTGAAGATCCCATCGAATTTCTGCACCAACACAAGAACTGCATCATTCATCAGCGAGAACTGCATAGCGACACTCCGAATTTTGCGCTCGCGCTGCGCGCGGCTTTGCGGCAGGCGCCCAAGGTGATTCTGGTCGGCGAAATGCGCGATCGGGAAACCATCGAAATTGCCATGGAAGCGGCGGAGACAGGCCACCTGGTAATGTCCACGCTGCACACCATTGACGCTTCGAAGACAATCGAGCGAATTGTCGGCGTGTTTCCGCTGGCCGAGCAGCACACCATCCGTAACCGGCTGGCGAAGAGCTTCCGTTACATAATCTCGCAGCGATTGATTCCGAAGAAAGATGGCACTGGACGAGTGGCAGCGATTGAGATCCTGAAGTCCACGCTGCGCACCCGCGACTACGTGGAGCGAGGCGAAGGCGAGGGCAAGACATTGCTGGACGCCATGCGGGTGGGCGGAAATGAAGGCATGCAACACTTTGATGGAGAGATCGATAAGCTTATCCGTGCCGGAGTAGTCGATTTCGGTACCGGTCTGGCTTATGCGACCAACGCTGGAAATCTGCGCTTGGAACTATCCGACCTTGTAGAGCCTCCAAAGGAAGCCGCACCCCCGGGAGAACTGGAAATCGAGTAAGTTTGTTTGCGTGACCTTGATCGGCGTTATTTCTGATACCCATGACCTACTGCGGCCGGAGGCGGTCGCGGCGCTGCAGGGGGCAGAACACATCGTTCATGCGGGCGATGTGGGCGATCCCGCAATCCTCGAAAAATTGAAACAGATCGCGCCTGTAACCGCGGTACGGGGCAATGTAGACCGCGGCCCGTGGGCGATGAAGGTTCCCGAGACCAACGTGCTTGAGTGCGAGGGCGTTTCGATTTATATCCTGCACGACCTCAAGCAGCTTGATCTCAAGCCAGAAACCGCAGGTTTCGCAGCTGTGATTTCCGGGCACACGCATGTGCCGAAGCAACAGGTCAGGAATGGGCTGTTGTATTTCAATCCCGGAAGCGCCGGACCGAGACGGTTCAAGCTGCCGGTGAGCGTAGGAAAGCTCAGAATCTTCAACGGCAGAATTGATGCCGAGATAATTCCACTCGAGGTCGGCAAACCCTAAATCGCGGAGAGCGCAGAGAACAGCCGCAGAGTCTTGCATTTAGAATCGACTCTGTGGCGATTTCGTTTCAGATTGAACATCAGGCGGGCCATGCCCGAACCGGGTGCCTGATGACGCCGCACGGCCAAGTGCAGACCCCAGTGTTCATGCCGGTTGGGACTGTGGCCTCGGTCAAAGGCATTTCGCAAGACATTCTCGAAGACCTAGACGTCGAGATACTGCTGGGCAACACCTACCATCTTTATCTACGGCCAGGAATCGAGCAGATCAGAAGGCTGGGCGGATTGCATCGCTTCATGGCCTGGCCGCGTGCCATTCTCACCGACTCCGGCGGTTTCCAGGTTTTCAGCCTGAACGAGTTGCGGAAGGTAAGCGAGGAAGGCGTGACCTTCCGCTCGCACCTGGACGGCTCTTCCCATTTCTTCAGCCCAGAGAGCGCTATGCAGGCGCAGATCGGGCTGGGCGCAGACATCATCATGGCTTTTGATGAATGCACCGAGTATCCAGCTGATCGGGTGCGCGCCCGAGATTCCATGGAGATGACCCTGCGGTGGGCCGAGCGCAGCAAGAAATATTTCGAGCAGCATAAGCATCAGGTTCCCTGGAGAGACGGGCTAGAACAGCAGATTCCTGGCTCCCCGAGGAATGACATACATAGTGAGGGGACACAGGCGCTGTTCGGGATCGTCCAGGGTGGAATGGATCTGGAGTTGAGGAAAGAATCGGCAGAAAGGACAGTTGAGATCGGATTTCCGGGATATGCGATTGGCGGAATGAGCGTGGGTGAGCCGCGGGAATTAACGCGTGAGGTCGTGGAAGCGACCCTCGAGCACCTTCCTGAAGACAAGCCTCGTTATCTTATGGGTGTTGGTACGCCGGAAGAGATAGAGGGTTATGCCAATTCAGGTATTGACATGATGGATTGTGTCCTGCCCACCCGAGCCGCACGGCACGGGCTGCTATTCACATCGCAAGGCAAAATTTCGATCAAGCAGGCTCGTTATATCGAAGATGAAAAGCCGCTCGATCCAAACTGCGGCTGCCGGGTCTGCCGGCGTTATTCGCGGGCATACTTGCGGCATTTGTACGCCTCCAACGAGGTGCTGGCCCAAGTCTTAAACACCATTCACAATCTCAGCTTCTACCTTGACACCATGCGCAAGGTGCGTCATTCTATTGCACTTGGGAACAGGGCCCAGTTTCTTTCTGGTGGGGAGCCTCAACCGAAACCATAGCCCTCGCATCCTTAGAAGCCCAGACTGAAGGAATTTCCGGCCGCAGCAGCGAGAACTCCTTGGAGTAAATTGCACCGGGCCCGGAGCGCCACGTGCGCGGGCTTTGAATATTAGGCTAACAGGCGATGATGAACCTATATCCGCTGTTCGCTCTTCAATCCGGCGGAGGAAATCCACTGGCCTCTCTGGGGCTGGCGCTTCCGCTGGTCCTGATGTTTGGAATCTTCTACTTTCTTCTGATTCTGCCCCAGCAGCGCCGGCAGAAAAAATGGCAGCAGATGCTGGGTACCCTCAAAGCTGGTGACAAGGTTGTAACCAGCGGAGGTTTACGGGGTTCAATCATCTCTCTTAAGGATGACACCCTGGTGCTGCGGGTGCCTCCGGATAACTTGAGAATAGAGGTGAGCAAAAGTTCCATCGTTTCGCTCACTACGGCTGATGAGACCACCAAAGCCGCGTAGGCAAAATAGAATCGGGAGTGATTCCTAAGCAGTTATGAACAAGAATCTGGGCTGGAAACTCGGTATTACGGTAGGCATTCTGCTGGTATTCCTGTTTGGAATAGTGGGCCTTCCGAAGGACTTTTCGTACAAGGGGCTGTTGGCTTCTATTCAGGACCGGATTCATCTCGGCCTCGATCTTAAAGGCGGCACCCACCTGATTCTGCAGGTGCAGGTGAACGATGCTATCAACGCCGATTCTGACCACGCCATCGACCGTCTGAAAGAAGACCTGCGCAATCGCAAGATCAACTACACAGAGATCACCAAACCTGATCCGGTCAATGCTCCCGATCGCGTTGTTCTTAAAGGAGTTCCGCCGGAATCGCGCTCCGATCTGATGTCGATCGTGAATGAGCGTCTGCCGGAGTTCGACGTTTCTTCAGGCACCGAGAACACGTTCCAGCTTACGATGAAGCAGCAGGCTGCCAATGACATCAAGAGCCGAGCCGTAACCCAGGCAATTGAAACCATCCGTAACCGCATTGACCAGCTGGGCGTGAGCGAACCCATCATCCAGGAGCATGGCCTGGGGCAGTACCAGATCCTGGTGCAATTGCCCGGGGTGGATGATCCGGCGCGCGTAAAAGAGATCATGCAGTCCACCGCAATGCTTGAGATCAAGCAGGTGCTCGGAGGCCCATACCCGAGTGAGGCCGATGCGGTGCAGCAGAACAATGGGCTTCTGCCGCCTGATTCTATGCTGCTGCGCGGAAGCAGCATCGGAAGCCGCGGCAACGAACAGGGCGATCAGTACTACCTTGTGACCAGGAGTTCCGCGGTTTCTGGCGGGGACTTGCGGTCAGGCGGGGCCAGCGTGGGGCGCGATTCGACCAGCGGCGCTCCAGACGTGCAGTTTACGTTGACCAATGAAGGCGGACGCAAGTTTGGCGCGTTTACCCTGGCGCACGTAAATGACCGGCTCGCGGTGGTGCTCGACAATCGTATTCGCGAAGTCGCCAACATTCAGGAACAGATTCACGATCAGGGCCGAATCAGCGGCGGCGGGATGACCGAGCAGGCGGCCAAAGATCTGGCGCTGACTTTGAATTCCGGCGCGCTGCCGGCCAGCATCAAGTATCTGGAAGAGCGTACGGTTGGGCCATCGCTGGGATCGGATTCGATACGCGCGGGTGTGCAGGCCGCCGTCGTCGGTATGCTGGCGGTGCTGATTTTCATGCTGATTTACTACCGTGGCGCGGGCGTGAATGCCGATGTCGCCCTCATCCTCAACCTGATCATTCTTCTGGGCTTTCTGGGCTTCAGCGGCGCCACCCTGACACTGCCCGGGATCGCCGGTGTCATCCTGACGGTTGGTATGGGCGTCGATTCCAACGTACTGATTTTCGAGCGCATTCGTGAAGAGTTGCGCAACGGAAAAACCCCCGCTTCCGCAGTCGAGCAGGGATTCAGCCATGCCTGGATCACGATCGTTGACACGCACGTGACCACCATTGTTTCGGCGTTTATTTTGTTCATCTTCGGTACCGGACCGGTGCGCGGATTCGCAGTCACGCTGACCTTCGGTTTGCTGGCGAACCTGTTTACCGCGGTGTTCGTTTCGCGAATGATTTTCGACTGGCTGTTGAGCCGCAAGCAGCGCGGCGAAGCGCTCAGCATTTAGGTTGGGAGCGGAATTCTCTGATTCATAGAAAGGGCCCTGGTACGCCGTGGAATTTTTTCGCAATCCAAACATAGACTTTCTCGGGAAGAAGTGGTATTTTCTCGCCTTCTCTTTGGTGTTCAGCGTGGCGGGAATTTTATCCATGCTGTTCTGGCATGGAATCCCGCTCGGGGTTGACTTCCGCGGCGGCACGCTGGTTTATGTGAAGTTTTCGCATGCTCCGAATGACAATGTCATTCGCGCGGCCCTGCAAAGAGCCGGGTTGCAGAGAGCGCGGATTCAGCGGTACGGGCCGGTGTCTAATAATGAAGTCCTGATTGATCTGGATGTTCGGGAAACCAGCGAAAAGGCGCTGGACGAGGGCAAGACTCAGATCATCAATGCGCTGGAGACCAATGCTCCAGCAGGCAAGCAGGATTTAAACAACGCGAGCTCTTTGACATTGCAGAACTATTTGCTCGAGAAAGATCCGCTGCACGTCTCAACTGACGCGAACCAGCGATATGCTGCGGTTGCGCAAGCGATCGTGAACCATCGCGACAAGGCTAAAAGCGGCGTGCTTAGTTCGCTGGATGAGCTGACAGGCGCGGTTGACCCGGCAGTCGTATCGACATTATCGGATGGTTTTTTCGTCTCCGACTTTGGGGTGCGAAACGTAGAGATTGTCGGCCCGCAGGTGGGCCAGCAGCTGCGGAAGCAGGCACTTCTGGCCACCATTTATTCACTGGCGGGCATGCTGATTTATCTGGGTTTCCGCTTCGAATGGATCTACGGCGTGGCAGCGGTGGTAACCGTCTTTCACGACACGCTGATCACGTTGGGCGCATTCTCGTTGATGAATAAAGAGATTTCGCTCACCGTAATTGCGGCCATCCTGACCCTGATCGGGTACTCGAACAACGACACCATCGTCGTGTTCGACCGGATCCGCGAGAACCTGAAACTGATGCGGCGCGAGAAACTGGCAGACATCGTCAATCGCAGCATCAACCAGACTTTGAGCCGGACCATCTTGACAGCGGGTTTAACCTTTCTAACGGTCCTGGCGCTGTATCTTTTCGGGGGCGAAGTGTTGCATGGTTTTTCGTTCGCCCTGGTGGTGGGAATCCTGATCGGGACATACTCCTCGATCGCGATCGCCGCCCCCATTCTGGTGGCTTATCAGGACTGGCGTGGTACCCGGGGAAAGCAGCCTTTGATAGTTTCCGGCCCGAAAGCTAAGGCGTCGCCGGGAAAAACCAAGGTTGCGAGTAATCAGTAGACCGAGTTACTGCATCCAACCGTCCTTGTTTCGCTGTATGTGCATAGGATCAGGAGATTATCGGGAGCAAAACGGATTCGGGCGGTGTCTAAATGTACGTAGGGTCCTTGCAGGAGAAACCCCATGTTTGAAGACAGCCTTATTGAATCGGGTGGGAAACTAAAAACCAAGCGGGGCGCGACCACGGTGATTTCGTTCGTGTTCCAGATCGCACTGATCGGTGTTCTGGTCCTCATCCCCTTGTTGTTCACCGAAGCGTTGCCCAAAACGCAGTTAATGACGTTCCTGGTTGCGCCTCCGCCCCCGCCTCCGCCACCTCCACCGCCCGCCGCAGCGCCGGTTAAGGTAGTGAAGCAGATTCAGACCGACATCATTAACGGCCAGCTCCGCACGCCTACCAAGATTCCAGAGAAAGTGCAGATGATCAAGGAAGAGGAAGCGCCTCCGCCGATGGCGGCCACGGGCGGCGTGGTGGGCGGGGTCCCGGGCGGCATTCCCGGAGGTCAGATGGGCGGCGTGATCGGCGGCATCATCAGTTCAACGCCGGTGGCCGTTCCAAAAGTTGCGACCCCACAGCGCGTAAGGGTTTCTCAGGGTGTAACCCAGGGACTGCTTACGCGCAGAGTAAATCCGACCTATCCGCCGCTGGCGCGGCAGGCTCGCATTCAGGGATCGGTGGTTCTTCAGGCTGAAATCAGCAAGGCGGGCGACATCCAGAACCTGCGGTTGGTCAGTGGACACCCTATGCTGGCGCCGGCAGCCATCGAAGCCGTGAAGCAGTGGAAGTACCGGCCGTACATTTTGAATGGCGAGCCGGTGGAAGTGGAAACCCAGATAACCGTGAACTTCACTCTTTCTGGCGGTTA
>QHZY01000118.1 GCA_003224855.1 Acidobacteriota bacterium | reverse complement strand
GCCTGGTAGCTCGCGGAGGGCATAACATCCTTGAACCGGCACGCCACGGTGTGCCAATTATTGTAGGGAACCATACGGAGAATTTCCGCGACATCGTAGGCTTGTTCGAGAGCCGCGATGCGGTACGCGTGGTGGGCCCGGCGGAGCTCCCTCTGCTTCTGATGCACCTGTTCGAAAAAGACAACGAGCAGGAAAGAAAAGGAATCGGCGTTAGAGCGGCCGAAACCGTGCGTTCGCAAAGGGGTGCCACCGCCCGTACGCTGGAGGCATTAGAGCATCTTTTGCCGGCGCGCAGAGGCGGGGCCAGCGCTTGAACGTCTTATCGGCGCTGTTCGGCTCAGGCGTCAGATTTCGGAATGCCCTTTACGAGCGCAAAGTATTAGGCGCGAAGCACCTGGCCGGGCCCGTCGTGAGCGTTGGAAATCTCTCGGTGGGCGGTTCTGGAAAAACGCCGTTTGTGCTGCTGCTGGGCAGTATGCTGAAGGCCCGGGGCGTGAAATTCGACATCCTCTCGCGCGGCTACGGCAGGAAGAGCAAAGGCGTAGCGGTGATTGATCCCGCGGGACCGGCAGCAGAGTTTGGGGACGAGCCCCTGCTGATGGCGCGACGGCTTCAGGTTCCAGTTGTGGTGGGGGAAGACCGGTACCAAGCCGGAATGGAGGCAGAGAGAAGGTTCGGGGCGCAACTGCACATATTGGATGACGGATTTCAGCATCGCCAGCTCGCCCGCGACCTGGACATTGTTCTGGTCACGCCCGAAGACTCCTCTGACAAGCTGCTGCCAGGCGGACGGCTGCGCGAGCCACTTTCTTCTTTAGACAGGGCGAATGTCGTGGTACTCGCGGGCGGAGCCTGCAGCGACGCATTTCCAGTAAGCGGAAAACAGCTCTGGCGAGTGCGTAGAAACATCGCGAGAGTCGAGATGCCAGAGCGTCCGGTGGTGTTCTGCGGCATCGCGCGGCCCCAACATTTCCTCTTTCAATTGAAGCTTGCCGGAGTGGAAGCGGCGGCTCAGGCCCTGTATCGCGATCATCACGCATATTCCGAAAAAGATGTTCGCGATCTGCTGGAGCTGGCAAAGAAGAGCGAGGCCGGTGGATTTGTCACGACGGAGAAGGATGCCATCAACCTGGGAGTCTATCTCTCCGCTCTGAAACCACTGGCCGTGGTGCCGGTCACAATGGAGCTGGTGGATGAAGTGGAGGCCATGGATACCATCCTGCGCACTATCAGCCGACGCGAGCCGTGAGAAAATCGGGCAACCAAACAAAGATTAATAAAACAAAGATTAAAGATTAAAGATGAAGTCCGACAAGATCACGGCCCGATTGCGAAAAATAGTTGAGTCCTTCTCCGGACTCACGGTCGCCGTGCTGGCCGACCTGGTGGCAGACGAATTCGTATTCGGGGAAATCTCCCGAGTTTCACGTGAGGCTCCGGTACTCATACTTAAACATCGCGAGCGAACCGTCCTGCCGGGGGGCGGGGCCAACGCAATTAATAACCTGGCCGACCTGGGAGTGAAGGTCTTGCCGGTGGGGGTGGTGGGAGAGGACGAGGCGGGAGATGCGCTGATCGATATGTTCAAGCGCAAGCGTATTCCTTTAGATGGAATCGTGCGCGACAAGACCTGGCGAACAGTGACCAAGACGCGAATCCTTGCGGGCATGACCCACACTTCGCGGCAGCAGGTGGTTCGCATTGATCACGAGCCAGAGAATGATTTTTCCTCTCAAGCAAAGCGAAAGCTGGAGCAGGCGGCGCAGGCATACCTGGGCAGATCAAAGGCGCTGCTGATTTCCGATTACGGTTACGGCGCTGCCACTCCTGAATTGGTGAAGCGTTTGAAGCGCACGCGAGCAGTGCCGCTGGTGCTTGATTCCCGCTACCGGCTGCTGGAGTATTCGGGAGTGACGGCGGCAACTCCCAACGAGCCTGAGGTGGAGAACGCACTCCGGGTTGAAATTGGGAACGACTGGGCAAAGTTGCGCTGGGCGGCCAATGAAGTCATGGCCAGAATGAAACTGGATTCACTGCTGATCACACGTGGCCGCGACGGCATGGTCGTGAAGCTGGGCAATGAAGTGGTTGATATTCCAATTTACGGCTCCGACCAGGTGGTGGACGTGACGGGCGCGGGGGATACGGTAATCGCGACTTTCACGGCTGCCCTCGCCGCCGGAGCAGATGCGGTCGATGCAGCGCATCTGGCGAACTATGCAGGCGGAATGGTGGTAATGAAGCGCGGAACCGCGACCGTTTCGGGCCCGGAACTGCTCCATGCTCTAGAGACAAGCGCGCCGGTAAGAAGAAAACATTGAGTGCAGAATGCAAGCCGGGAAAGGTGGTGAGCCGGGAAGAACTGGTTCACCTGGTTGCGCAATGGCGCGCGGCGGGCGAGCGGATCGTTTTGGCAAACGGTGGTTTTGATCTTCTGCACGTAGGCCACGTGCGTTATCTTGCAGCTGCTAAAGCCGTAGGCGGACGACTGTTGGTAGCAGTCAATTCCGATGATTCGATTCGTGAATTGAAGGGACCGGCCAGGCCAATCGTCGGCGAAGAGGAGCGTGCAGAGATTGTAGCGGCGCTGGCCTGCGTGGATGCTGTGGTCATCTTCAATGAGCCGGACGTGCGCTCGCTGATTCGCGCGCTGCGACCGGACGTCCATGCCAAAGGAACAGACTACACAGCCGAGACGGTGCCGGAGCGTGATGCGGTGCTCGAGTGTGGCGGCAAGGTTGAGATCGTGGGCGATCCCAAGAACCATTCCAGCAGCGAGACCATTCGTAACCTGAAGCGGCCGGGATCGTGATTGACCGGTCGGCAAACAACTCCCCTTCCCGGAAACTCGACCGCCTTCTCATTGTGCGCCTGGGCGCGATGGGAGATGTTATTCATGCGCTCCCCGCGGCAGCAGCACTGCGGCAGTGCTATCCGAACGCAACCCTGGGATGGTTGATTGAGGAACGATGGGCAGAGCTCTTATGTACGCTGCCAATGGCACGATGCGGGGCACGCTCTGAGCAACGTCCTCTGGTGGACAACGTCCATACCGTGAACACCCGGAAGTGGCGTTCGCATCTGCTCTCGCTCGAAACCATAGAGCAGGTTGCGGCAGCATTGAGCGATGTGCGCTCAAAAAATTACCAGATTGCGCTGGACTTTCAGGGCGCTGCAAAATCGGCCCTGTTTGCAGCCTGGGCGGGCGCAGACACGGTCGTCGGCGCCATGCAGCCTAGAGAAAATGTTGCCTCAATGTTCTATGGTCATCGCGTGATGTCGCGCGGGGCGCACGTGATCGAGCAGAATCTTTCGATGGCCGAAAACGTGGTGGGACACTCTTTGCCTGCTCTAATTCCTACCCTCCCGCGCGACTCCGGTTCCGAGGCGAGAGTGTGTGAATGGCTGAAAGAACGGGGAATTCAGAATTTCGTGCTGATGAATCCTGGAACAGGATGGGGTGCCAAGCGGTGGCCGGCAGATCGCTATGGCCAGATGGCGAAGCTGTTTCTGGGAAATAGGCTGCGCACGGTTGTAAACCATGGGCCGGGCGAGGAGGACTTAGCGCAGGAAGTGAAGATGAGCGGCGGCGCAACTGCAGAGTTGTTTTGCGCTTCTATCAGCGACCTTGTGGCGCTGACCCGACGGGCGCGGCTGTTCATTGGCGGCGATACCGGCCCGCTGCATCTGGCGGCTGCCTTACAGGTTCCGGTGCTTGCCATCTATGGACCAACTGATCCGGCGCGCACTGGACCGTATGGAACCCGAAGCATGGTGCTGCGAAGTCCGACCAGCATCACCTCACGGAAAAGGCATCGCGAAACGGAGGCGGGACTGTTGTCAATCAGCGTGCGGCAGGCTGCAGAGGCTGCTTTCGCACTGCTCGGGAAGAGCTATGCCTGAGTGGTCGAGGTTGGCAAAGCGCATCCGGGTTCCGGTAGGATTTGCCTTCGCGGTTGCTTATTTGTGGCTGTCGCGGCCCACTGCTGCTTCGGTTTTCCAGGGATCGGTGCTGGTAATTGTGGGATTAGTGGTCCGAACTCTAGCATCGGGCTACGTCCGGAAAAACGAGGAGTTGGCCACTACAGGGCCGTATGCCTACACGCGGAATCCGCTCTACCTGGGATCGTTGATTCTCGCCATTGGCTTCGCCTGGGTCGCGCAAAGCTTGTGGATACTGGCGGGCGTAGTGCTGATGTTCTTTGCTATATACCTTCCAGTGATCACCGGGGAGGAGGAGTTTCTGCGCGAACGGTTTGCTGAATTTGGCAGCTATTCAAATGCGGTGCCTAGGATTTTTCCGCGCTTCACCGCCTACCGAAAAGACGCCTCAAAGTTTTCCTGGGCCTTATACAAGCAGCACCGCGAGTACAACGCGCTGGCCGGATCCGCCGCTCTCCTGGTCGTGATGGCAGCGAAAGCATGGCACAAGTTCTGACTGAAGGAGTGCAGGGGGAGCCAAACTCGGCATGGGACAAGGATTTCCACAGTTGACTTTCAAAAAACTGAAGAGCTAAATAAGTCCGCCAGGTTTTCTGCTTTGCGGGCGCAACCCTCCCGCGCGCGCGAAACACGGAAAACCAGACCTGGCCAGGAGAAAAGATGAACAAAGCTGACCTCGTTGATCGGATAGCAGCGAGTAGCCGCATCAACAAGACACAGGCGGCAGCTGCCATCGACACGGCAGTGGATAGCATTACTGCGGCGCTGAAAAAGGGAGATCGAGTCGCGTTGATCGGGTTCGGTACATTCTCAGTATCCCAGAGAAAGGCGCGCAACGGCCGCAATCCGCAGACCGGCGCGACCATCAAAATTGCCGCCCGCAGAGTAGCCAAATTCACGGCAGGGGCGGAATTGAAAAAAGCAGTCAATCGAAGCAGGTAACCAGGTATTGTGAGCGGCAGGGGGTCGGCCCTGCCGTTTTTTGGCCTGGTGCGTCGCCAGCTTTACTGCCCTGTCTGACTTTATAATCTGCAAATGCCAGCGCCCTCTCCGGCGGATGTAGCAGCCGTTACCCGCTTTGAGCCCGTCATCGGGTTAGAGGTCCATGTCCAGCTCCTGACGGAAAGTAAGATCTTTTGCTCCTGTTCTGCGCGTTTCGGGGCCGCTCCCAACACTCATGTGTGCCCGGTATGTCTGGGTTTGCCCGGTGCTTTACCGGTGCTCAATCGGAAGGCGGTGGAGTTTGCCGCATTAGCGGCGATGGCTTTGAACTGCGAGATCCGCGAAACATCCATCTTTGCGCGGAAGAATTATTTCTATCCCGACCTGCCCAAGGGTTATCAGATTTCGCAATATGACAAGCCCCTGGCGGAACATGGCTGGGTCGAGATCTCAGCCGACCGCGGCAAAAAGAAGGTCGGAATCACGCGTGTTCATCTGGAAGAAGACGCCGGCAAAAGCCTGCACGACGGATTCCCGCAGGCCGCCGAGCAGACGGCGATCGATCTGAACCGCAGCGGCGTGCCCTTGATTGAGATCGTGACCGAACCGGATCTTGAGTCGCCCGCCGAAGCATTTGAATTCCTCGCCCGGCTAAAAGAAATCATCCTGTACACGGGCATCAGCGACTGCAACATGGAAGAAGGCTCGTTGCGTTGCGATGCCAACGTCAGTGTTCGGCGACGGGGCGAGACCCGCCTGGGGACCAAAACGGAAGTGAAGAACGTAAACTCATTTCGCTTTATTCGTGAGGCCCTGGCGTATGAGATTGAACGGCAAATCGAGGTTATCGATAGCGGTGAAAGAGTGGTGCAGGAGACGCGGCTCTACAATCCGAGTGAGGGCAAAACCTACGGCATGCGCTCAAAGGAGCAGGCCCACGACTACCGGTATTTCCCGGAGCCCGATCTATTCCCGTTGATTGTCGATGAGCGATCACAGGCTGAGATTCGCCGCAAGTTGCCGGAACTGCCGGAAGCACGCCGCTTCCGTATGAGGGAGCAGTTTGGCATCACTGACTATGACACGCAGGTGCTGACCTCCAGCAAAAGCCTCGCAGACCAGTTCGAGTCAGCGGCGAAAGCGGCGAAGAATCCAAAGCGTGTGGCGAACCTGGTGCAGAGCGAGTTGATGGGACGCTTAAAGGCTAGAAACCTGGAGATCGGGGATTCCCCGATCTCAATGCGAGGAGTGGCAGAATCGGCCGACCTGGTAGAGAGTGGAACGATTTCTGGAAAAATGCTGAAGGACCTTTATGACCTTGCCTTTGAGCGCAGTAAGGACTTTCCGAAGATCTACGAAGAAGAAGGGCGGCCGCAACAGACCACGGATACTTCGGCACTCGACAAGATCATTGATGAACTGATTGCGGCCAATCCCAAGCAGGTCGAACAGTACCGGGCGGGGAAAAAGACAGTTGCGGGCTTCTTTGTGGGGCAGGTGATGAAGGCATCAAAGGCGGGCGGCGTGCTTGTGATCTTTCTGATGCTCAAGAAGCCGGCACCAGTCGCCACACCGGTGGACAGCGCGACACGCTCTTTGAACGCGCAGTCGTTCGAAAGCAAGTTACGCGAATTAGAGAACGCCCATAACAGCGGCCATAATCAGGCAGAAGTTCATCTCACAGGGGGCGAGGTCGCTGCCGCACTAACGCAATCGAATCCTGCGCCGGCCCCCGCGGCGGAAAATACGTCCGCCACTGCAACCGAATCTCCCAAAGTCGACGATTATCAAGTGAGCTTCGTGGATGATGTAGTTCGTGGGCAATTCGCGACAGAGATCGAGGGGAAGCAAGTGTATGTCAGCCTGGCCGGCCATCTGGGCGATAAAGATGGTTATGTCACTTTTTACCCTACTGAGTTCAAAATCGGTGATCTGAGCATTCCGGTTTCAATGGTGAATGACAAGCTTCAACAGAAATTGCTGGAACAACGCGACCGTCTGAAGTTGCCTGATTTCGTCGGCGATCTCCGCGTTCAGAACGGAGAGCTGGTCATCACAGAGAAGTAGTTCAGTTGTGCTTTATCAGTTCGCCCGACTTGTTTCCGGTCAGGTCGTTGTACAGAGTGATCAGCCATTGTTCCGAGGTTACAAACTCTCCCGAGTATTTCTGCCAGGGCCCGAGAATATTCTCTTTCTGCATCTGCTCGAGTGATTTTCCCTGCTTGATTCCCGCCTGCACGAGACGCTGCGTGTCTTTAAGCATTTTTGTGAACTGACGAAGCTCGTCGAGAGAAGAAAGCGGTCCGTGGCCGGGAATCACTTTGGCGTCAGGGGGCAACGCAGCCGCAACCTCATCGGTAGCGGTGATCATACCCTGCACGCTGCCCCCGCTCTCAAGATCGACGAAAGGGAAGCCGTAAGTAACGAAGTCGTCTCCCATGTGCACGACGTTCGATTTGAGAAAGAAAATTATGCTGTCGCCGTCGGTGTGACCGCTCGGAAAGTGCAGCGCCCGAATATCTTCGCCGTTCAAATGCACCGTAACGTCGTGATCAAAGGTGAGGATAGGAAGCGCATCTCCAGATGCCGGCGCCTGCACATCTTTAGTGCTGCCGTTTCCCGCAACACTACCCTGTTCCAGGCGCTTGCGCACATTGTCGTGGGCGATGATGGGCGCCTGTTTTTGAAACCATGCATTTCCGCCTGTGTGATCGATATGGTAGTGCGTGTTGATGATGAAACGTACCGGCTTGTCGGTCACACCCCGCAGGGCGGCTTCAATCTTTGCCGCCAGCGGAGCAAACTGATCATCCACCACGACGATCCCGTCTTCGCCTATGGAGGCGGCGATGTTGCCGCCTGCACCCTGCAACATGTAAACCGTGCCCGCCACTTTGGTGACCTTGATCTCGACTTTGCTGTAGTCCTGGTTCTGCGCCATCAGGGTTGTGGCCGCGAAAAACCATAAGCCGATCGCATTCATAAATTTCCGCATCTGTCATCCTTGTTGAAAGCGATGCGGATTGTAGTCGAAACAAGCTGGCCGGCGCCAAACACGCGGAAACTCGTTCTGAGCAAGGGGAAAACTTGCGAGCGTCCGTTAGTACAGGTAATCGACCTCTTCGTTACTGGCCATCGGCGAACAAAGCCAGTGGCACTCGGTAACTTGCTGACGTGCAACCGCAAGCATAGCCTCAGTTTATGCCGCCTCTGTCTCTACTGTTCTCCTCCGATCAGGAGACGTCGCGTGAGTTAAGCCAGATTCTTCGCGATCTGGACTTCCGAGTCGAGCTTTGCTCGGATATTTTCAGTGCGGTAGATAAGATCACCGCGCGCAGCTTCGACGTCGTCATTTCCGACTGGCACGAGGGCGCTGAGGCGGGATTTTTACTGCAGGCTGCGCACGAGCTTAGGGCAAACCAACAGGCAATGGCGATCGGATTGGCTGCACCTGACTCAGTTACTGCGGCCTACCATTCAGGTGCTGACCTGGTACTTACCAGACCGATTGAGCATGAGCGCAGCAAAAGGGCATTGCTGGAATCGCGCGAATTTCTGGCGCATATGCAGGGGTGGCTGCCGAAACTGGGCTTTGTTTCGCCCACTCCCCCGAAAGCTTCACTATTCGCGCCGGTCGCCGGCGAATTCAGTCATGTTGAAACGGGTGTAACACCCGAGGCAGCCCAACCCCTCCCCCTAGCAGCCCCCCCTGATTCATTGGCGCAGGCGATGGACATCGTCAGGCCGATCGATGTCCATCGTGAATGGTTCCGCCCTCCTGATCTGCAGGCGGTACTCGATCGCTGCTCCCAATTCGAACGAACATTCAGCGTGCCCAAAAGATCGCGAGGAAAACTCCTTACGATTGCGGCCGCGGCCGTCGCAATCTTTGGCATCGGCTATGCTTTCAGCGGCGCCAAAGCACCGGTGAGCGTGGCGAAATCGACAGACGGAGAAGCTTGGTTTGCAAGCGGAGAACAATCGGCCCCCGCTCGGAGGGCACAGGATCAAACCGCTGAATCTAAACTGGCCCACAACCGCCAACCTGAAAATGAAGTAGTGCACATAAGAGTGACGCCGCAATTCGCCTCCGAACGCAGACCTACGATTCATGAAGCCGACGAGTCCGCACCCGAGGCATCGACTGCACCCGAAACCAGATCCTCTGCTCTGATGACGCCAACAGCACCGGTCCGGATTCCCGACAGCCTGAAGACTAAGGTCCATGGAATGCCGATGACCGGCATCGCCGCGCGATACGGACAATCTCTGGCTGCGGCTATGGAACCGGTTTCGTTATCCGAAGAGATTTCCCAGAAGTTGCTGCTCCAGAAGGTGAATCCCAGCTATCCGGTCGAAGCAATCAAAGCGGGCCTGCAAGGCCCGGTCGTGCTCGAGGCTCTTATCAGCCGCGATGGAGTTATCCGCGATCTGAAACTGGTACGCGGTTCTTTCCTGCTTGGGCAGGCGGCCTACAAGGCGGTGCGCCAGTGGCGATATCAGCCATTCGTGGTGAATGGAAAAGCCATGGAGGCGCAGACTTACGTGACGGTAGACTTCCGCTTGCCGCAACTGAGCCAGTCTAACCAGATTCGCTGAACCGCAAGCGTAACCACCCTATTAACAATCAGTTCACAACTTTTAACGTTTTTTTGCTGGCTATTAACACCCTGCTGCCAGCATTCGATTATGTTAATTTCCGTCGATGAGCACTTCTGCCAAACGGAACCGGTTCTGGAGCGATAAAGCGCGTCTCCTGCTCATGCTGGAGTTAGCTGTCGTACTGCCGGCAGCGGCCCTGGTTTTTGTCAGCGTGCTGCATGTAAAACATATCCAGCGCGATCGGCAGATTGAAGCCGCCATCCAGCGCGATTTCAGCCAGGTACTGGCTATTTCAGAAAAACAATTTGCTCATCGCGCATATGAACTAGCAGACGACGTTCGCAATAGTTTTCCAGGCGTAACCAACGTCTGCAGCGGGAACCTGGATAAGGCGCTGGCCTCTCACCCTTACGTCACGCATGTCTTTTTTTACGATCCCCAGCACGGCTTGATCTTCCGCTCGCAGCCTTATCGGATGAGTGATCCCGATGTTCGGGCGGAAGCAAGCTCCTACTCAAAAATGTACGAAGGCTGGCTGAGCATAGAATTTGAGAGCTTCCACGACAAGATGAGCAAGATGGCGCACAAGGGTACGGCTTACTACGTTGAATCGGAGTACCCGACTCGCGGCGACAAACATGTTTATCAGCCGGCATTTCTCTTCGCCGGAAAGGACGAGGTTAATGGCAAGAAGTTTATAGGCGGCATCATCCTGGACCCCGAGTACATGCGCGACAAGTTTTTCCCCGAGACTCTGGAAAAGGTGATGAATCACAACATGAGCGAAGCGCAGAGCAGCACCGAGCACGCCGTGATGATGATCCATCCCAAAAACGACTCGACACCCATCGTCACCTCTGCCGGCTGGGATGGCGGCACGGCCGAAGTTGAACGGAACATGGAGTCTGTCTTTCCAGGAATCATGCTGGCAATCAAACTGCGCGGCACGACCCTGGCTGCGATCGGAGAGCGGTTTGCGCACACCAGTCTGCTTACGCTGGGCGCATTGTCGCTGATGCTGGCTGCCGGACTGTTCTGGACCTATCGCAATGTGAGCAAGGAGATGGCGGTTGCGCGGCTGAAGTCAGATTTCGTATCCAACGTCTCTCACGAGTTGCGAACGCCGCTTTCGCTGATCCGTCTGTATGCAGAAACACTGGAGATGGGCCGCATCTCGGGTCCGGAGAAATCTCAGGAGTACTACACCATCATTCGCAAGGAGAGTGAGCGGCTGAGCGCTCTGATCAACAATATTCTCGACTTCTCACGCATCGAGGCGGGACGCAAAGAATACGATTTTCGCGAGACCGATGTTGCTGAACTGGTGAAAAACACCCTGGAATCTTATCGTTATCAGATAGAGCAGAACGGCTTCACCTTTGAAGAAAACATCCGGGAAGTTCCGCCCCTGAAGGTCGATCGCGAGGCGATCGCGCGATCGGTGCTTAACCTGGTGAACAATTCCCTGAAGTACTCACAGGACCGGAAGCACATCGCGGTCAATCTTTATCCTGACAGCGGAGCGGTCAAGTTGGAAGTCTCTGACCACGGCATCGGCATTCCTTCGGAAGAGCAGAACAAGATTTTTGAAAAGTTCTACCGGGTCGGAGACCCGCTGGTCCATAACACCAAGGGCAGCGGACTTGGCCTTTCGCTGGTGCGCCATATTGTAGAGGCGCATGGCGGACAAGTGACGGTGGACAGCGCTCCCGGACGGGGGAGCGTCTTCACTATCTCACTGCCGATAAACCAGCAGTTGACAGCGAACCCAGCTTAGAAATGATGATCCTTCGGAGGATGCAGTGGCGCGCACCGAAATGATAGAAGCACCGGTGAAGGCGAAGGGAACCCGTGAAATGGCGAGAATTCTCATTGTCGAAGATGAGCCGAACATGGTGGCCGGTTTGCGCGACAACTTCGAGTATGAAGGCTACGAGGTGATCACGGCGCCCGATGGGGTAACCGGATTACAACGCGCGCTCAGTGAGGGGCCGGACTTGGTGATCCTCGACGTCATGATGCCGCGAATGAGCGGCCTCGATGTGTGCCGGCGATTGAAGGCAGAACGTCCGGCGATGCCGATCATCATGCTGACAGCACGAGGACAGGAAGTGGACAAAGTTGTGGGCCTGGAACTGGGCGCCGACGACTATGTAACCAAGCCGTTCTCCATCCGCGAACTGCTGGCGCGGGTAAAAGCGGTGCTTCGCCGCGTGAACATTTCCTCATCGCAACTGGAGAAATACGAATTTGGGGATGTGAAAGTTGACGTGCGCAGCTGCCAGGTCTCACGACAGGGCCGGATGCTGGAATTCTCGGCCAAAGAATTCGAGCTCCTGAAGTATTTCCTGAACCATCGCGGAGAAACTCTGACCCGAGACCGTCTGCTTGAGGATGTCTGGGGCTATGAGCATTTTCCAACCACTCGGACCGTGGATACGCACATCGTGCGGCTGCGACAGAAAATCGAAGCCAAGCCGGATGAGCCGCGCTTCATTCTGACCGTCCATGGCACGGGCTACAAATTCGTAGGGTGAATCGATATGTTGTCGGACACTGGCAAATTTCGCTTGCAGACGGGGTTAAGCTATCCGGTCGCTCCTTTGAGCGGAAGTCGCGCGCCGCGCGGGGCGGACGATTTCGCGCTGATCCGCCAGGCGCAACAAGGCAATACCGCGGCGTTCGAGGAATTGGTTCGCAATTATGACCGGCCAGTGTTGCGCCTTGCCATCCATCTGACCGGCTCTCATGAAGATGGCCAGGATATTTACCAGGAGGCGTTTTTGCGCGCCTACATAAATCTGGCCCGCTTCCGGTTTGAGTGCTCGTTCTATACCTGGATTTACAGGATTGTGACCAATCTGTGCCTTGACCATTTGCGCAAGAAGCACTCGCGTGGCCGCGATCTTGTCACCACCATCACCCCTGATGGCGAAGAAGAAGACGTTCTGGATCGAATGCCGGACCAGAATCCTTCGGCGAGCCCTGAGCGTAATCTTGCCGGACGTGAACTGCGCGGCACAATTCGGCGGGCGCTGCGAAAGCTTTCTCCCCGCGAGCGCATGGTCTTTGAGCTGAAGCACTACCACGGGATGAGGCTGCGTACGGTGGCCGGGATTCTGAATACCACAGAAGGCACGATCAAGAACACCTTGTTCCGGGCGACCCACAAACTTCGCGCAGACCTCGCTGGGGCGTATGCGGACTAGCGGAACAGAGGCTCGGAAGTCCGGTCTGGGCTAATATTTCCTGGTGGACTTTGGTTCATTACACGTAGGCCCGGGCCTGCGAACCGGGCGGGCGGATCGGAGACCCGCCCCTACGCTGGTTCGAATTCCTGAAGGCTGGTTCGAAATGGGCTCAGCTTTCGGCCAAGATAACGAGCATCCCATTCACCGGGTTTGGATTGACGGATTTCATCTGGCCGCCTGTCAGGTCAGCAATGCGGAATATGAACGGTACCTAACGGCGACCGGCAACGCTGCGCCGCCGTGCTGGAGTGATTCGAATTTTAGTCATCCCGATCAACCGGTTGTAGCCGTTTCATGGTTTGAGGCCGCGAAATATTGCGAGTGGCTAACCCAAGCTTCAGGATCAAGCTATCGCTTGCCCACCGAAGCCGAATGGGAGCGTGCCGCGCGAGCGGGCATTGATCATGGGCTTTTTCCCTGGGGGAACACGCCGCCAGACACATTGCCGCACTATCACAAGCGCTGGCGAAATGGGCCCGAGCCGGTGGGACGATATTCTCCGAACGGCTTCGGCTTATATGATATCTGCGAGAACGTTCACGAGTGGTGCAGCGACTGGTTTGATCCCGATTATTATGCAAAATCGCCCGAGCGCAATCCGCGCGGCCCGGAGTCGGGCACGCGGCGAGCGTCGCGAGGCGGATCTTGGAGGCATCACGTCAAAGTCAGCCGTTGTGCAGCGCGTTCCAGTATTCCGCCGGAGTTCCAGTATGCAGATTATGGATTCCGAGTGGCTTGCGATCTGTAACGAGTTAAAAGCAAGAAAACTATTCCCACAGCACCGTACGATCGATTTGCTTGATGCTGGAGCGCCCGGCTAGGGCCATTGCCATCAAAAATTCGCGCTGCAGGATCTGCAGCACGCGAGTCACTCCGTTTTGCCCATCGGCAGCCAATCCATAAAGGTACGGGCGGCCGATCAGGACTCCGTTCGCTCCCAGGGCCAGTGCCTTTATCACGTCGGTGCCGCGCCGG
>QHZY01000117.1 GCA_003224855.1 Acidobacteriota bacterium | reverse complement strand
CGTCGCACTGCGCGTCCACATTGGGCGGTTGTTACCTTCGCTAGAAGTTCGGCCAAATTCCTGGTGTCGCAAGTTCCAGCAAGTTATTGTCGGGATCGCGGAAATACAGGCTCGTTCCGCCCCGCTCCCATCGCACCTCTGATTCAATTGTGACTTCTTGCTTCGCAAGGAATGCCCGCCAGTCTTCAATCACGTCCGGCGAAATGGCGAATGCAAAGTGCCCTGCACCCAATGTGTCATGTGGAGGAATAATTCCTCCAGCAAGCTGCGCGGGCTTCTTTGATTCTCCAATCTTGAACAGCAATAAAACATCATGTCCAACCTGGAAAGCGCAGAACCGTTCATCGCTCGTCATAACCTCAAGCCCGAATACCGATTGATAGAACCTTTGAGCACGGTTCAGATCGGAAACATTGATGCAGCTTTCGAGAATTCCCTGCACGCGTGGGACAGGCGAGTTCGTCATGGGCCCAGTGTGCCATAAGGTGCTGGTGTTTCCCCAGCCTGGTAGAGCGTGAGTTCCGGACCGGCTGAAGCCCAGGGAGGTTCTTTCTTTCGCGCTTACGACGCCTTTGGACGGGTGATACAAACTGCCTTCCCGTCTTCGCTCGCGGAGACGTACGCCTATGACGCTGTTGGCAATTTGACCAGCAAAACGGACCGCAAAGGGCAGACGATCGAATACGTGTATGACGCCCTGAACCGACTCACGCACAAGGGCTATCCCGATTCGACAGGCGTGGACTACGTTTACGATCTGGTTGGCAAGATCCGCCAGGTCACCGATCCTGCTGGCACGTACGGATTCGCATACGAGAACATGGGCCGGCTCATCGGAACGACCACACAGTACATGTTCCTGCCCGGACATTCGTACAGCAATTCGTACTCGTACGATGCCTCCTCGAACCGCACCGGAATGACGGCACCCGATGGAAGCACGAGCACGTACGCCTACGACACGCTGAATCGGCTGAGCACGCTCACCAATTCACTGACAGGGCAGTTCGGCTTCAGCTACGACGCACTGAGCCGGAGGACACAACTGACGCGACCGAATGGAATCAACACGAATTACAGTTATGATTCGCTTTCACACCAGCTGAGCGTGCTGCATCAGACGGGGGCAACAACCCTCGATGGCGCAGGCTACACATACGATTCAGCCGGAAATCGCACCTCCAGAAGCAATTATTTGAACGGAATCACGGAGAATTATGCCTACGACCCCCTTTATCAATTGTTGCAAGTAACGCAAGGGAATGTGACCACCGATAGCTACTCGTACGACTCGGTGGGGAATAGGCTGAGTTCTCAAGGCGTGTCGACGTATGAATACAACTCGTCGAACCAGCTGACGTCAACGTCTGCAGCGACATACACTTATGACGCAAACGGCAATACCCTAACAAAGTCCGATTCTTCAGGCACTGCGCAATACAATTGGGACTTTGAAAACCGCCTCACGTCGGCAACGATATCCGGAAGCGGAACCACCACCTTCCGCTACGATCCGTTTGGCAGGCGCATCCAGAAATCCGGCCCGCTGGGAACGACGAACTACCTCTACGACGAAGACAGCGACAATGTTATTGAGGAAGTTGATACCGGCGGGAATGTTCTGGCGCGCTACACCGAAGGCACTTCTGTCGATGAGGAACTGACGGAACTTCGAGGCAGTACAACCAGCTATTACCAGCGAGACGGGCTTGCATCAGTAACCTCGTTGAGCAATCCGGCAGGAGCGCTAGCCAATACCTACACCTACGACTCGTTTGGGACTCTGGCGGCTTCCAGTGGAACTCTCACTAATCCCTTCCGGTACACCGGACGCGAGTTCGATTCTGAAACGGGGCTGTACTTCTATAGGGCGCGCTATCTTGATTCCAGCACTGGCAGGTTCCTCGGCGAAGACCCGCTAGGCTTTCAAATTGCGCCCAACTTCTATCCCTATGCGGCAACGATCCCGTGGGTCACATTGATCCGTCAGGTCTGTGCCCCTGCAACGCCCATAAGGTGAAGCTGTACTACACTCCGAATTTTGGAGGATCAGGCTACCCTGACTATCACTGGTACCGTCAGGACTCGAACGGCGGCTGGTCTTCGAAACATGGCTGGGCACCTGTAGGCCCCCAGGTCGATCCCAGTCAAGATGCCGCCGCTTCCGGCTATGGCGTTTTCTGCGCCAACATGTGCGCTCCGAATCAGGACGGGACTGCGCCGGTCTACAATCCCGGTCCGTGGAATGATCCTAAGCACATTCACACCAACAACTGCTACAGCTACGCCTGCGACCGACTCCATCCACCTGGCCCGGATAACAAGCCACAACCTGGCAAGCATCCCTTGGGTCCAAACTTCAAATGTAAAGACGTTATCAAGGCTGCAGAGCAAGACGGCCTGACCATGGATCAATAAACTTTATGAAACAAACTCTTTTGATCGTCATCACTTGTGCAGCGATGAATCTCTATGCATCAAAGCAACGTCCAAGTTCAGGGGTTCCGATGGGCTATGAACTCTACAGCTGGCAGCAACCGAATGGTAGCTGGAGCTTCTCTCTCTTGCCTAGCCCAAGCGGTGTGAACGTATCCGCGCAAGAAGTGTTCAATAAGAAGTTCCACCTGAGCGGTGTAAAAGAACTTAAACGGAAAATATCGGGACTGCCTGCGGGAGCAACAATCTACTGGCTAAATCGGATATCGGGCACCGACCAGAAGGCAAAACAAGGGGAAAAGCTGAGCTATCCGCCTTCGGAGACGATGCAGGATATACGGCACTACGCTGAGGCTAGAAAAATCAAAGTGGAGATGCTTTCCGGCCAACAGGCGGAGCTGTAGTCAGAACTGAGAGTTTTTCTTTTAGCTGCGATCTAAGGGGAATGAGCCGCGACCGGAAGGGTGCGGCTCGTTGTTTTGGGCGAACTGGCCAAAATCAAAAACATGGTCGGCGGCTCGTGCGCGAAACGAACCATACCCGTGAACTTCGTTCAGCACGCACAAACTGCCGGTGCCGATCTGGTGGAACGATCGACGGAAAATCAACCTGCCAAGAGTGCAATAAAAATAACGGAAAACGGGCCAGCGGACTGTGAGGTTTCTAATGGATGTTCCCAAACTGTTAGCAGTATCAGAAGGAACTTCGGTTGCTCTTATAGCGGGGACGTGGTACTGGGTATCGCGACAAGGAAATGTTTACGCGAACTGGAGAAACAAAGCTTCATTCGTAGCTCTGGTGCTGGCGAGCGTCGCCGTTGCTGTTCAGTTCGTACTCGCAATATTTACTCAGTTCCGTTCTCTTGATGCGCTCGACACTGCAAGCCTCCAGGGAGGCGGGAACGTAGTCGTGGCTCATCTCTGGTTGTGGTCCTTCTTCGCGGCAGGATTGTTATCGTTCGCCGGGCTCGTTCTCGCGATACTTGGAAAAGGAAGCCCGCGACTTCCCGCTGGGGTATGGTCGTGCATAGTACTTGGAATGTTCATCATCAACCTAGTCCTCGCCGTTAACTCGTTCCACTAGGGAACCGCTGTGAAGTTCACCGAAATCGCGAACCGATTGACGGGCATCAAGACCTAGGCTCCGTTACATCATTGACGAACTCAGCGGGTGCAGTTGGAGGCAGTTATACGTATGACACGTTCGGCAATTTGACGGCTTCCACCGGCATGCTTGTCAATCCGTTCCGCTTCACAGGTCGCGAGGTCGACACTGAGACTGGCCTCTGTTTCCTCAGGCATCGCTATTACTCACCGCTTACTGGAAGATTTTTGAGCGAAGACCCGATTGGATTCCAGGGCGGAAAGAACTTTTACCAGTACGTGCGAAATTCGCCAGCAAACTTCGGTGATCCATTCGGCGAGAAAACAACTGTGATTATCGTTTATGACTCTGGGCCATTTGGATGGGGATCCTTTGGAAGTCACGCCGCCGTTTGCATCGACAACGGCGAAGACCCGATCCTCTACGATCCAGCAGGTGGGTACACGACAGACCGCAAGTGCGGCTCCGGCGACGCTTGTTCCGATGAAGACGCGGACCCGGATAAGTTCAAGCGCTATCACAGCTCCCACGGAAGCACTACCAAGATGTTTGAATTCGACACGACGCCTGATCAAGAAGCCGAAATCGCCAAGAACATTGAGAAACAAGGCCGCGCGACTGGAGGAACCTGTGCGCTTAGCGTGGCAGATGTTCTACGAGGCATTGGGCCGTTCAAGAAGTTGAAATCCAAACTCTTGCCTGGAAGTCTAGCGGACGAACTCGCCAAGTTGCCGAAAGACTGCCAGTGCAAGAAGCAAAAGTTAGGGAGCTGGTGCGATGGACACTCAAGCTGAAAGGTCTCATTCAAGCTATCTAATCGCGGCGTTTGCTGCTGCTTACGCAGTGATCGCAGCTGAACTTCTGGACATAAATCGAATCCCGCGCACTTTCGTTCATCGAGACTACCTCGTGTTTGAGGCGCTCTTCGTTCTCACACTTTGGTTGTGCACAGTCGGTTCGATGCGACTCCAAACGACGTTCAGCCAGCGTTCTGCAGTTGCTTCTCTGGGATGGGGCTTGGCGAGTGGACTCGTTGGAGGTCTTGTCGCGACAATCGGGCTGCTTTGCGTCTCAGTTCTCGTGCGAGGAACCCGGCTCACTGCCGACTATCTCTCTTCGTGGCAAGGCGTGACGGACTTCTTATGGGCAGCCACCGTAATCTCGTTCGGATGGTTTATTGGCGCGATCTCGGGTGCAGCACGCTTTATATTCGTTGCGAGTCGGAAAGGTTGGCTAATAGGATTCGCGGCGTTCTGCATCGTCGTTAGAGCCGCCGTTCTAGTCGCTCATCTGATCCGCCATCAGCCCTTGTGGTAGTTCGGAGATGGACAGGGACTTCTTGTTTGCAATCGCGATGGACGAGCAGCGGGAAGGATCGATTCCCAAAGTCGACCTCATCGAGGGAATCAGCGGCGACGATCCAGAGCTTGCCGGGGCAGTCTATGACATCATCACAACTGACAGGCTCAAAAAAAGAATCGAACCGCCTCTAGCGGATGAGGAACTTGAGAATCTGCTGATGCCGTACTTCGAGCGCTGCATACTTACCGATCCTAAAGGTGAATGGACACTGACGAGGTACAGCGCGGCTTGGGAAGCCCAAGGATGCATGCTGAAGGGTTGGGATAATGACGGTGGGAGCAGCAAATCCTTCGCGAGGTGGAAGAAGTGGATGGAGAGGCTGTACCGAGCTGGGGATGAAGCGATCAAGCGAGCGATAGTGGACGGAATCCTGGAGCATCTCTTCGAGAAAAAAGGACTGCGGCAGTTCTTCGCTGATTGGAAAGCCGATTCGGAGCTTAAGACAGCTTACGAGGAGGCACAACTGTGGGCCGATACGCAGTCGAAAAATGCTCAACCGGCACGTTAGTTCGGCTTGGCTCACGCACAAAATTAGAGTGCCCTGGTGCTGGTGTTTCCTAGCCTGGTAGAGCGTGAGTTCCGGACCGACTGAAGCCCAGGGAGGTTCTTTCTTTCGCGGTTACGATGCCTTTGGACGTGTGACACAAACTGCCTTCCCGTCTTCGCTCGTGGAGATGTACGCCTATGACGCTGCTGGCAATTTGACCAGCAAAACGGACCGCAAAGGGCAGACGATCGAATACGTGTATCACGCCCTGAAAAGCCTTAGGGAGGTGATAGATTTGTTACGAAAGAGGAACACCATAGCCATATTTATCGCTTTTGTGGCTGGTTACTTAATAGCAGCGTGGATTTGCTTTACCAAGTCAGAACTCATCACGCCAACCGCCGCTACGTGTCGTTGGCGTCAAATGTCTGAAATTCTCGCGTTCCCAATGGTCTATTTTCAACCTCAGAGCTCAGAGTCGTTGCTGGCGCTCATGTTGCTAAACAGCGTCATATGGTCTGCATTGCTGACGGTCATTGTGCTCTTCCTCTATGGTCAAATGCGGAGACACAGTCAGGTCGGCCGGTGAGGCAACTCGCTCTGACGCGCGCGCGACTGCTGATATGTCCGACAAGATATAAACAGTTCGGTCATCGCCTACGACGCAACCGGCAATATCCTCACGGACGCTCAAGGCCGCAGCTTCACCTGGAACTTCGAGAATCGGCTGGTGCAAGCAGTAGTCCCGGGCACCAACGGCGGCACCACGACCTTCAAGTACGATCCCTTCGGCAGACGCATCCAGAAGTCCGGCCCCGCTGGGCACAACTAGCTACCTCTACGACGGCGAGAACGTAAACGGTTCAGTCCCGATAGCGTCGAACACACGTAATCTGGGTATTCCCACTCAAGCCAAAAGCGGCTTCAGTGGGCCTCTCTGTTCTCCAATTCCCTTGCTCCTTTCCCCTTCCTGCGCTAGCCTGATCTCGCTCTCCGCGATTCTTCCTTCCTCCTTCTCTCACCAGCCGTTTCTCGGTCGATAGCTGCATTGTGTGTGGCAGATACTGAGGCTAGTCGTAAGGGCATACCAGATATGGTGTTTTATTACTTGACCCCGGCCGGATTTCGCCGTTACCATACGCCTAATCCGTGCCTGCCCTTCCCAGCCGGGGTGCAGCGCTTGGTGGTTTCGAGCGTGGAGGAATCGAGTTGGTAAACCCGGCTGCCGGTCTCTTAATCCCAGTTCTAGCACTGCCCGCAAGGAGTTTCCGTTGCTCAAACTGAAAAGGCTTCAGATTCTCGGTTTCAAGTCCTTCAGTGATCGCACTGAATTGAAGTTTCACGGCGACGGCATCGCCGCCATCATCGGTCCCAACGGCTGTGGGAAATCCAATATTGCCGACGCCATCTCCTGGGTGCTGGGTGAGCAGTCGGCCAAGACCCTGCGCGGTTCACGCATGGAAGATGTGATCTTTTCCGGCACCCGCGATCGCAAGCCCAACGGCATGGCCGAAGTCTCGCTTTCACTGATTGACCCCGAGGTTTATGAGGGCGCCGACGCCGGCGCGCCCACCGAGGTCGAAATTCAGGAAGAGATGCCCACCGACGACTGGGATGAAGCCGAGATCCGTTCCCGCAGTGCTGAAGAAACCGAACGCCTGACGGAAGAAGCGCGCCCCGGCGTGAGTGAAGAATCTGAGTCGAACGAACCGGCTCAACCAGTGGAGCCCATAGCCGTCGCTGCTCCGCAGGTCGTTCTAAAAATTCGTCGGCGCAAATTCCAGCAGCACTTTCGCGCCGGAGAAATTGTGGTCACCCGCCGCCTGTTCCGCTCGGGGGACAGCGAATACCTGCTGAACGGAAAGCTCTGCCGGCTGCGTGACATTCAGGAACTGTTCATGGGCACCGGGCTCGGGCCGGAGAGCTATGCTCTCATCGAGCAGGGCCGTATCGGCCAGATTCTCAGCAGTCGACCCACCGATCGTCGCGCCATTCTCGAGGAAGCCGCCGGCATCACCAGGTTCAAGACCAAGAAGCGGCTGGCGGAAGCCCGGCTCGAAGAATCCAAACAGAATCTCTCCCGCGTGAACGACATTTTCGAGGAAGTCACGCGCCAGATGAACTCCCTCAAGCGTCAGGCATCAAAAGCTGAGCGCTACGCGAAACTACGCGATGAAATGCGCGGCAAACTGCGCGTCGTGCTCGCCAGCAAGTTCTCGCTGCTGGAACATGAATCGCAGGAACTCGAAATCCAGATCGCCGCCATCGCCCGGGAAATCATCGCTCACAACGAAGCCGTGCAGGAACTCGGCTCCGAGCACTCCGATCGTACCCAGCGCGGATACGGCATTGAATCCGAGTTGCGGCAGAATCGCGACCGCCTTGCGCAGATCCAGCTCGACAGCGAATCCGCCTATGGCCAGCGCCGGCACAATGAAGAACGCTGCGCTGAGCTGATCACCCGCTCTGCCTCCTCCGATCTCGAGATGGCGCAGGTCAATCACCGCCTCACCGCGCTGCAGGCCGAGCGCGACGCCAATCAGCAGGTGCTCGATTCCGCCTCCGCCGATCTGACTGCGGCCAAAGACGAACTTGCCCGCGCCCAGCAGGAAGCCGCGGCTGCAGCCAATGCGCTTGCTCAGCTCGAACAGCAGCAGGAAAAATCTCGCGGTGAGATTTTCCAGGCGATGGCGGGAGCTTCTAACCTCCGCAACCAGCTAACGCAACATCAGGAACGCCTTGCCGCCGTCGATCGCGAAAGCTCGCGACTTGAAGCGGAAATGTCAGGCGCTCGCTCACAGGTTGAAGGTTTCGGATCGCAGCGCGGCCAGTTGGCGCTTGAGTTTGAGACCGTCTCGCAGCGTCTCAACGCGCTGAACCAGGAAATCAGGCACACCCGGCAGACTCTTGAGAGCAAACGCCAGGAAGAATCCGAGTGCAAGAAGCAACTCGATGGCTTGCGCGCCGAATATGCCTCGGCGGTCGGCAAGCGCGGATCACTCGAAGCCGTCATCGCCGAGCACGGCTACTCCACAGAATCCGTTCGCCGCCTGTTTCAATCCGGCGGACTGCAGGGCGGCAACACTCCCGCGGGCGTGCTGGCGGATTTTCTGGAAGTTGAAACGCGCTACGAAGGAGTGGTTGAAGACTTCCTGCGTGACGAACTTAACTATATCGTGGTCAAATCCTGGGACGCTGCCGATGAAGGCCTGCGCCTGCTTCGCTCCGATGTCGATGGCCGCGCCACTTTCCTGGTGCATCCCGAGGACTCACAGGCAAAGTTTTCTTTTAGCGTGGATGAGAACCGGCCCGCGCCGCCCGACCACACCATCCTCCCATTGAAGAACACCATCCGCGTTCTGAATGGCTTTGGCAAATCGCTTGAAGTAATTCTGCCCAAACTTCGTGACGGCTACATCGTCCCTGACCCGGGCTACGCGCGCGCGCTTGCGCTTGAAAATCCCGACGCCTTCTTCCTCTCCCAAAGCGGCGAGTGCTTCCACAACGTGACCGTCACCGGCGGCAAACAGCGTGCCGAAGGCCCGCTCTCCATGAAGCGCGAATTGCGCGAAGTGTTGCGCGTTCTTGCTGACCTCGAGCGCGCCATGCAAGCGGCAGAAATGCGGGTCCTCACGCTGGGCCGTGAAATCAAAGATCTCACTTCCCTGCTCGATCGCCTTGAAAACGACAAGCGCGAAGCTGACAAGCATGCCATGACCTCAGGCCATTTGCTGCAGCAGCTCGAGTCGGAAATGGCCAAGGTCCGGGAGCGCATCGAGATTTCCGAAAAAGAGCGCGCGCGTCTCGCCACCGAGCGGACCGCGCAGCAGGAATCTATTCGCGTCTGCGAACTTGATGTGGCGGCCGCCGAAGACAACTGTGCGCAACTCGAGCAATCGGCCGCATTCGCCCAGGAGCAGCTGGCCGGCCTGCGCGAGCGCCGCGATACCAGCGAGCAAAGCGCTTCGCTGTCATTAGCCCGCGTCGCCAGCCTGGAAGAGCGCCACCGTGCCGCCGCTGCGGTGGTCGAACGGATCGTGTCGCTGGTTGCCGAAATGTCGCAACGTCTCGACTCCCTGCGCGCACAAATCAAGTCGTTCGCTTCCGAACGACAGCAGCGCGAAAGAGAAAATGAAGGCATCTCCACTCGCCTTCTCGACCTGGAAGCCGAGCGTAATGCGTGCGCGGCCCGCGACGGGCTGCTGCAGGCCGAATCCGAGCAGGTGCGCTCTCGCCTGCTCGAAATCGACACGGCTCTTCAATCTGCCCGCCAGTTACTCGATTCCGCCCGCGACCGCCGTGGCGAGCTTTCCGCCAATGCTGCGAAACTCCAGTCCGATTTGCAATACATGGACCAGACCTGCCTCAACGAACTTGGGGTGGAGCGGCAGGAACTCGCGGCCGATCCCACGATAACCCCTCTTTCTGGCGACGAGCTTACTCATGAAGATCAGTCCGCCCGTGACATGCGCACCAGGCTCGACGCCATGGGTCCGGTCAATATGATGGCGCTGGAAGAATACAAAGAGACCGCCGAGCGGCACACTTTCCTCGAAACTCAGCGCACCGACCTGATCGAGTCGATCGAGAACACCCACGCTACGATTCGGGAGATCGATACCTTCTCGCGCCAGAAATTCGAAGAAGCCTTTACCCGCATCAACGAAAACTTCCAGACGACATTTAAAAAACTTTTCGGCGGCGGCCACGCTTTCATGCGCCTGACCGACGAAGAAAACAGCGCCGAAAGCGGCATTGACGTCGTAGCCTCGCCCCCGGGCAAGAAGCTGCAGAATGTCCTGCTGTTATCGGGCGGCGAAAAAGCCCTGACCGCGCTCGCCCTGCTGGTCGGAATCTTCCAGTATCAGCCCAGCCCGTTCTGCATCCTGGACGAAGTCGATGCCCCTCTCGACGAAGCCAACATCGGCCGCTTCACGGAACTGGTCCGCGAAATGAGCGTGCAAACTCAGTTCGTACTCATCACTCACAGCAAGAAGACGATGAGCATTGCTCCTGTGCTTTACGGCGTCACCATGCAGGAACCCGGGGTTTCGAAGCTGGTCTCGGTCCGGTTCGGCGCGACTGCCTGAAAGTCGCTTAGCGCCGTCTTTCTTTTGAGCGCCCTCTCGGTGCACTCTGGGGCCAGTTCTTCGCGCGTTGTGCAATTAGTTCTTGGGGTAAGATTTTCGTTCGTGCCCTTCGTGGTAAACGGCCTTGTGTTTTTTCTCTGCGTTCTCTGCGCTTTAAGATTTGCCCTTACGCGGACTTCCCAAATCTCACCGCCGCTCGCACCTTGGCCCTGGCCGCTTCCTCTTCCCTGTTCTTCGCCGGCGCGCTCGTCTCCAGCGAACGCAGCAGACGCATCGACGCATTCGCCACTTCATCAATCGCCGCCTGGAAGGCTGCCTCGTTCGCCTTGGACGGCTTATTGAATCCCGTAATCTTTCTCACAAACTGCAGCGAGGCAGCCCGGACTTCATCATCGGTCACCGGCGGTTCAAAATTAAACAG
>QHZY01000257.1 GCA_003224855.1 Acidobacteriota bacterium | reverse complement strand
GTTGCGGATGAGTGGATGACGCCACAGATCCGGGAAGTGTTCAGCGCAGACAGGCGATATTTCGTCCGAATCACGCCAGGCGAGTCATGGGGCGAGACCGTTGGTTTTAAGGGGGCCAAAATCGGCAAGCACGCACAGGCCGCATTCTTTCGCGAACAGTCCGACAGTGGTTATCGCTTGGAGCGCATAATAGACATGCCGAACCCGATTGCGCCGGTAGAGGTTTTCGTATCCAACAATGGCGACCTCGTCACGCTGGACAATTGGCACAACGAAGGCTATGGTGCAGTTCTCGTGCTGTACCACTCGGACGGCAAAATGGTGAAGGCCTATCAGTTGGCCAATATTTTCTCAAAGAAGGAAATTGGGTCCTTTCCCATGAGTGTCTCCTCGATCTGGTGGCACAAAGGTCCCGCCCATCTCAAGGAAGATCAAAAGGACTTCTACATGGGATACCGCGAGCCGCCCGACTACAGTGAGCTAATCCTTAAGCTAGCGAGCGGTTCGGTACGTCTCTGCGCAACCCTTCCCAAATACCATTGCTGGACTCCGCCCCGGAACAACTGAAATTTATCCAGTAATGCGGCCCGTGTTATTACTACTCAGGTGCCTCGGCAGCTTGAAGGAATATCGCAAGCTCCTGCCTGTCCTCAGGCAGCATCTTCGTAAATGAAATCCCATTTCCAACGGTGGGGTCGCAGGTGACAACTCTTCCAATCGTCAGAACAGTTGTGTCGCCGATCTGCAGCTTGATATCAAGTGGTGTACCGACGTTGAGGTTAAACATCATTTCGACATAAAAGCCCGTGAGGCTGAGGTCAGCCGTCTCCGTGCGAATGGGACTTTTGCTCCCCTCACTTTGGAGCTCGACGGGCACTCGCATTTTAACTCGGTTGCTTCCCCTTTTCTCTTTATCCATGCAGTTTCATTTTAGCTCTGGATCAGTACAAACAGCAGCAGACAATGGCTCAATCCCCCTACACTGCCCGCCATTGCGCCAAGTCGAGCGGACAAAGAAGACCTCCTATTCGCAATTAGGAACTAGTAGTAATATCCGTAGAATATGTCCAGCCCGTATATGGTGTCCTCTTATCCCGCAAGCGACGCCAGTATATTGGCGACCTTTTTACCAAATCGTGGAAGGACGAAATTTATCCGAGCTGTGATTATGCTGTTTTTGGCGGCTGGCACGCTGGGGTGTATCGCCACAGCTGGAAGGATGTTCTCGGAATTCCATGCCCGACGTAGCTGGCCCGTTGCTCAGGGCCATGTGACTAATGTGCGGGTCAGGTCGTACACGGGTCCTTCTTCCAACGACCATGTCCCCCACTATTTCGTAGAATACGAGGTTCGATTCATCGTGCCCGCTGAGCAGTGTCTCACTGGAACGACTTTCGTCATCGAAGGTGAGCCGCCACTGTGTGAAGGAATTGCACGCACACGGACGACAGATTCCCAACGACTCGCAAACAGTTGGTTCGAGCGCTATCGTTTCAATCCCGCTGTGGGAGTTTTACATGATCCGAATGGGCCTGGCATCAAGATCGTGGGCGAACCAGCTGACCTGGTGTATCCGTGGAAGAAAATTTATTTGATGTCAGGATGGATGATCTTCTTCGGGACGCTTTTCATCATCACGCAGCGCCGACTACAGTATTTGAAGACCCTTCCAGAGGAGTATGACTCCTCTCCACCTCCTCGTTCCCAGCCGAGAGCAGATGACTTAACGGACATGAAGCTCTCATAATGAGAGATAGCCATGCCGCTGAGGCAAGTCAATCAGGTATCCCCAGGCCTATAGCGCGGCGATAGGGCATATACAATCGTATCTCTACCATTCATGTGTTTCAGTCTACCTACTTAGCATTTGTTCGCCTTTACATAGTAAGCGATAGAAGGTTCCTTTGGCGTCCCAGGCCGTCAATGTTCGACATATTGGAACAGTTAATCCAAAACTCACCGCTGAGGAAGAGTCCAAATTATCACTCGCAACTGTCAACGTAAAACCACGCTCTACATCGTATGCCCTTCGATTGCGCCTGCAGCTGCCGCTTAGGAACTCACGTGCCCGGTTCAATTTGTCTGCTTAAATGCTTACTGAGATCCTTTCAGCGATACCAAGTAATCGAGACACTTACAAGGAGTATGAACCCCTCAGCATGGAGTTCATAGAGGCCAGAAACCTTCGGATCGGCCGATATGCCGCCCTTCGTGTAGACTTTGCGGACCAACCTGCCAAAAGGGTAATATGCAGTCCCTAGCAGATCCTGTTGCCAATGCTCAAACGATACTTCGTTAAGGCCATGGAGGCCGAGACTACATTTCTTGAATCTTGCCCTTTTCGGAGTGATGCCTGCGGCGGGCGTTCTTTTTAGAATTTAAAGCCCCGGCCCATTTTGGAGACTCCATGAACTTATGGCCGGGCTCTCCGCATATGGGTGGTGTTCAGATGCCGAACCAAATCACAGGATGCGCTTCTGACAGTTGTTGACGCTTTCAGTTGTAATCCGCCTGACAGACGCCTCAATTCGTCCAG
>QHZY01000254.1 GCA_003224855.1 Acidobacteriota bacterium | reverse complement strand
ACCCGTTTAGCCTCGGCGTTTTGTTATTTCCATGACCCATCATAGTGCCTGAAACTCCGCGATTCCGCTGTTATCGTTCCAAACCGGGATGGTCTTCATGCTCATGTGCTATGTGAACGTGAACGTCGAACATCTGCCGGAGTAGAAATTTATCGCTCAACGTATTTCCGGTTATTCGGAATCTCACCTTGGGACACATTGAGCAATGGGCGCTCAGGAAAACGTCCTCTGGTTTAGAGTCGAGAATCAACTCCGGTGTCGCCATGTTCGATGGTGATGCTCTCGCCGCTTGCGTTCGATGCCAATTGTTCAAGGAGTTCTTGCTGCGCCTGTCTTAACCGAGGCACCACCCGAGACGTGGCTGCATAATTCTGCGCCGCCAACAGCACACGGCAAAGCCCTCGAAGCTTTTCCTTAATAGACATCGGTACTCACTGCCGGAACTTGGATGCAAAAGCCATCTGCGGCAGCACTGTATTTCGAAGCGATTAAATCTCACTGCTCCGTCGAAACTAGAAACGGCCTGTATCGAAAACTGCATCACGCATTGCGAGGTGACCCGGTGATGCGCTGGAACATGGCACACTTCCCTCCCGCGTGCCTCTGTATCTCGACGCATCAACTGTGACAGATTGGCGGCTTGAACGGTAATGTACAAAGATCTTGTGCTACGCTTCCAGTCCAAGAAAAGCATATGCTGGTGACGGTCGGCATCAGGACTGGCCCCGACGCTCAAATATGCATTGAGGTAGAAAGACCTCAACACTCCTCAAAGGCGCAGCAGTCCTATCCTTCGAAGCAGCAAGCAAGAACGGTTCTGTTCAGCTTCGGAATCCCCTATAACGCAACGGATTTTTACCTCAAGCTGCTGCCCGAAGTGGGACGAACGGTTCTAAAATTTCCACCGCTAGAGGTGCCAGTTCAGTTATTGAGGGATGAAGGATTCATGTTGTGAGCTGAAGGTAAGATCGTTCCTCACTGCTCGTACCGCAAACACCTTAGTTGCCGGGAGAGTTACCGCGAAATTTGCTGTTTCGGATACGTAATGGTGATTAGCTCTTTTCATCCAAACTAGACCAGCTGCGGGATTGGCGATTAGGAGAAAACGATGGCCTACTCGATACTGATCGTGGATGATAATGCCTTCGTTCGGTATGAATTGCGAAAAATCTTAGAGGCCGAACCAGACTTTGACGTGTGCGGGGAAGCAGAAAACGGACGAGACGCAATAAAGATAGCAGAAAACATTCGACCTGACGTAATTATTCTCGATCTCACAATGCCGGTCATGAACGGACTTGATGCTGCACATGCCCTAAAGAACTCCCTCCCGGAAACGAAACTGATTTTGTTCAGCAATCACGGCGAGGCGTTCTCTGATTGCGAAGCGCAGTCTGCAGGATTTTCCGCGGTGATTCCAAAGCATCGCAGCCTTTCTGAGTTGATTACTACGACACGCCAAGTGCTGGGCCACGCCGCCGCTTAGTGTCAAAAAAAAAGTCTTTGCGAAGTGTGGTGGTGCTGCGACGACGTTCGTTTATTCACCACCCTAAATCGGAGACCTGTTCACCCGTTTTCGAATTACCAGAGGAATCATTAGCAGATACTCTGCCGAGACGCTCTGTAGGTAATCGTAGTTCTCTCGAAGGGCTGACCGAAGATCGGCAATAACAATATCGAACTCCGATTCATCCACGGCCAGGGCCGCTTTGTGGTAGAGATCGCTAATTGCATCTTGGGGTGTCATTGGCGAACAATGCCACGCTACTCACACGAGGTGCGATACCGTCTATCGTGTATTTTCTCGCGCCCGTCAAAATAGAACACCGTGTTTTCCGCAGCGGCTCAAGTTTTTCCACAGGCACACATCGGTTTAGCCCATCTATGTGCGCACGTCGGTTGACTGGGTGCTCGATTTTCGACAGGCGCCGATTGCTCGTGCCTGCACAGTACCGTTTCTGAGAATACACTTCAGGGAACACAGAGAGAGCTCGCCAACTACGCGACAGAACCTTGCCGTTTTTCGGTAGCGCTTTCTATGTGCTGCAATTCTGTAGCGACTGGAATCATGACGATCAGCGTGGTTCCCCTTCGCGATGATTCGATGTTCAGTTCTCCACCAAGTTCACGCACCCTTTCCCGCATTCCGCTAAGGCCGACTCCATCAGCATGAGGCTCATTACCGCGCAAGCGGGACAAGAGTTCTTGTCGAATACCTTTTCCTTCATCGTTGACGGTCAATGTGACTAAGCCCGACTCGCAGGCCAGGGCTATATGAGCACGGGTGCTCTTGGAATGTTTATGCACATTTGTGAGTGCCTCCTGCAGGACACGGAACAGGGTGATTTCGACATCGGGCGAGAGCCGTACGCGGTCCTTCGGTGCTTTAAACTCCACACTGATCCCGCTACGTTTAGAGAAACCTTCCAGAAACGCCTGTGAAGCGGACGCCAATCCAGCTTCATCGAGCAGAGGTGGATGTAGAAGATAGGATAGCGTTCGGGTTTCGGCGAGGGCTTCATCGGCTAATTTGAGAGACTGCGCTAATAAATCAGCCTCGGCAGCGGAAGCTGTCATCTGGCTGAGGTTC
>QHZY01000019.1 GCA_003224855.1 Acidobacteriota bacterium | reverse complement strand
GGGGGGCGACCATGTTCATGATCTCGGTTGCGCCTCCATAGGCGCCGACCGGCAAACCCCCGCCGACAATTTTCCCCAGCGTGGTCAAGTCCGGCTTGATCCCGTAAAGCTCCTGAGCACCTCCGTACGCAACCCGAAAACCGGTCATTACTTCGTCGAAAATCAGCAGCGCGTTTTCGCGTTGTGTAATCAAGCGCAGGTTCGCAAGGTAATCGCCTTGCGCCGGAACGCAACCCATGTTGCCCACCACCGGCTCAACAATCACACAAGCTACCTGATGCTTGTATCGATTGAAGGCCTGCTCTACGGCGCTGGTGTCGTTGAATGGCAGAGCGATGGTGAATTGCGCAAACTCCTCCGGAACCCCGGCGGATCCTGGAATTCCCAGAGTGGCAACTCCCGAACCTGCTTTCACTAACAGCGCATCCGCGTGACCGTGGTAGCAGCCTTCGAATTTCACGATGTACTTGCGCTTGCTGAAGGCGCGCGCCAGCCGAATGGCTGACATGGTTGCTTCGGTTCCGGAACTAACGAAACGCAACTTCTCGATTGAGGGAACAGCCTGCTGCACCATTTCCGCCAATTCGACTTCCGCGGGAGTGGAAGCGCCAAAGCTGGCGCCCCTGGTAGCTGCGTCCATGATTGCTTCCACCACCTGTGGCGCAGCGTGCCCCAGAATCAGCGGTCCCCAGGAGCCGACGTAGTCGATATATTCATTCCCGTCTACGTCCCACATGTGCGCGCCTTCTCCGCGCACGATGAACACCGGTTCGCCGCCCACCGCGCGGAACGCTCGCACGGGTGAGTTAACTCCGCCCGGTATCACCAGTTCGGCGCGTTTTTGCAGTTCTGAAGACTTCTCGGTTTTTCGTGACATGGAACCGATAACTATAGAGTTTCGGGCTGCGAATTTACACAGTATTCACGCTGCTGAAACACAGGCGCAATATGCGGGAACTAGACTTCAACCTATAAAGCCCTTCTAACCGGGAGGGTGCAGGACAGCCGCGGGGGGCTCCGGGCTGTCCAACTTTTTTGCTCCGGAGGTCGGGTTGCACAGCAACCGCCTGGCTAGCCTGCCTATTCTCACCGCCGGATACAGGGCAAACATCCAATCGGGAATCCGCACTGCCTCCCACTCTCCGGGGCCGGGCGTCAAAGCCAGGCGAATGAGGAGCCGTGCGCGGTCCTGCCAGCGCTCGCGAGATTGCATCACTGCCCGGAAGTAGGCGAAGGACTCAGGATCAGGTTCGCTGCGAGTACTGATGGCTTTCGATAAAAACTGCGGGAGGCGGCGCGCCTGGGAATCTTTGTCTTTGCCGATCATGTCTGGCAGCGGCACTCCCAGCAGTTCATGCGCGAGCAGAAATGTGGTCTCTACGATCCGGTTGATCCCCAGGCGTATCGCGCGTTCTTGCACCGAGTTGAAGTCAAACCGACAAAGTCGCACCATCTGCGCGAGATCACACAACCAGGAGAGCTCGCTCCACTGATGTTTCGCGGCATGAACGCAGTGCACCAGCAGGGCATCTTCGTGCGATAAAGTCTTCAGGCATTGCCCGCCTATCTCGATCTCAATTGCGCGCTCGAACAGTTCACCAACATTAAAATCGATGGCGTAGAAGCGCGGGACAACAGCCCACTTGAGCTCGACGAGGTTGCGTCCGAGCGCACCATCGAACGTAAATTCGTATCCCGATTGCAAATAGGCAGCTTCCTGGCGAGGGGTGAGGCGCAGTGGGCGGGTATATCCAATGTGGCCCAGAACGACCTGAGCACGCTGCACATCGGCACGACGGACCAGCAGGTCGATATCAGAAAACTGCCGCGCGGCGACATTGCCATAGAGCTGGCAGGCGAGTGCCGGGCCCTTGTAAGGCAACACCTTAACGCCTTCAGCAGCAAGCCGGTCGCAAATTCGCAGCAGCTCACGGGTCAAGAGCAGAGCTTTGCGCAGGTTGGCGTCATAGCGCCGGCGCAGCGGCGCCAGCTCACTTTCCTGAGTGTTTCCGCTCAGCGCTTCGTACACGCGAGCCAGCACTCCATGGTCCTGCGCCAATTGCGCTACCCGCTCCCAGTCCGCATTGGCCGGGGCAGGCCTTCTTCCGTCGCAGCAGGCCAGCAACAAATCGAACTCGGGATTGAAACATGCAGCGACCGAGACTTCACGAGGTGGAGCAATTTGTGGCAACACCGCAGCCATGCGAATGGGTAATAACCTGTTAAGGTCACACTATAATACGAGTCACTCCAGCCGCAGCCGTACTCTATCGCGTAATCAGAGGCGCATGCCGAGCATCGTTCTTGATCGTGTGAGCAAGGTGTTTCGCCACCGGCCTGCCATGTTCAACTGGTTTGGCCGCGAGAGCGCCGGCGCAACCCGCGCGCTCGACGATGTCAGTCTGGAAGTTTCCGCGGGTGAAATCCTGGTGCTACTCGGCCCTAACGGCAGCGGAAAGACCACCACTCTTAAGTTGCTTTCCACTCTGCTGCTGCCAGATGACGGACGAGTACTGGTTGACGGATTTGATACCTCGAAACAGGGCACCGAGGTTCGCCGCCAGGTGGGCTTCGCCATAGCCACTGAAAGGTCTTTTTTCCCCCGGCTCTCTGCGCGTGAGAATCTGGCATTTTTCGCTGCCCTGGATGACATTCCGCGTAAGCACCGCGGCCCGCGCATCCAGTATCTGCTCGAGACCGCCGGGCTCGCACCCGCAGCCGACACACTGGTTATGAAGTTTTCCAGCGGCATGTATCAGCGACTTGCCATTGCCCGCGCGCTGCTGAAATTTCCTTCGGTAATTCTGCTGGATGAGCCGACCAGAAGCCTTGATCCCGCGGCCGCCATTGATGTCGCTGAAACCGTAAAAAGGCTTTCCGCCAAGGGCACAACCGTGCTGCTGGCAACGCACAGCTTCGCCGAATCTGCGGCCCTGAATGCGCGGATAGTTGTGTTGTTACGCGGTCGTGTCGTAGCCCAGCTTGAAGCCGGAAGTCATGATTCCTCAGAACTGCGCAACTTCTACTTCGATGCTACCGTTGAAACACCTGGGGCTGAGTTGGAGCCGCAGATCGTCGCATGAATGTAGTGGACAAAATTGCGGCTGTGTTGCGACGTGATTTCCTTACCGCCATCCGCTACCGTGCCGGCCTGGCGGCGCTGCTGCTTGCCACTGCCGGCGAGCTTGGGGCGTTTTACTATCTGTCGCACGCCGTGGGAGCCGGTTTCCGCCCTGACGGCATGGCTTACTTTCCTTTCGTGCTGGTAGGAACTGGCTTCTTCGGGTTTCTGATGGCGGGGACGCATGCGCTGCTCACGGCAGTGCAGGAAGCGCAGCAGAGCGGGACTTTGGAAGCCCTGCTGAATACTTCCACGCCGCCGGCGACGCTTGTTCTGCTTAGTTCCATCTCGGCATTTGGCCGCCAGCTGCTGCAAATGGTCCTGTATATCGGCACAGGCCTGCTGCTTTGCCAAGTCCCCGAGCGCCAGACCGACACGCTGCTGGTTGTGATCGTTTTCATTCTTTCGGTGTGCATCAGCGCCGGCCTGGGCCTGATCGCGGCTGCGCTTCAGTTAGCCATGCAGAAGGGATCAACCCTGCTATGGTTGTTCGGTTCGGTGGCGTGGTTTCTGAGCGGCACACTGTTTCCGGTTACAGCACTCCCCCGTCCCGCGCAGGTAATCTCTTCGCTGCTTCCCGTCACATACTCGCTCCAGGCAATGCGCCTGGCCATGTTTCAAAGCGATCATCACGGCGCGTTGCTGGGGCAAGTGTCGGCACTTGCGCTGTTCGCGATGCTGCTTCTGCCGCTGGGCATCGCTGTGTTTTCACTGACTCTGCGCCGCGCGCGTTCGCTGGGCACGCTTTCCTTTTACTGAGTCTGCGCTTTGCGCAGAGGTAATTCAAACAGTTAACCGTGTTGAAAAACACGCGGAATGGCTTTATGTGGCCTGCTGTAGACTGGCCTCACCAGCCGAAAACGCGCACCTCTTCGCAAGGGGGATGACGGATGAGTCAAATGAACGATTCTTCACCGGCGGAAGATCGCCCGATGGCGGTTGCAAAAAAGCCATATAACAAGCCGGATTTCCGCTTTGAACGGGTTTTCGAAACCACAGCACTGGCATGTAACACCAAGAACAATGCCGGAAATGCACATTGCGCGCACCCGTTCAAGTCTTAGGGAACTTCTTACAAGCGGCCAATGAGTCAGCAAGATGACGAACTCAAGTCGGATCTCGCAATCGAAGCTTTAGGCGCGAGCGGACTGCTCCGCCTCAAAGTGCGCGGGAACAGCATGCTTCCGTCGTTATGGCCGGGCGATCTGGTGACAATTGAAGCTCAGATGCTTACAAACATCCAAGGCGGCGACATCATTCTGTATTGGCGAGACGCTCGCTTTTTCATTCACCGTGTTCAGCACAAGAACGAGACTCTGATCGCGCGCGGTGATTGCATGTCTTATGCCGATGCGCCGGTTGCAGCTTCGGAGCTGCTGGGCAGAGTGCTCAGCGTACGGCGTTACGGGCTGGAGTCGCCTGTGCCGCGGTTCACCCGGTTGCGCCGTCTGCAGGCGTTCTGCTTGCGGCACTCGGAGTTTTTGCAGCGACTGGCGCTGTGGAATCACGCCATCAGGCTCCGCCGTTTTGCAAGCACTCCAAGAGTCTGCCCAGAGTACTCGATTCAATGAATACTGCCGCCCACCATCAGATCGGTATTGAGGTCGGGGGCTTGCCCGTGCTTGTCCACACCCAGGATCAGAAGTTCTGCGATCAGCTTGCGAAGTACTATGCCGGATTTGTTTCGCACTCCGGTGTAGCACGCTTTCATTTCGAAGTGGAGCAACTGGCGCAGGCCCCCGATCCCGGAGCTGAGATCAGTGTTGAAGTGAGGGACGGCATTTGGAGCGTGCGCAGGGCGGATTTCACGGCCGAATGCAACCCCAGCGCGGGAAGCGCTAAGATCCGCCAGTCAGCCGGAACGCACTCTTTCGATTCGGTGCTCCGCATCATTCACACTCTGGCGCTGGCCGATGAAGGCGGGTTCCTGCTGCATGCCGCGAGCGCGCTTCGGAATGGCCGAGCATTTATCTTTTCGGGGGTTTCGGGGGCAGGCAAAACGACTCTCGCCCGGATGGCGCCTTCTGATGCCACTATTCTGACGGATGAAGTTTCGTATGTTCGCAGGCTTGACGGCAGGTTCGAGGCTTGCGGAACTCCGTTCGCCGGTGAGCTGGCCCGCGCAGGTGCGAATACTTCGGCTCCGGTCGATACTCTTTTGTTTCTCCAGCAGGGCCCTGAAAACCGGATCGAAGAGATGAACAAGCAAGAGGCTTTGCAACGGCTGCTGCGCAACATCCTGTTTTTTGCGGCCGATCCCGAGCTGGTCACCAAGTTGTTCGAGACCGCCAACAAATTTCTGGAAAGCATTCCAGTCCGCCGGCTTACGTTTCAGCCGGAACCAGATGTCTGGAGCCTGATTCAATGACCGAAACCTATATAGCCCGCAGCCAGGCCATTGCCTCGCGGTTATTGGGGAATGAAATGATGGTGATGTCCGTCATAGACTCCACATTTTTTTCCCTCAATGAAGCGGCAACGCTGATCTGGGAGTCGGCCGACGGATGCACCGAGCTGATGGATATCGTCGCCTACCGCTGTAACGAGCGCTGCGTCCACTGCTATCTCGATCACGACGATCACGGGGAAATGACAACCGCGGAGATCAAGAGCGTTCTCAACCAACTCGCGGACGCCGGAGTTTTCTTTCTGACATTCAGCGGCGGTGAGGTCTTTCTGCGGCGCGATTTCTTCGAATTGCTGGAGTACGCCCGCAGCCTGATGTTCAATGTCCGAATAAAGACCAACGGCATAATGATCCGCGATGGCGAAGCCGAGCGCCTGCTGCAACTGGGAATCGAGCAGGTGCAGATCAGCGTCTATTCGCATCGCGCAGAGATCCACGATGCGATCACCAAAGTTCCAGGATCATTCAAGCGCACTATCGAGGCAATTCGTTTTCTTAAATCCAAAGGCTTGCGGGTCCTGATCGCCAACATACTGATGACCGCGAACATAGGCGATCAGAACGGGGTGCATCGTCTGGCGCGCGAGTTGGAAGTCGCATACGCGGTCGATCCGACCATCACCCCGATGATGGACGGGAATACTTCGATACTCAATTTGAGAATCGGTGGCGGAGACCTGGAAACCGTTCTGCACGATGAATCACTGGTGGACGATGTCGATGAATACTGCGCTGCGCCGGAGCGTCCCGATGACACGCCCGAACGCATTCCCTGCGGCGCTGGACATACCCTGATCTACATCTCACCCTACGGGGATGTTTATCCTTGCGTTCAGTTCCCCATGCCTTCGGGCAACGTCCGGCGGCAGCGACTCATTGATATCTGGCGGCACTCGCCCCAACTGAACGACTTACGCTCGATTCGAGTGAAAGATCTGCCAGTGTGCTCGTCATGCAGCCATGCGGCCAGTTGCAGCCGTTGCCCGGGGCTGGCTTATATGGAAGGCAGCATGCGCGGTCCCTCCACCGCGGATTGCGAAAAGTCGTTTTATCGCACCGGTGTACGCTCGGAGAACATGATCCGTCGAGGGCTGAAGGTTCCGCAGCGTCCGCTGGTACAGATCCAGGCAGCCCTATAAGAGCGAGGCGTGGTGGTGCGGTTACCTTGGTTCGAGCAGGCCGCGCCGAATATGTGCCGCTGACTATGCGGATCACTTAGTATCTTTTTAGAATTCCTGTTATGGAACGAAGCCATGAAGGCCGCCGTAGCACCCGGGTGCGAGCGCAAATTCTGCTGCGCGTCACCAGCCTGGACTCGGCCAGCCCGTTTTCAGAACACTGTCACACCCTGGTGTTAAATGTTCAGGGTTGCGGAGTCAGGCTGACGCGAGCGGTGAGGGCCGGTCTGCCGGTCTGGCTTGACGACCTTCCCAACGGGTCGAGCGCTACGGCACGGGTCGCAAACTGCATACCATTAGGCGGCGAAAGTAAATTCTGGCTGGTAGGTTTGGCGCTTGACGAACCGGGAAACATCTGGGGGCTCAATCCGGTTCCTGCCGATTGGGGCCACGCCTCGTACAGGGCCAGAGCGGCCGCAGCGGTGCCGGGTTCCTCCGCCAAGAGAGACGAATGGCCGTTTCGACAGTTTTCTCCCCGCGGCGAATTCCATCCTGGAAAGAAGTAATCTGTGCGGGCCCTCTACTTGTTGAGCAGGTTGGCCATGTAGCGCTTGTCGTAGAATGCGCTGGAGTTCTGCACGAAATCCAGAACTCGGTGCATCTTGGCACGGTCTTCCCGGCTCATCTCGCCAAACTGGATAGCCATCCCCGTTCCCGGATCAATCCTGACCACTTTGCCTTCCGCCTGCAGGTTGCCGTCGTCGATAGAGAAGATCACTTTCAACGCAGAGCCGTGCGGCAATAATGCGCTGGTCTCAACGTAGCAACCGCCCAGGCTGATATCGATAAGGTTTCCGAGCACCGGAACGTCGTCGCTGCTTGGACGCAGTTCAATAGTTACGCGACAATTCATGCGCGGATAAAGTCTGCGGTTCTTGCGCGCGGGTTGCTGCTGCTTTTCGTGGTACATCCGGCGGTCGGCTTCGGCCAGCAGCGCTTCGGCATCTTTACCGTCGGTCGGATAGATCGCAATTCCCACACTGAGCGAAAGAATGTTTTCACCGCAGACGTCATAGCCAGCCTGCTTGGCCAGGTCGCGCAGGCTGTCGGCCTTCTTGATAGCGGAATCCATGGTCATGCCGGGAGCTATCAGGACAAATTCGTCGCCGCCCATACGCGCTACGTAGTCATACTCGCGCGATGTCTCTTTCAGCGCCTGGGCGAAAAGGCGCAGCACACGGTTGCCCTCCAGGTGTCCGAAACGATCATTGATCATTTTGAATCCGTCCATGTCGCTGACCATTACCACCAGCGAAGAGCTGTCGCGTTTGCAGCGGGCCAGTTCGCGATCCAGTTGAAGAAACAACGAGCGCGCATTTGGCAGCGTGGTCAGGTAATCGGTCACGGCTGAGCTTTCCGCCTGCTCGTACTTGAGCGCGTTCTCGATGGCCAGCGCCATCTTTGAGCTGATAGCCATGAGGATTCGCAGGTGATCGGTAGTGAAGGCGTCTGAGTCGGCGTGATAGACCGCCAAAACTCCCACCACTCCCGCCAGTCCATCGAGCGGAATGGCGAGCGCGGAGCGAAGCGTGCTGAATTTACTCGGATCGTTGAGATATCCAGGCTCTACCGATGGGTTTCCGTTAATGATCGGCTTACGGTTTTGCGCAACCCAGCCGGAGAGCCCCTGCCCCAGAGGGATGCGTAACGACGAGAACAGGCGGTGATTGTCGCCGCTTACCAGTTCCGGCACCAGTGTGTCTCCGCGCACCACGTAAATCGCGATGGCATCGTAAGGAACCAGCCGCCTCAGCTTTACCGAGAAGACCGAGAGCGTTTCCCCCAGGCTGAGCGATGCGCCCAGGTCCTGGCTTAATTCGAATAGCGTCTGGGCCTCCTGCCGCGCAGCGGCGATGGAGGAAAGAAAGTTGGTGTCACTTGCGGTCACTGCCGACTGTTCGAAACCCGCATCCGGCGCAGCACCCAGCTCAACCTTCATTTCGGTTGATAGTTTCCCGGGCTCGCGATTGACCAGCTTGCTTGAAACCTTTTTCTCCAGTTGTTTGTAGCGGCGCTGCAGAACGCTTACGACTTTGGGATCGAAAGCTTTGCCGGATTCAGCATCCATGCGTTTCATCACTTCGTCGAAGGGCAAAGCACGCCGGTACTGCCGGTCAGAGGCCATCGCGTCGAGAAAATCCACCGCGGAAAGGATGCGCGCGCCGATCGGAATCTGTTCGCCTTTCAATCCCGCCGGATATCCTGAGCCATCCCACTTTTCGTGATGTGCTCGCACAATCGGCACCACCGGATAGGGGAACCGCACTCGCTCCAGAATTTCCGCGCCCACCACCGGGTGAATTTTTACCTTTTCAAATTCTTCCGGCGTCAGCCGTCCGGGCTTGGAGATGATGTGCTCAGGGATTGCCAGCTTGCCAATATCATGCAACAGCGCTGCTGCGTGCAACGCTTCCATCTCCGGCCCGGCCACATTCAACTCTTTCGCCAGCTCGACCGCGTAAACGCGCACGCGTTGCAGGTGATCGTGGGTGGTATGGTCCTTGGCTTCAATGGCCAGCGCCAAAGCCTCAATGGTTCGCAGGTGAAGATTGGCCATCTCCTCAACGTGCCGTTTCTCGTTCTCCAGCTTGCCTAAATACAGGCGGTACGATCGGTAGAAAAGATAGATCACCGGCACGATCAGCAGCGACGCCTCCCAGCCGAACAGGTGATTGAAGTACCCGATCATCCCTGCGAAAGCCGCTCCTACCAGGTAATAGGGGAAAGACCAGAAATAGCACTCTACCCAGATTCGGTTGAGCGACTTGCGCTCGGTAAACGAGATTACGGTTGCGATGCAGCCGGTGTTGGCGACGAAATAGGTGATGGCGGCGATGCCCAGAAGGACAGAGCGGTTATGAATCCAGTTCAGCGATGAGACGTCCTGGTAAACCCGGTACGCCAGGCCGATCGCAAACGCACTTGCGCAGAGGTTGAATGTTACCTGCACCGGGGTGGGACGGTCGCGATAGAAACATTGCACCAGGACGGCAGTTGTGCCCAGGATTAATGCCTCTTCAAGGCTCAACTCCAGGATCCCGAGCAGCACAAACAGGAAATTCACCGACATGGTTCCAGTGATGCCGGGCAGGTGAACCTTCAACCTGGCTGCCAGGATGGCGATCAGGAGGTAGCAGAGAAACTGTGCGATATTTTTGCTGGCTGGATGAATACATCCGTAGATCGCCACCAGCGTGCCGGCCGCGACCACCAGGCTGATAAAAGCTTTCGCCCTGACAGGCAGAACTCCCCAGTTTTGCGCGGTACTTTGCACACCACTCCCCATCAAGCTCGGACCCAGATTCCCCTCGCATCCCGAGCCTTGTTCGATCATTTTTATCAGTTAACCCATTTGGCAACAATGGTTTACGGGAATTCTGGCCAAACTTTAGTAATGTTCACGCATAACTTTCAGGTGCAGGTTTTTTCAAGCAGGATCAGGAAAGGGGGCTTTTCAGGCGATAAAAGCTGAGCGCGGCATCACCCTGCTCCAGCTTGCGATAACGCTTGAGCCCGGCGAGATCAGATCCCGGGTCATATCTGCTGGAGTGCTCGGCAATAATTTCTGCCAGAGGCTTCAGAAGAGCGGAATTTGCGAGCAGCTTCAGGGTGGTGCCGTACTCATTCTCGAGCCGGTAGGGAGGATCGAGAAATACGTAATCGAAAGGGTCATGCAGTCGCGGAAGGGCGGACAAGACGCTGGCGTTCATGAGCCGATAAAAAGTCTTCAGTCCCAGCATCTCGAGATTGCTTCTGATCAGCTCGGTCGCGGGTCGGGATTGTTCGACAAATACGACCTTTGACGCTCCGCGGCTGAGTGCCTCAATGCCTACTGCGCCAGTCCCCGCAAAGAGATCCAGCCACGAGCTGCCTTGCAGAGCATCAGGATTTCCCGCGGTAAGCACATTGAACAAGGTTTCGCGCAGGCGGTCGGACGTAGGGCGAATGTCCAGCCCTGGAAGTGATGCAAGCCGCCGGCTACGATATTTGCCCGCGATCACTCTCATGGCGTGAGGTTCTGGAATCCTTCTGAGGACCTCCAGCGGCACCAATCCACGTGTTTCGCAACTGTCGGCACATCCACAGCGTCTAAATATATAGAATCATCGTTGAACCGATGAGCGGCCGCATAGTGATGAAAACCTGGTCAATTCCCGCCGGACGTATTTTTGGAGTGGAGCTCCGCGTCCACTGGACTTTTTTCCTTCTGCCGTTTTTTGTGTGGTTCACGGAGTTCAAGGCGCATCGTGCCGCCGACCCGGGGCGGGATACCGCGCTGGTCGCGATTATCTTCGCCTGTGTAGTGGCCCACGAACTCGGCCATGCCCTGATCGCGCAACGGGTGGGGATCCGCGCTAAAAGCACAACCCTGTTGCCGATCGGCGGGGTCATGCAGATGGATGATACTGCGCCGGTGTCTGATACCGGCGTGCCCATGTGGCAGCGCGAGATTCAGATTGCTGCTGCGGGGCCGCTGCTGAGTGTGGCACTGGCGATTTTTTCGGCCGGAGTGATCACGCTTTTCGATCCCGACGTGCAGCTCTGGTCCTGGCCCTTTGTGCAGCCCAGTAACCTGCTGCGCGCGACCGTGTGGATCAACTTGTATCTGGCCGGCTTGAATTTTCTTCCGGCTTACCCGCTGGATGCCGGCCGAGTGATGCGCGCCCTGTTCAGCCGCACACTTGATCCAGTATCTGCCACGCGCCGCGCGCTTTCCATCGGGCAGACCATGGCGACCCTGCTGATTGTGGTGGGCATGCTCTCCAACATCTGGCTAACCCTGCTAGGTTCCTTCGTGTTCATTGCGGCACAGCTGGAAGAACGCCTGGTGATGTTTCAGTCGGTGCTTGAGACGGTGCGCCTGGAAGAGGTGATGCTTACCGACTTTGCCACGCTCTCGCCCGCGGACACGCTGGAAGATGCGCTCGAAAAAGCCGTGCACAGCCTGCAGGATGATTTCCCGGTGATTCGCGGCGGAGATATGGTGGGAGTGATCTCGCGGCAGAAGATCCTGAAAGCTTTGCGCCTGGAAGGAAATGGATACGTGCAGGCGGCCATGGACCGCATTTTTGACGTGGCCACTCGCAGTGAATCTTTAGCGTCAGCGTTCCGCAAACTGGCGCAGCGGAATGCCGGGCTGGTTCCGGTAGTGGAGGATCAACGACTGGTTGGAATTATCACGCTGCAGAACCTGATGCATTCCATGTCATTGCTGGCAGAGAGTCGTCGTCTGCGAAAGAGCATGCTGCAGCCTTAAGCTTCAGAACTTCACTATGACTCCAGCTGACGGCTCAGCCAGGTGCCCGTAGGCTCCGGTGAACAGGTTCTGCACCCCGAAGTCAGGCGCTTTGTACACCAGCCCGCGATACTGCAGGCGCACCGCCAACCAGTGGCCGCGGACCCGGTAATCGGCTCCTCCGCCATAAACCAACGCCGGTTTGGTCTGCCGGACCGCCGGGATGCTAGCAGACACGTCGTTCAGCGTCGTGCTGTCAGGGTTAAAGACCAGCGCCGCCGCTCCGCCGAAAATGAATGGTTCGAGCTTGGCGCTTTCATGGAAGCTGAACATATATGCGCCGCCGAATTCGCTCACCCGGCCCTGTATCCGGTAGTTGAAGGGCGCAGAAAAATACTTCTGTGAGTTATTGGTGACGCTGTATGTCAGTGAGATTGCGCTGTGAGCGGTAAACCTGACCCGGCCGGTTAACCAGAAACCGGGCGATGTGCTCGGCTTCAGCGTGGTGTTGTTTCCTGCCGATGAGCGGCTGAATACTTCAGAAACTCCAATTCCTGCATCGTAGCGATTTTCCTGCGCCAATGCAGCGACTGCCATAATCAGTATCGCGAACAGCAAGCATTTCTTTGTCAACTGGCCAGCCTTTCCTCGCCCCAGAATGCGTCGCCTTTGTTTAACGGTTAGAACAACCTTATCGCTTTTGCCTGCTCAATGGCCGGGACCTGACGTAATTCTGCCAGCACTTCATCGGGAACGCGCCCATCTACGTGGACCACGGCGATGGCGTCTCGCGACTTTCCTTTCCCATTGGCGGCGCGCCGGCCGAGAGAGAAATCGGCGATGTTGATCTTGTGATTGCCCAGGATCGTACCAACCTTGCCGATTACGCCGGGAACATCGCGATTTCGCATATAAATCAAATTTCGTTCCAGCGGCGCCTCCACGTCAATCCCGTCAAAGTGCAGCAGTCGCGGTGCGTGCCCGTGAAGCACAGCCCCTTTGATCAGATGCTCTTCGCCTGTGGTCTTGAGCGCGACGGAAATCACGCTGCCAGCCCCGCCGGTGCTTTTTGGCTTTCTGGTTTCGTGTACCTGCAGGCCGCGTGAAGAAGCGATGGTCGCAGCATTTACCAGGTTCGCCTTCTCTTCCAAGCCTTCATTCAGGATGCCCTTGATGGCGGCATTGCGTACCAGTTCGGTCTTGCCTTCGGCGATGTGGCCGCTGTAGCTGAGTACGATTTCTTCAATCGTGCCTTCGCTGGCCTGCGCCAGAAACGCTCCCAGTCTTTCAGCCAGAACGATGTAGGGTTGCAGTTCAAGATATTCGTCGTGCGAGACCGACGGTACATTGACGGCGTTCTGAATGACACCGTGCTTGAGATATTCCTTAACCTGCAGCGCAATCTGATACCCCACTGCCTCCTGCGCTTCATGGGTTGAGCCGGCGATGTGAGGAGTCAGAATTACGTTCTCAAGTGTCTGCAGGGGCGAACTTTTGAGCGGCTCAGCCTCGAACACATCCAGCGCTGCGCCGGCCAGTTGGCCTTGCTTCAGCGCCTGCACCAGGTCAGCCTCGCGAACCAGTTCGCCTCGCGCGCAGTTCACCAGCCGCGCTCCACGCTTCATTTTGCTGATGGTCTGAGTATTGATCATGCCGGTGGTCTGCGGCGTCAAGCCCACGTGCAGACTGAGGTAGTCGCTCTCTGCATAGAGGTCTTCGAGTTCTACCATGCGGACCCCGTACTCTTTGGCGACCGCCGCAGAAACAAAGGGATCATGCGCCACCAGTTCCATCCCTATGGCGCGTGCGCGCCGCGCAACTTCCATGCCGATGCGGCCCAGGCCGAGCACTCCCAGAGTCTTGCCGCGGAGTTCGCTGCCTTGCAATGATTTCTTTTCCCACTTGCCGGCGTGCATCAGGGCATCGGCACGGCACAGGTGGCGTGCCATCGCAAGCATCATGGCGAGCGCATGTTCCGCTACCGCCACGGCGTTTGCGCCGGGAGTATTCATGACCGCGATGCCCTTGCGGGTGGCGGCATCAAGATCGATGTTGTCGACCCCAACCCCGGCGCGCCCAATCACCCGTAATTTCTTCGCATGCTCGAGCAGGGCTTCGTCCACCTGCACCGCCGATCGTACGATCAGGGCATCGGCCGACTCCAGGTGCGCCGGCAGCTTGCCATCGACCTGCTCGGGCGTTATCAGGGTCCAGCGCGGCTCGCGCAGCAGATCAATGGCAGAGTGAGAAATCTTTTCAGCGACTACAACTTTCATTCGTTCACTTTTCCTGGATTACTGTGACTGCGCGGTTTTAGACCGAAACAAATTGTTTACCTGAAACTGACACTGCCCTGACAAACGGTGGCTCTGGATTTTCTAAATTAACTTCGAGAAGAACTTTGGGAGCGTCTCCATGAAAATAATTTTAACGGTTCTGGCGTGTGTAGCGATCCTGGGCTGCGGGGGATATTCGAACAACAGCAGTTCCGGCAGCATGGCGGCCGGCACTCCCGCCATACAGGAACTGGTGCCTGACAACATAAAGGCGGGTAGCAGCGGCTTTACCTTGACCGTAAATGGCAGTCATTTTGCCAACGGAGCCGTGGTCTACTGGAACGGCTCGGCCCGCACCACCATGTTCGCGCTGCCGGGCCAGATTACTGCTGCCATCTCGGCGGCCGACATTGCGAACCCAGGCACGGCTTCGGTGATGGTGAAAAATCCGGGAGGCACAGGAATCTATATGAACCAGCCGGGCCCACAATCGAATACCCTGACGTTCACCGTAGAACCGTGATCTATGCACGTACCGCATTGGCGAGGCTGCCTGAATAGACCTCCTGGGCGGCTCGCACTGCGGCGCCAAACTCCACCGGCTTGCCAGTAACATTAGCAAGCACCTGTTCAAGCGCTGCCAAAATTCCAATCGTATCGATGTAGTCGTAGTAGCCGATGTGGGCGATTCGGAACAACTTGCCTTTCATCTGATCGCCCTGCCCGTTTGCCACCACGGCGGAGAACCGGTCGCGAAACTCTTTGATGAGAACGCCGGAGTCGAATCCTGTTGGTGCATGCACCACGGTTAACGCCGATGCGGGGGCGGCCGGAGCAAAAAGCCTGAGGCCCAGAGCCTGCACTCCGGCACGAGTCATAGCGGATGCCAGTTCTGCATTTTTTACTAACGCGTCACGACCCGCAGTGAGATCGCCTGCACCCATCTGACGCACAAAATCGAGCGCCGCGCCCAGGGCGGCAAACAGAGACGTCGCCGGCGTATAAGCCGATTCGCCTTTGGCTGCCGCCTTGCGCTCCTTGCGGAAGTCGAAATAAAACCGTGGCGAGCGCGCCGACTCCATGCGCTTCCAGGCTCGCTGGCTGAGAGCACAGTAAGCCAAGCCGGGCGGAATCATCAGGGCTTTTTGCGATCCGCCGATAATGACGTCGATGCCCCAACCGTCGACATCCAGGTGAGTGGTTCCCAGGCCGGTGATGGCGTCAAGAATGCCCTGGCCAGATCGCGCCACCGTTCGCCAAACTTTCCTGCAGTCAAAACCAGCACACGATCGCCCGGTGAAGTCAGATTCGAAACCGCCCCCTCCATGACGCCGGTGCCGGATGCGGCCAGGACCAGCACGTCATTCTGCGTACCGATGAAATCCTTCATGTCAGAAAGCACACGCGAGTAAAGCGCGCGGAAGTCGGCGGTGCGATGGTGCATGAAGTAGGACGCCATGGCGGTCTGCGCAGCGGGAAGCAGCGGCGTAGGGCCAGGCGTAAAGAGGCGATTTTTGAGAAGCATCAGCGGGCCTTCGAATTTAGAGCTACTTTCATAGTTTACTGGATAATGCTGCTTGGGGATGGGCCTGAGGAGCGAACAAAACGTCCTTCGAATTGTGCTGCCGTTCGCTCAGCGTGACAATGGTGCAGTCCGCTTATAATCCTTGGTATGGGCATGATTGACCAGATTCAGCAGGATATTACCGGGGCCATGAAGGCGCGTGACGAACATCGCCTGTCAACTCTGCGCATGGTGAAAAGCGCGCTCAAGAACCGCGAAATCGAAAAGATGTCGCCGCTCGACGACAAAGAAGCACAGCAGGTGTTGAGCACACTCATCAAGCAACGTAAAGAGTCAGTGGAGCAGTTCACTAAGGGCGGACGGCAGGACATGGCGGATAAAGAGGCGGCCGAGATCACTCTGATCGAGACTTATCTTCCGCAAGCTGCGAGTGAGGAACAGGTTGTGGCCGGGGTGCGGGCCGTGATCGGCGAGATGGGCCCGGTCGGCATGAAAGACATGGGTTCGGTGATGAAGAAGGTTATGGCCAATTTTGCCGGCGCGGGGGTGCGGGTTGACGGAAAACAGGTGAGTGAAGCGGTGAAGCGCGAGCTGTCTGGAAAGTAGCGTTGATTCAAGCTGAGCCGGCGCAGCCAGAGCAAGAGAGAGTGATAGACTCGCCGCCATGAAGCGCGACGAATCAGCCCAGCATCTGCCACCCGGGCTGTACCTGGTCGCGACCCCCATTGGAAATCTTGAGGACATCACATTGCGCGCGCTGCGCGTGCTCCGCGAATCGGACCTGATCGCCTGCGAAGATACCCGCCACACCCAGAAATTGCTGAATCATTATGCGATTGAGAAGCCAACCGTCAGCTACCACGAACACATCGAGGCCAGCCGCGCCTCTGAATTGCTGGAGAAGTTGAAGCAGAACGCCCGCATCGCGCTGGTGAGCGATGCCGGGATGCCGACGATCTCTGATCCCGGATTTCGCCTGGTGGAACTTGCCGTCCGCACTGGTATCGCAGTTATTCCAGTGCCGGGCGCGACGGCTGTCGTAGCGGCGCTGGCTGCCAGTGGTTTGCCCAACCATTCATTCTGCTTTCATGGCTTTCTGCCCTCCAAGAGCAGTGCGCGAAGGGAGGCGCTTGAGAAGATCCGGACGGCTGAACATCCGCAGGTTTTTTATGAAGCGCCGCATCGGCTGCTGGAATGCCTGAAGGATGTGGAGGAAGTTCTAGGGGCGGAACGGCAGGTAGTCGTTGCGCGCGAGTTGACGAAGCTGCATGAGGAGTTTTTAAGGGGAGAGGTGGGCGAGCTGTTGCGGGTTTTAAGCAGCAGGGGCGAGGTCAAAGGAGAGATCACGCTCATAATCGGGAAGTCGGGAAAAGGTGCACAGACCGGAGCGCCGGTGAATCTGCGGGAGCGAGTTGATGAGCTGATGCGGCAAGAGAAGATCGATGAGAAAGCGGCGCTGAAAAGGCTGGCGAAGCAGATGAAGTTATCAAAGAGTGAGCTGTACAGGCGTCTACAACGGAGCGAATCGTGACTTCTCAAATCAGAGTTCGAAAACACGCCGCACCGGACGGACACGCCCACACCATCATAGGCGCGATGTTTAAGGCGACATGTCTAAGGCGCAATGCCAGTTCACGATTCTGAGTGATGAAATTGACGAGTTCATGGCCTAGTCCCTAGAATCGGAATGCATGCCACTTTACGAGTATCAGTGCAAAAAATGCAGTCATCGCTTTGAAAAGATCAGGAAGTTTTCCGATCCTCCGATTAAGAAGTGCCCGGAGTGCGGTGGAGTAGTGGAACAGCTGATTTCTTCTCCAGCGGTGCAGTTCAAAGGAACAGGATGGTACGTAACGGACTACGCCAGGAAATCCGGAGGAACGAGTTCGGATTCTTCCAACGGCGAGCCAGGCAAGAAAGACGAGAAGGCGAAGGGAAGCAAAGATGAAAAGCCTAAGGCGGAGAGCAAGAAGACCGAAAAGAAGTAATTCATCGCCACCTCAGGCTGTAACCCAGAGCCGCCAGGATCTGGTTCTCGAATTCATATTCCAGAATAGTTGAGAAGTTGTCGCCCTCATCTTCCCAGGACGCAGCGTAGCGTGTAAGTTCAGGCTCATGAAAAGAGTAAGCGGCTGCGAACTGCACATTGCAGGGTTGCGGACATGAAATCAGGCCAGTTGGGTCGGAGCGCGAGAGGCCGACTTGAGCCAATAGTTGCCCTGAGCTGACATCGGGCTGAGCTGCTACCTTGAAGCGGCGCGGCTGGATATCGAGCGCGCGAGAATCTCCCGGGTGCAGGTCAGGCTGTGCGTTGTAGAGCGTTCTTTGCAGGGGGTTTAGGTCAACTTGCCGGGCGATGCTCTGTTGCGCAGCCTTCCAGATAGCCCACAGATCCTGTTCGGTATGGTGGGTCTGGTTGATGAATCCGACCGGCTGCGCAGCGCCCGGCAGAGACGAGGAACAGGCGCAAAGGCAAGCCGCTAAAGCCAACGCCATGGCCGACCGGAAGGAGTCCATTAAATTGATAATCGGCAGAAGAAGCTGTGCCTTCAGCTTTGCAATTGCTGCCCTGCGGGATGTGTGCTAAGTTTCAACCCTCCCCCACCAACCACCATGGGATTTTTCCAGCGGCAAACCGCAGTTGCCGAAGGCCAGGAGATCAAGCCGGCAGAGGCTCCGGCATTGAACGGAGCACAGCTGGCGGCAGCCTCGCTGGGGGAACGGCGCGGCGGTGACCTTCATGATTTCTTTCGGGTCAGTCCACGCCGGGTAGTGTTCGGCCTGCTCGATGTTGCCGGTCAGTTGCAACAGAACCGGGCAATCGTGCTCGCGGTGCAACAGGTGTTTCGCTCCCATTCCGTCGAGTTGTTCGCCGGCGACGATATCAATGAATCCGACGCGATGGTTGAACTTGGGCTGCAGCTGAACCGCACCGTGATGCAGGCGGCAAAGGGGGTCCATGCTTGCCCCGCATTCGCCGGGTGCTACGACGAGGAACTGGGAACGGTGTGCTACTTCAATGCCGGGCACACTCACGGGCTGGTGCGTGACAAGACCGGGATCAGCGAACTAATGGCAACCGGGCTGCCGCTAGGATTGTTTTCCCACGCCATCCCGGACGCGCAGGTGGTGGCGCTGGAGCAGGCGGCCGCTTTACTACTGGTCTCACGCGGGGTGGCTGAGGCGGAAGGCAGCAAAGACGGAAGTGGTCTTTCGCCAATCAAAGATACTCTGCAGATGGTTGCGGCAACTTCAGCGCAATTGATCTGCGAGGGCGTGCTGGAAGCAGTGAAGTCCGGAGTCACTCGCACTCATCTTCATAACGACCTGACCGCCCTGGCCCTGCTGCGCAACCGCTAACGCAGCCTTCCATCCGAATTTCGAGGATCAGCAGCGTTGTGGCTATGGCAAAACGCGGTCGGAGGAAGCCTGAATGCGTGAGGTTTGGGTGCTCAATCAGCGTCAGTCTATCAGCCGCGCGATTCAGTGTTTGGGCGCGAGTTCGTCGGCTGTGACCGGGACAGGTTCGATGTCAGTGGGTATGTCTTTGAGGCGGTCAAACGATTTCTGCAGTGAAGGCCGAATGACGCCGAGTTCGTTCTGCAGCTTTTTAGCCGCTCCATAATCACCCTGGGCTTCGATGGTCAGCAGATCGTGATCCAGATCGCGAACGCCTTGGGTGAATTTAGCCCCGTCAAGCTGGTAAGTCCCGTCGGAGTTCTGGATGATAGCCCGGTGATCAATAAGGAAATTGAATTGAATTGCCATGCCCTTGCCATGAGCATCGTTCAGGCCAAAGCGCAGGCTGCGAAACATCGACGCCAGATAGGTGGTGTACAACTGCCGCTGCGCGGCGTCATCAGAAGGCAAAACCTTTGTCAGGTTCAAAGACTTAGCGTGTTCCATCATGTACTGCAGCGCGAACAGGCCAGTGATATCGGCTTTGGCCTCTTCGATGGCGCTATAAAGTTCTTTGAGTTCCTGGCGCGGCGTAGTGTCGCGTCCATCCACCTTGATCTGGTGAGGGCCGAGGCCGTGCATCAGTTCGTGGGCCACGATATGAGTAAAAAATGATTCGAAGTTGACATCTACCATCGCATCGCGGGTCAACATCCGCCGGGCAATTGGCAGTAGCACATTGCGAAACTTGGCTTCCTGAATATTTCGCAACATGATGCGCTTGCTGCCTTTCTGATTGACCACGCGCTCATCATTGGGCAGGTTGTAAGCGGCGGTAGCGATGCCGTGAGCGCCGTCCCCTGAACTGAAAATCTGGTCGACAATCACGGTGGGCGCGGCTGCGCCCAGCTTGGGATTGCGATATTGAGCATCGATCGGAAGATTGTCTTCGATTTCCTGCAGATGCCGGGCCAGGACTGCGAACTTATTGCTCTCCTCTTCGTCGCGCAGGTTCACGTAGGCTTCGAAAGCGGCTTTGTAGCCGAAAATTTCGTCGTTGTAGGTTTCGTAGGGGCCGATGGTTAAGTCAACTGGCGAGTTCAGGTCCATCCAGGCCATGTCGCTTTCGTAGTAGTCGTTCGAAAGAAACGCGTCGGCCCGTGTGTTCAGAAATTTCCTGAGCGACTCGTTCCCGGTTGCGCCGGCGGCTTCGCGCAGAAGCGCCGCCGCCCGGGTGAGATCGTCCTTATACTCCTGGCTGTAAGGGACGGCGATAAATTGATCGCTGCTTCCAGGCTTTCTGCGGATAACAGTAAAGAAACCTTTGGCTTCGGCCTGTTCTTTTTCTAGCAAGGAGCCAACCCACTTCTCAAACTGTTCCTTGGTCATGTCTTCCGGATAAAAATTTGCTCCCGGCAGTTTGTGCGCGGGAACGCCAGGAATAAAGGCTCGAAAGTCATCGATGGTGGACCATGGACTCTTGTTGATCCAGAAATAGTGCAGCCGGGCCTTGCCGTCTCAAGCTGGGGCAGGTTCGGTACGGCGGTTGGCAGGGACTTCTTAGCCTTTTTTGGCGCGGCGTGGAGCATAGTGGCTGTTAAAAAAAGAAGAAGGCAGCATCCGGTGAATCGAGCCAAAGGCAACCTCCAGAATTCGCAATCATAACAGCCCATGCGGGTCGGACAGGAATGCCCAACCCACGCGAGCGGAGTTACAATTTGATTATGCGTACAGCCTTCATATTGCTTCTTACCTTTGCTTGCGTTTCCCTCTCCGCGGATACGGTGGTCGAAGAGATCGTGGCGCGAGTTAACAACCAGATTGTTACCCGGGGCGACTATGAACGCAGCAAGGAACAATTGCGGCAGGAAGCACAGCAGTCGGACCCCGCAAACGCGACCAAGATAGTTGCTGAGAAGGACAAAGACATCCTGCGCGACCTGATCGATCAGCAGTTGTTGATCGAGAAGGGAAAGGATCTGGGCATCACTGCGGACACGGAAGTTATCAAGAAGCTCGACCAGATGCGCAAGGAAATGAACCTCGACAATATGGAAGACCTGGAAAAGGCGGCGTCGGCACAGGGAGTGTCGTTTGAAGACTTTAAACAGAACATGCGCAACCAGATCATCACCCAGCAGGTGATCGGCAAGGAAATCAGCTCCCACATGAACATCACCAAGGAAGAGGAGCGGAAGTTCTACGATGAGCACAAGGACCAGCTGGCGCAACCGGAGCAGATCCGATTAAGCGAGATACTGATTTCGACCGAAAAGAAACCGCAGGATAGCGCTGCTCCGGTGGATGAAGCAAAAGTTCTGGAAGCAGCGCAATCCAAAGCCAGCGATGTGCTGGAGCAGATCAAGAAAGGCGGCGACTTCGGCGAACTCGCAAAGAAGAATTCCGATGGGCCCACGGCCGCACAGGGTGGCGATCTCGGCTACTTCCGGCGTGGGATGCTGGCGAAGGAACTCGAAGATAAAACATTTGCCATGAAGCCGGGCGATGTTTCCGATGTCATCCGTACCAAGCAGGGATTTGTTGTCTTAAAGGTCGCAGAGCACCAGCAGGCGGGAATTCCGGCATTCAACGAAATTGAAGCCAAAGTGCAGGACGCGATTTATATGCAGAAGCTGCAGCCCGCGCTGCGAGCATATCTGACCAAACTGCGCGAGGATGCTTACATTTTCGTGAAGCAGGGCTACGTGGACACCGGGGCCAGCCCCAACCAGACCGGGCCGGTTGAGACCAACACCAAGGAAGCCAACGCGAAAGAGCTGAAGAAAAAGAAGAAAAAGTTTGGCGTAATCTAAAAGTCGCTGATAATAGCGAGCAGCGCCATATAGCGGGCTTTCGTATGAGTGTCGCTGATTTTTGAGGTCTGGGCTGGCTATGAAGGATTTCTACATCTGCAATTGCGTGCAGCAGGAAAATAAGGTAGTCACCTCAACCTTCGTGGTTGTTTCCAAGCAAGTGAAACCAAAAAAGTCAGGCGAGCCTTACCTGGCGCTCACGCTGGGGGACCGCAGCGGCCATCTGGAAGCAAAGATGTGGGACAACGTGGATGATGCGCTCGATGCTTTTGAGCAGGAAGATTTCGTAAAGGTCAAAGGCCTGATCAACAAGTATAAGAACCGCTTCCAGTTGACCATCCACAAGCTGCGCAAGCTGGGCGACACGGAAATCGAGTTTTCGGACTATCTGCCCAAGACCACCAAAGACATCGGCGAACTGTGGCGGACGCTGGCGGAATTCGTTTCCAGTCTCCAGAATCCGCACTTGAAGGCGCTTCTGGAATCGTTCATGGCGGACCCGGTGATCGCCGAGGCTTATCGCAATGCACCGGCCGCTAAAAGCCTGCATCACGCCTACATCGGGGGCTTGCTGGATCATGTGGTCTCGCTGTGCCGCTCGTGCGACCTGCTTTGCCGGAATTATCCGCAGATCAACCGGGACCTGCTGTTGGCCGGCGTTTTTCTGCACGATATCGGCAAAATTCACGAGCTTACGTATAACCGGGCATTCACCTACTCTACCCGCGGCCAGCTCCTCGGGCACATGATCATCGAGCTGGAGATGCTGCAATCGAAGCTCGCGGCAATGCCTGAGTTTCCGGCGGAGCTGAAGACACTGGTGGAGCATTTGATCATCAGTCACCACGGGCAGTACGAGTTCGGGTCACCCAAGCTGCCCATGTTTCCGGAAGCGCTTATGCTGCACTACCTCGACGATCTGGATTCGAAGATGGAGGCCATGCGGGCGCAATTTGAACGGGGCATGGATGGCGACGGAGGGTGGACCGGCTACAACCCATCGCTGGGCCGGCCACTGCTGAATTCGGCGAAGTTTCTGGAGAGGAAGGTGACGGAAGCCCCGCCTTCTGACGGGTTGGCTGCGGCCGCAGGCGCGGATGGCGCCAGCCCATCACAAGACCCCGCTGAGCCTTCCATTCAGAACACCGAAGCGCTACCACAGAACTCCTGAAGGTTTCAACTCCATAGCGCATTGGAGCTCGCTGCAGAGCGTATAATTGCGCGCGCACCCCAAAGGACACCAAGGAAAGCAGCAAAACAGGAGGCATTCATGCGATCCCGCTTAATGATACTCACCCTGGCGCTGTATCTGGCATTTGCAGTTACTGCATGCAGCAAAAAGAACGATACCAGCAGCACCAATGCAACCGACAACAATTCTCAGAGCACGACCAGTTCTGCTCCGGCGAGCAGCGATAATTCGAGTGCTGCCAATTCCGGTGGCGGCATGGCAGCAAGCAAGAGTTCTGCGCCTTCCAATATGGCGAATAACCGGAAATCGGAGATGAAGCCTGCTCCGGAGATGGCGCCGGTGGTGCCGGCTGGAACCACCCTGACGGTCCGCCTGGGTCAGACGGTTGGATCAAAGGTCAGCCAGCCGGGAGAGAGCTTTACGGCATCGCTCTCGAGCCCGGTGGAAGTAGGCGGAAGGACAGTGATTCCGGCGGGCGCTCAAGCGTCTGGAACGGTGGTGGACGCGAAGCCGCTGGGCCGGTTCAAAGGCGGGGCAGTCCTGCAGGTAAAGCTGACTTCGATCACGGTGAACGGGAAATCGCAGTCAATCGATACTTCAGCGGTGAGCCGTACGCAGACCGGCAAGGGAAAGCGGACAGCGGTGCTGGCGGGCGGCGGTGCCGGGCTGGGGGCTTTAATCGGCGGATTGGCAGGCGGCGGCAAGGGAGCGGCCATCGGAGCACTTGCCGGCGCTGGAGCCGGCACCGGAGGAGCAGCCTTTACCGGCAACAAAGATATCGTTCTGCCAGCCGAGTCGGTATTGAGCTTTAAGCTGGAGCAGCCACTGGAAGTGAAATAACCCAGAATTGATCAGTGATGGCGGCCTGCGGGCCGCCTTTTCGATGCGTCAAAACTGGACTTAGTCATTGTCTGACAAGATTGCCTGACAAGATGGTCTGACAAGATTGTGGGACAATAATGTCCGACCCACATCTCACAATACTTGTGCCCCGGCACTCCGGCGTATTAAGTTCTCAATCATGCCACCTCTCCGTCAGGGATCGATTCATCTATTTCGCGCCGCGGGTGTGGACGTGTTTCTGCACTGGTCGTGGTTCCTGGTGGCTATTTATGAAATCAACACCGGCCGGGCAGGAAGATATTCTTCGATTACCTGGAACATCCTCGAGTACCTGTGCCTGTTCCTGATTGTGCTGCTGCACGAATACGGACACGCGTTGGCCTGTCGCCAGGTGGGCGGAATTGCTAACCGAATCGTACTCTGGCCGCTGGGCGGAGTGGCGTATGTTGATCCGCCGCCGAGACCGGGCGCGACCTTGTGGAGTATCGCGGCCGGACCGCTGGTGAATGTAGCGCTACTTGTTCTCCTGAGCGCGTTTGGATTCGCAACCCATTCGCGGGAGTGGGGGCCAGCGCTCGCCGATCAGCATGCCCTGCTGAGGTCAGTCTGGTGGATCAATTTAGGACTGCTGCTCTTCAATATCCTGCCCATTTATCCCCTGGATGGTGGGCAGATCCTGCGCTCATTATTGTGGTTTCCGCTGGGGCGGGCCCGCAGCCTGATGGTCGCAGTAGTCATTGGATTCATAGGCTTTGCCGCTATGATTGCGATGGCGCTGTGGGCACGCGACACGTGGTTCGCAATTCTTGCGTTCTTCATCCTGATCAATTGCTGGGGAGGGCTGCAGCAGGCACGGGGGTTGTTAAAGCTGCAAAAGTTGCCTCGCCGCGAAGGCTATATCTGCCCCTGCTGCCGGACAGCGCCTCCTGTGGGCGCGTACTGGGTGTGCAGCGATTGCAAGCGACCATTTGACACCTTCGAACAGCATGGGGTGTGTCCCAACTGCAAGATGCAATTCTCTTCTACAGCGTGTCTCGATTGCCGCCGTTCGTATCCCCTTAGCGAATGGATGGCCGGAAGCTTCGCAGTAAGCCGCGGGTAGTTTTCCACGCCCACCGGTTCGGTCACCTCTTTCAGGTGCAAACTGTCCACGTAAGTGAGTGTAAAGTCTTGTAAAAGTAAGGGTTTGGGGGAATCCGCTGTATTACGTTCCTCGTCCAATTGGGGTAGAGTCTTCTCACCACTGGGCGTGTGTCTTAGTGACAAGAACGAGGACAAAGCGAATGGACTTGTCGAAGAAGCCGCAGTTGATCTTGGGTCTGGCGGTTGGGCTGGCAGTCAGCCTGGTCGGTTGCGGTAAGAGCGGAGAAAAGTCGCGGACGGCGCGCGCCGCCGGGCCGCAATCGGTGCCGGTGGGGGTCGCTACAGCACAGCAAAAAGACGTACCGGTTTACCTGCCCGGCCTGGGTTCGGTTACTGCATTCAACACGGTGAGCGTCCGCACGCGGATTGACGGCCAACTTGCACGGGTGAACTTTCGCGAAGGGCAGCATGTGAAAAAGGGGGAACTGCTGGCGGTGATCGATCCGCGCCCGTATGAGGTCGCTCTTTCCCAGGCACAGGCCAATCTGTTCCGAGATCAGGCACAACTGCGTGATGCGAAGCTTAACTACGAGCGCTTCAAAGGACTGCTGCAGGAATCGGGCGCGGTATCGCAGCAGCAAGTAGATACGCAGCGGGCGACCGCAGATCAACTCGAAGGCGCAGTGAAGGCGGACCAGGCAGCGATTGAGAGCGCCAAGCTGAACCTGGTGTACTGCCACATTACGGCACCCATTGAAGGCCGAGTGGGAATCCGCCTGGTGGATGCCGGGAATATGGTGCATGCTGCGGACGCCAATCCGTTGCTGGTAATTACCCAGCTGCAACCGATCGTTGTGCTGTTTACTCTGCCCGAGGACCAGCTGCCCGAAGTTGCCAGTCACATGCGCAACTCGACTCTTGAGGTGGATGCTTACAGCCGCGACGATCAGACCAAGCTTGCCCAAGGCAAGCTGCTGACCATCGATAACCAGATTGATCAGACGACTGGCACTGGAAAGCTGAAAGCGGTATTTGACAACAGAGACAACTTGCTCTGGCCCAACCAATTCGTGAATGTGCGGCTGCTGCTTGAGCTGCGTAAAAATCGCATCGTGATCCCCGCAGCTGCGATTCAGAGGGGACCGCAAGGGACATTTGTATTCACCGTGAAACCCGACAAGACGGTGCAGATGCGCCAGGTGACAGTGGAACTGACGCAGAACAACGCCGCCACCATTGCGAACGGCGTTGCCGCCGGAGACACGGTGGTGGTGGACGGGCAGGACAAGCTTAAAGAAGGCAGTCTGGTTGACCCGCGCCAGGCGGGAGGGAATCGCAACGCGCAATCTCCGGCTTCGACCGCAGGCGCGTCATGAGTCCATCACGGATTTTCATTCTTCGGCCGGTCGCAACCACGCTCTTGATGATCGGCATTCTGCTGATAGGTGTGGTGGCGTATCGCGAACTGCCGGTCTCGGCCTTGCCGGAAGTCGATTATCCAACCATTCAGGTGGTTACGTTTTATCCGGGCGCCGATCCGGAAGTAATGGCCTCCTCGGTCACCGCGCCTCTGGAGCGGCAGTTCGGGCAAGTCCCTGGCTTGAGCCAGATGACATCCACCAGTTCGCTCGGCAGTTCGATCATCACGCTGCAGTTCAATCTTGACCAGAATATCGACGTAGAAGAACAGCAGGTACAAGCGGCCATCAACGCAGCGACCACTTACTTGCCCAAAGACCTGCCCAATCCTCCGATTTACAGCAAGGTGAACCCGGCTGATTCTCCCATTCTCACATTGGCGTTGACATCGGACACGCTGCCGCTCTCGAAAGTCGAGGACCTTGCTGATACCGCTCTGGCGCAAAAGATTTCGCAGCTGCCGGGAGTTGGCCTGGTCTCAATCAGCGGCGGCCAGAAACCTGCGGTTCGGATTCAGTCGAATCCGACGGCGTTGGCGTCCTACGGGCTAAGCCTGGAAGATATGCGCACCGCCCTGGCAGCAGCCAACGTGAACCAGGCCAAGGGCGTGCTCGACGGACCGCGGCAGTCGTTCACGATTGGAGCCAATGATCAGCTGACCTCCAGCGCGGACTATAACGCGGTCATCATTGCCTACCGAAACGGGGCGGCGGTCCGCCTCTCAGATGTTGCGACTGCAATTGACGGCACCGAGAACGTGAGGCTGGCGGCGTGGATGAACGACACAGCGGCCGTGATCATGAATGTTCAGCGCCAACCCGGCGCGAACATTATCAGCGTTGCCGACCGCATCAAGCAGTTGCTGCCGCAGTTGCAATCTTCGCTGCCATCTTCGGTGAAAGTGCAGATCCTGACGGACCGGACGCAAACCATCCGTGCATCCGTCAAAGACGTGCAGTTCGAACTGATGCTGACCGTTGGCCTGGTGGTATTGGTAATCTTCCTTTTCCTGCGCAATCTTTCGGCAACAGTAATTCCCAGCGTAGCGGTGCCGCTCTCACTGGTGGGCACATTCGCCGTGATGTATCTGCTGGGCTATAGCCTGAATAACCTGACCCTCATGGCCTTGACCATCTCGACCGGATTCGTAGTGGACGATGCCATCGTGATGATCGAAAACATCGAGCGCTACCTGGAGATGGGCGAGACGCCACTGAACGCCGCCTTGAAAGGCGCGGGGCAGATCGGGTTCACCATTGTTTCGCTGACGGTTTCTCTGATCGCGGTGCTGATTCCGTTGCTGTTCATGGGAGACATTGTCGGCCGGCTGTTCCGTGAGTTTGCGGTTACGCTGGCCGTGACCATTATGGTTTCCGCGGTGGTGTCGCTGACACTGACGCCCATGATGTGCGCCAAGCTGTTAAAGCGCCACGATCCCGAGCACCAGACCCGCTTTTACAAAGCTTCAGAGCGCTTTTACGCGCGCGTGATCGAGTTCTACGGCCGCACGCTTAAGTTTGTGCTTCGTTACCAGACCACCACGCTACTGATTACCTTCGGGACGCTGGTGCTGACGCTCTTCCTGTATGTGGTTGTGCCGAAGGGCTTTTTCCCGGTGCAGGACACGGGCGTGATTCTTGGAATATCAGAAGCACCAGAAAGCGTTTCCTTTACTGCCATGTCGCAGCGGCAGCAGCAGTTGACAGAGGTGATCCTGCGCGATCCCGCGGTGGCCAGTCTTTCCTCTTTCATTGGGGTTGATGGAACGAATGTAACCCCCAACAGCGGACGCATTCAGATCAACCTGAAATCGCGCGATGAGCGCAGCGCCACTGCAAGCGAAATCATTCGACGGCTGCAACCGGAACTGGGGAAAGTCGCGGGTATTACGCTTTACATGCAGCCGGTGCAGGACCTCAGCGTGGAAGACCGCGTGAGTCGCACGCAGTATCAATATTCCGTAGAAGATGCCGATGCCCAGGAACTGGCGGTGTGGGCGCCGCGACTGGTGAATAAGCTGCGGACTCTGCCGCAAATGCTGGACGTAGCTACCGACCAGTTGAACAATGGACTGCGCGCCAACCTGGTAATTGATCGCGATACCGCATCGCGCCTGGGGATCCTGCCGCAAGCCATTGACGACACGCTGTACGACGCCTTCGGACAGCGTCAAGTCTCGACTATTTTCACTCAGCTCAACCAGTATCATGTGGTGCTGGAAGCGGATCCTGATCTGCAGCAGAACCCGGACGCGCTCAAGAATATCTACGTGCACTCCAGCACCGGCGCGCAAGTGCCGCTGGCATCCTTCGCGCACCTGGAGACGGCAAACGCTTCGCTGGCAATCAATCACCAGGGGCAGTTCCCGGTGGTGACGTTGTCGTTCAATCTTGCACCTGGTGTTTCACTTGGAGAAGCAACCAAAGCAATTGACCAGGCAGAGGCGGAGATTCAGCTGCCTGCCAGCATCCATACCAGCTTTCAGGGGACGGCGGCGGCATTTCGAAATTCACTCTCCAGCGAACCGTGGCTGATCCTTGCTGCCATCGTCACGGTTTACATTGTTCTTGGCGTTCTATACGAGAGCTACATCCATCCCATCACCATTCTTTCCACGCTTCCGTCCGCCGGCGTGGGAGCAATTCTTGCGCTGCTTATGACCGGCAACGATCTGGGAGTGGTGGCGCTGATCGGCATCATCCTGCTGATCGGCATCGTGAAAAAGAACGCCATCATGATGATTGACTTTGCGCTGGAAGCCGAACGCGATGAGCACAAGCCGCCGGAGGAAGCGATCTACCAGGCATCGTTGTTGCGCTTTCGCCCGATCATGATGACAACCATGGCAGCCCTGCTGGGTGGACTCCCACTCGCGCTTGGCCGCGGCACGGGTTCGGAGCTGCGTCACCCGCTTGGGATAACCATCGTTGGCGGCCTGATCGTAAGCCAGCTGCTGACGCTTTACACCACGCCGGTTGTGTATCTGTGGTTTGACCGGCTGGCGCTGCGTTTTTCACGATTCAAGATTGGAAATCCGATCGAAGCGCAGGGGCCGGCCTCGGCGGATTAGCATGAATATTTCCGCTCCATTCATCAAACGCCCGATTGGTACCTCGCTATTGGCGGCGGCGGTACTGATGGCAGGCGTGCTGGCATTCAACTTCCTTCCGGTTGCGCCTTTGCCCCAGGTTGAATTTCCGGTGATCCAAGTGTCGGCGGGACTGCCGGGCGCCAGTCCGGAGACCATGGCTTCCGCGGTCGCGACGCCACTCGAGCGTCAGTTCGGACGCATCGCAGGCATCAACCAGATGACCTCGACCAGCCAGCTCGGGTCGACCAGCATCGTGCTGCAGTTCGATCTCAACCGCAATATCGATGCTGCCGGACGGGACGTTCAAGCGGCGATCAATGCGGCGCGCAGTCAACTGCCCGCAAATTTGCCGGGCAATCCCTTTTATCGCAAGGCTAATCCGGCGGACGCGCCAATCATGATTCTGGCGCTGACCTCTGACGCCATTACGCTGCCCAGGATGTACGACGCCGCTGATTCAATCCTTGCGCAGAAACTCGCACAGGTCGAAGGTGTTGGCCAGGTATTCGTGGGCGGCGGCGCAAAACCGGCAGTACGCGCCGAACTGAATCCTACGCTCCTCAACAAGCTCGGGGTTGGGCTTGATACAGTGCGCACCGCACTCAGCTCTGCCAACGCGAATCGCCCGAAAGGCGAGGTTTCTGACTCAGCCAATGAATGGACGCTGGAAGCTAACGATCAGCTTTATCAAGCAGACCAATATCGCAAGCTCATCGTTTCCTACAACAACGGAGCTCCAGTCCGGCTCGGCGACGTTGGAGACGTTGAGGATTCGGTCGAGGACCGGCGCAATGTCGGGCTGGCGAACGGAAAGCCGGCGGTCCTGATCATCGTGTTCCGCCAGCCAGGCGCGAACATTATTGCGACCGTCGATCACGTGATGGCTGAATTGCCCCAGCTCAAAGCCTCGATTTCGCCCGCGATCGATGTAAACGTCGTTCTGGACCGCACCATCACCGTGCGAGCCTCGGTGCATGATATTGAAGTCACACTGCTGATTTCGGTTGCGCTGGTGATCCTGGTGGTATTCGCCTTCCTGCGTACTTTCCGGGCCACCATCATTCCCAGCGTTGCGGTCCCGCTATCGCTGATCGGAACTTTCGGCGTCATGTATCTGCTGAACTACAGCCTGGACAATTTGTCGCTGATGGCGCTGGCCATCTCGACCGGCTTCGTGGTCGATGACGCGATCGTGGTTCTGGAGAACATTACCCGCTACCTGGAAAAAGGCGTACCACCGGTCGAAGCTGCGTTCCGCGGCGCTCGGGAAATCGGCTTCACCGTGCTCTCAATGAGCACTTCGCTAATCGCGGTTTTCATCCCAATTCTGATGATGGGCGGTATTGTAGGGCGATTGTTTCGGGAATTCGCGGTCGTTCTGAGCGTGGCCATCGCAGTTTCGTTATTGGTGTCGCTTACGACTACTCCGACTATGTGCGCGAAGTTCCTTCGGCCACTGCATGAGGAAAAGCACGGTGCTGTGTATCGCGCCAGCGAATGGGTGTTTGAATCGATACTCGGCTTCTACCGGCGCACGCTGCAATTCGTACTACGCCATCAATTCGCCACGTTGCTGGTGACGATCGCTACCGCAGTGCTGAGCGTTTATCTGTATACGGTGGTTCCGAAGGGATTCTTCCCCCAGCAGGACACCGGTCGTCTCACCGGCTCCGTCCAGGCTTCGCAAGATATTTCGTTTGATGCCATGAGGCAAAAGATGTCTGCGTTCCTGGATATCGTGATGAAAGATTCGGCGGTGAATACGATTGTGGGGTTTGCGGGAGGAAATACCTCGGCAAACAGCGGACGAATGTTCATTACTCTGAAGCCACTTTCAGAACGCAAGATCAGCGCTGACCAGGTAATCAACCGGCTGCGGCGTAAGCTGGCGGTGGTTCCCGGCGCGACTCTGTTCCTGCAATCCGCTCAGGATCTGACCATCGGGGGGCGACAGAGCCAGGCGCAGTTTCAATACACGCTGCAGGGCGAGAGTCTCGAAGACCTCAATCACTGGGCGCCATTGCTGCTGCAGAAGCTGCGCACTGTCCCTCAGCTCACCGACGTGAACACCGATCAGCAGGACAAGGGCTTGGAGGCCTCGGTAATCATTGATCGTGATACCGCGGCGCGGCTTGGAGTGAGCGCGAGCGCGATTGATGCGGCACTCTATGACGCATTCGGCCAGCGCCAGGTTTCAATCATGTATCGGCAGCTCAATCAGTATCACGTAGTCATGGAAGTGGCGCCGGAGTTCCAGAGAAGTCCGGAGGCTTTGCAGAACATTTATGTGCGTTCTAACAGCGGCACTCCTGTGCCGCTGGCGGCATTTGCGCATTTCGGACCATCGAACACGCCGCTGGCAGTCAGCCACCAGGGCCAGTATCCGTCGGTAACGATTTCGTTCAACCTTGCGCCGGGTGTATCGCTGGGACAGGCCACGCAGCTGATCGATAATGCTGAACGTTCGATCGGGTTTCCGAGCACCATCAATGCCAGTTTTCAGGGAACCGCTGCAGCATTTCAGAGCTCTTTGGCCAGCCAGCCAATACTGATTCTGACGGCGCTGGCCACCGTCTACATAGTTCTCGGAATTCTCTACGAAAGCTACATTCACCCGATCACGATTCTTTCCACTCTCCCCTCGGCCGGTGTCGGGGCCATACTGGCGTTACAGTTCACTCACAATGCGCTGAACGTGATGGGAATGATTGGAATCATTCTGCTGATCGGCATCGTGAAAAAGAACGCCATCATGATGATCGACTTTGCCCTGGACGCGGAGCGACGGGAAGGAAAGAACTCGGCTGATTCCATCTACGAAGCGTGCGTGCTGCGTTTCCGGCCAATCATGATGACAACCATGGCGGCGCTGCTTGGCGGCTTGCCGCTGGCACTGGGCACCGGCACGGGATCGGAGTTGCGCCGTCCGTTGGGAATCACCATTGTGGGCGGCTTGATCGTCAGCCAGGCGTTGACGCTCTACACCACCCCGGTGATCTACTTGTATCTCGACCGCATGCGCCTCAGGGTGCTCAACAAGCGCGGGCGCACTCACGGCCCGGAGATCTCGCCACTGACTCCACCGCCTGCAGCCGCCGATTAATTACCACAGTTACGTTTTACAAACCTTTACGCTAGTTGACCATCTTTTTACTCCTGCGCTTCCAGCGGCAGTGTTGAATGTAAAAATAGGGAGCAGCTTGCTTACGAAGGGTTTGCAATCAGGATATGTTCGCGCGGCTGGCATTATTGCGATGCTGCTGTGTTCGCTTTTGCGAGCCCCCGCGCAGGAGACCCCCGCACCAGCGCAGCCGCCTGCTGCCATCGAGGAGGTCCCACAGACCAGCCAGGCAGCAGCAGCACCCGCACCCATGATCGAGACGGTTTCCGCCTACACCATTTCCGGAGTAGTGAAGTCAGGCAATTCGCTCATTCCCGGGGCGACGGTGACGGCGACCAATCCGGCAAGTTCGGAAAAGGTTGTGACCTGGACTGACATCGATGGCACTTTCAGCTTACAAGTTTCTTCTCAGGCGAAGTATCTGCTAACCATTGAAATGCCGGCGTTTGCTGCGGGGCAGAAGTTTGTGCTGATTAGCGATCCAGTGACCAGGGCCGAAATGGATATTTCACTCGCCTCGCGAGCGCAGCAGCCAGGCCAAGCCAATCAGGAAGGCGCCCGCCAGCAGTATGCCCGCAACGGGAGAGGATTTCAGAACCTCGCTGTTCTACAGGCCGAAGCCGGTGAAGATGGTGGGTCAGATCAGATTGCTCCGCCAGGAATGCCGGTTCCCGGCCTGAGCAGTAGCACGGCCACTGAATCGGTGGCGTTCTCGGGAACACCCTCCGGTGTGAGCATGTTTGGCATGAGCAGTGACGAGATGCAGGCGCGTATGCGAGAGCGAGATCAGGATCCGTTTGGCGGAGGAGGCCAAGGAGGCGGAGGCTTTGGAGGGCCAGGTGGTGGTCCGCCGGGGGGCGGAGCGGGAGCCTTTGGCGCTCCAAGAGGTGGAGGTCGAGGATCATTCGGACGCGGACGATTCGACTTCAACAAACCGCATGGTTCGGTCTACTACTCGGCGAATGATGCCGCGCTGAATGCCTTGCCCTACTCGCTGACTGGACTGCCGGGGACGCAGCCCGGCTATCTGCAACAGCGTTTTGGCGTGAATCTCGGCGGCCCGCTAAACATTCCGAAGATCTACAACGGCGGCAGCAAGACCTTCTTCTTTTTCAACTACAACGGCGGGCGGGGGAAGAATCTTTATGATGCTTTTTCAGTCGTGCCCACGGCGGGGGAGCGCGCGGGGGATTTCTCGAATTCCACGGTTCTAGCTCATGATGCGAGCGGAAACCCTACACGTCAGCCGGTGCAGCTTGTTTATCCTGCGGGAGGTCCCTGCGCCGGGCAGCCGATACCCGGCAACAATCTGCAGAACGTAAGCCCATCGTGCCCCATCCCGGGCGCCGCGTCGAATATATCCAACGGACTGCTGAACTTTATTCCGGCGCCAAATATTAGCGGGGCGGCTCCCGATACTCAGAATTTTCATTTCGTGACATCAACACTCAATGACAATGACGACCTGAACATCCGCGTGAATCGAGCGCTGGGAGGAAGCAGCGCCGGTCCACGCCAACGCGGCCCGCGAAACAATCTCAGCTTTGGATTTCATTACCGGGCAGCCACGGCGAATATCACCAATCCGTTTCCGAGCGTCGGCGGCACCACCTCGTCCCGCAGTTTCGATGTGCCGATCGGATATACCCGCACCTTTGGGAAAATGATCAACAATGCCCGCTTTGACTTCAATCGCACGCGTATCCGCACACAGAACCTTTATGCCTTTCAACAGAACATTGCGGGAGACCTGGGGATTACCGGCATTTCGAATAACCCATTTGACTGGGGACTGCCCAATCTTTCGTTCACCAACTTCGGCAGCCTGACTGACACCAATCCGCAACTGCTGCGAAACCAGACCTGGACGTTTTCTGACAGCCTGATCTGGAACCACGGCAAACACACGGTGCGCTGGGGCGGTGACTTCCGCCGCATTCAGATCAACAGCGAGGCGGATGGCAATCCACGCGGAACGTTCGTGTTCACCGGAGCCTACAGCGGGTATGATCTGGCGGATTTTCTGCTCGGGCTTGCGCAGCAGACCTCCGTCCAGTTCGGGCCCAATCAGACCAGTACTAACAATTACCACTTTCGCGGGAATTCATGGGACCTGTTCGCGCAGGATGAATGGCGAGTGCGAGGCAATCTGACCTTCAACCTCGGGCTGCGTTATGAATACGTTTCGCCTTTCACAGAACTGGACAACCGAATCGCGAATCTGAATGTTTCGCCTTCATTCAATCCCGCGATAACGCCATCTGTTGTGTTGCCCGGGCAAGGCGTTCCCGGCAGCCTGATCAAGCCCGATCGCAATAATTTCGCGCCTCGCGTGGGGATCGCGTGGAAGCCGCTGAACAACACGGTGGTGCGAGCCGGCTACGGAATCAACTACAACATCAGCGATTATCAGAGCATTGTTCAGAATCTGGCATTTCAGCCGCCGTTTGCGACCGCCGTGACCAATACGCTGGTGCAATGCGGACAACTCACTCTGGCGGCCGGGTTCCCTTCCACCTGCGGGCAGGCGACCACGAATACTTACGCGGTTGACCCGAATTTCCGGCTGGGCTACGTGCAGATCTGGAACCTGGACGTGCAGCAGCAGATCCGGCCTACGCTGGTCGTGAACTTTGACTACACCGGAACAAAAGGCACCGCGCTCGATATTCTGGAAGCTCCGAATCGCACGCTGCTTGCAAATACTGCTTGTCCAAACAATCCCTTTCTGGTGTGGTGCGGTGTGGGACCGTTTTATTGGCAGAACTCGGCCGGCAGTTCCACATTGCATGCCGGTTCGGTGCGGGTGAGAAAGCGGCTGCAGAACGGATTTTCCGTCGGGGGCCGTTACATTTATTCGAAGTCTCTGGATAATGCTTCCTCCATTGGAAACGGAATCGTTGTGACCCGCGGTGGCGCCTTCGGAGGCCGAGGCGGAGGAAGCGGCGGATCCACGGGCAGCAGCACCATCTCGACTGGCTCAACCCTGGTTGCGCAAAATCCGTTCGATCTCGCGGCCGAGCGAAGCCTCTCGAGTTTCAACCAGACCCACCAGTTCACTGCCGACTACCTCTGGCAGCTGCCTTTCGGACACGATCGCCGCTGGCTGACCGGTAACACAGTGTGGCGCGCCTTTTTGGGCGACTGGAACTGGAGCGGCGCCTGGACCGTCGCTTCAGGATTTCCGTTCACGCCGCGTATTGTGGGCAGCGTTGCGGATGTGAATCAGGGCGTGAACGGCACGCTGCGCGCGGACCTGAGCGGTGAGCCGATCGCGGTTGCTGATCCGTCAGTGAATCGGTGGTTCAACACTGCGGCCTTTGTCACGCCCACTTCCGGGCAATTCGGAAACGCGCGCCGCAACATCATTATTGGTCCAGGAACGCATGTGTTCGACATGGCGTTCACGAAAATAATTCCGCTCAAGGAGTCGCGCATGCTGGAGGTTCGCGCTCAATTTTCGAACATCTTCAACACGCCGCAGTTCACCACTATCGATACGGTGGTCAATTCTCCTACTTATGGACGCGTGATTGCAGCGGGCGCAATGCGAAGTGTCACCCTTTCCGCGAGGTTCAGGTTTTAGTATGGATGCAAAATACGGACGGACGGGCATCACGAAGCAGGCCATAGTCTTCTCGTTGGTGTGTCTTCTTTCTTCTGTCCCAGCCTTCCCCCAAGATACGGATTACACCTTCCGTACCAGCGCGGAAATTGTTCTGGTGAACGTGACGGTTCGCGACAAGGACGGAAACCCGGTTCGCGATTTAAGGCGTGGAGATTTCACCGTGCTCGAAGACAACAAGGCACAACAAGTGCTCTCATTCGATCTTGAGAACACTGACATGGTTCTGCCCAATGCCGCTTCCGAGTTGCCGCTGCTCAATTCCACGCAGCCGAAGCCAGTCAATAATCCTGAGAGCGAAAGCGCCTTAAAGAATCGCCGCCTGATCGTATTATTTTTTGACCTCAGTTCAATGCAGCCGGATGAAATTGAGCGGGCTGTTTTCGCCGCGGTCAGCTATACCGACAAGCAGATGACGCCCGCCGACCTGGTGTCGATTGTCTCGCTGGGCAATCAGTTGACTATCAACCAGGATTTCACTTCTGATCGCGCGCAGTTGAAAAAAATGTTGCAGAGCTTCAGCGCCGGCTCGGCAGAGGGATTTAATACCGGCTCCACGGGAAGCACCGAGGGTACGGCCGATACCGGGCAGTCATTTACGGCGGACGAAACCGAGTTCAACATCTTCAACACCGACCGGCGACTGGAAGCTCTGCGCTCAGTAGCGGACAAGTTGGCACACGTCGACGAAAAGAAATCGTTGATCTACTTTTCCGGCGGCATGGATCGCACAGGTATAGAGAATCAAAGCCAGCTGAGGGCGGCGACCAATGCTGCCGTTCGTGCCAACCTGGCGATTTATACGATGGATATACGCGGCCTGCAGGCAGTGGTGCCGGGAGGAGAGGCACAAAACGCCAGTCTGCGCGGAACTTCGCCCTACTCAGGAAAATCCGTGAGCGGTGCGTTTGATACGAATGCTTCAACCCAGGAAACGCTGGTCACCCTGGCGGGCGACACCGGCGGCAGAGCCTATCTCGATTCCAATGATTTTGGCAAAGTCTTCGCCGGGGTTCAGCAGGACACGTCGGTTTATTACCTCTTGGGCTATCACAGCACCAATCCGGCGCGTGACGGCCGCTATCGCAAGATTACGGTACGCGTGAACCGTCCGGGCGTGAAGCTCGATTTCCGACGCGGCTACTATGCGCCTGCTGACTTCCAGCACTCGACTCATGAAGATCGCGAGCGACAGCTTGAAGAAGAGTTGCAGTCTGACCTGCCCAGCACAGATCTTCAGGTATATCTGGGGGTGTCATATTTCCGCATCAGCAACAACAAATTCTATGTGCCGGTTTCGCTGGTGGTGCCAGGATCGCAAATTCCTTTCACCCGCAATAGCGATCAGGATCGCGCCACGATCGACGTGTTAGGGGTTGTTACAGACCCTGACAAACGTCCGGCGGGAGAAGTGCGTGACACAGTGAAACTGGCCATCAACACTTCTGAACTGGTGCAGAGCAAAAACGTTCAGTATGACAACCGCTTCGAGTTGACGCCGGGTAAGTATCATCTGAAATTTGTAATTCGTGAAAACCAGACCGGGCGCATCGGATCATTTGAAACCGACTTTACCATCCCTGACCTTAAGAGCGTTCCTGTGAAAATGAGTTCGGTCGTGCTCGCTAACCAGTTAAGAACTCCCAGCAGGAAGAAGACTGACAATCCGCTGAGCCGCGACGGGTCGGAAATCATCCCCAGTGTCACTCACGTCTTCAAAGCCAATCAGCACCTTTATCTGTATTACGAGGTCTATGATCCCGCACGCATCACGGCGAGCGGCGCAGCGCAGCAGGATATCCACCTGATCACAAACGTTGCTTTCTTCCGGGGTAAGTCGAAAGCCTATGAAACACCATTAGTGATCAGCCATCAACTGAACGCTCCTGACCGCCACGCTTCCGTGTTTCAACTCGATGTCCCACTCTCGCAGTTGAAACCGGGTTTCTATACCTGCCAAGTCAATGTGATTGATGATGCGGCCGGGCAGTTTCGTTTTCCGCGACTCGCCATGTTGGTACGGCCGTAACTACCCCTTCCGGCTTTTTGCGGAGTTTCTTGGGGACTTGACGATCTGTTACACTGTTGACACTCAGTTGCAAGAGGAAAACCATGCCTTTCCCGCAAACCGAAGTGCCCGGGCGCCTGCAGGCAGAACTGATGTCGCGTGGGCTGCGCATGACTCGCCAGCGCCGCACCATACTCAGCGTGGTAGAGACAGCCAAGCAGCACCTCGATGCCGCCCAGATTCTGCGCCACGCCCGTAAGATCGATCCGCAGATCGATCGGGTAACGGTTTATCGCACGCTCGCTCTTCTTAAGCGCCACGGCCTGATCGACGAACTCGACCTTATGCATATGCAGGGAGAGAAACATTTCTATGAACGCCGACCTCAACGCGATCACATCCACATGGCGTGCCTGAGATGCGGGAAGATCATGGAATTCGAAAGCGACTTGTTCGATCGCCTGAAAGGCCAGATCCAGCGCGACTGCCAGTTTCACATAGTGGTGACGCGACTGGAAGTCGGCGGCTACTGCTCACGCTGCCGTACCGCGAAACCGGATTGATTTCAGGAAGTCGCTTCAGGAAACTCATAAGGCCCACGCTGGTAGAATTTTGTCCGCCCAATGCAGCCAAAAAAGAAAGCCTCAAGAGTAATTAAGCGTGATGTTGCTGTTCTGCCTGGGCCTGATCTTACGCAAGGTCTGCCGGAGGCTTACCTCGTCAACGACCGGATGAATCAGCTCATCCTGGAAGAGCTCGACCCACATGCCTGGCGAGCGAAGACGCCGGGCCACAACTCACGCACAATCGCCGCAATATTTGCTCATATGCACAACATTCGACGCAAATGGGTGAGGCTCTCCGCTCCGCAGCTCAAGCTTCCTGCACAGCTGGATCACTTGCGCTGTACACAAGGGCAGGTGCGTTCGGCACTCGAGGAAAGTGCAGAGCGTTGCTCCGAGATGCTCGCACAGGCCTTTGCCAATGGCCGCGGGAAGCGATTTCACCGCGATGGTTGGGCCAGACCGTGGCCCGCCGGGGCTGCCATGTTCGCCTACATGATCACGCACGATGCGCATCATCGCGGGCAGATATGCATGCTGGCGCATCAGTTGGGCTTCCCGCTGCCGATGAAAACCATATCCGCCATGTGGAGCTGGGAGAGATTGTGCAAGCAGTGTGGATTTGCCAATCTGCGCTAACGGTCGATGCTCGGTGAACAAATTGGTAGGCCCGAATGGACTCGAACCATCGACCTCTTCCGTGTCAAGGAAGCGCTCTAACCAGACTGAGCTACGGGCCTGAATAAACGAGGAGTTTCTATTCTATCGGGGCAACCTCAGTCTCGCAATGCGCGCGGTTTGCCAAATCTGCCTCGTCGCAGCGACAATTTGTTTTGTGACCGCGAGCGCGCCGACCTCTTCAACGGAATCTCCCTTCCGGTTTGGCGCAATCGTTGTGGTCACACTCTCCAGCCCGCGGGAGAAATTCTGGGGAGCGATCCTTTCTCTTAAGCCGGAGGGCGTGTCGGTCGCCGGAGTTGACCTGGCCTCGTTTGACGAATTCCTTCACCTGCTCAAGGCCGGCGAACCCTGTTCGCCGCGCATCGTGTTTTTTCCCATGCATCGGGTGGAGCGTCTCGAACTGGATTTACCGGAGGGCGACGTCCCGTCTCTCTCCCAGCGGCTCGCAGCCAAAACCGGACTCGAAGTCCAACAGGTTCTTTCCACGGGGGAGAACGCGTGAAGTTATCGCAACTGCTGACCGCGCCCAACCAACTGACTCTGCTGCGGATGGCATTCCTGCCATTCATTGTGATTGACTTGGTGAGCGGCCGCTACAAGTCGGCGCTCATTCTGTTTATCCTTGCCGGATTAAGCGACGGTCTTGACGGGCTGCTCGCGCGCACCCTCAAGCAGCAGACAGTTCTCGGCCAATATCTCGATCCCATTGCCGACAAACTTCTGTTGAGCACGGTTTTCCTGGTGCTCTCGATTCTTCACCGCATTCCCTGGAAGTTCACGGTAATGGTATTCAGCCGCGACATTTCAATTCTGATTGTCAGCGCGGTTCTTTATGCAATCGCCAACCTGCGTGATTTTCGTCCCAGCATTTTCGGCAAGGCCAATACGTTCGCCCAGGTTGCGGCGGTATTTTTTGTGATTCTGTTGCAGGTTCACCCGGTGCGCTGGGTATGGATTGCCCAAAAAGAATTTCTCCGGGCGGTTTTCCTGTTCACAATTATCTCGGGAGTGCACTACGTGTTTCTGGTGGGAAAGCGTTTGCATGGTGAAAGTCCACGGGAACTTCCATCCGATAGCGGACGCTGAGGCAAGAAGGCGCTTGCTTAGCGTCCCACGCCCAGGTATTGAAATCCCATGGCTTTCAGCCGTGCCGAATCGAGCAGGTTTTTCGTATCTACGATTACTGGTTTCTTGAGCAGTTGTTTAATGCGCTCAAAATCGAGCGAGCGGAACTCAGGCCAGCCGGTTCCCACGACCAGTGCGTCAACGCCTTCGGCCGCCGCATACGGGTTCTCACAATAATGAACCGACCCATTCAACTGCAGACGCGCGTCGGGGATGGCCACCGGATCGTAAGCACGGACCCGCGCGCCCTTGGCGACCAGATTCTGCACCAATTGCAGAGATGACGATCCGGCAACGGAATTGGTATTCGGCTTGAAGGCGAGGCCGAGAATTCCCAGGTCTTTGTTCTCGACGCTGTGGAGAGCGCTGGAAATCTTATCCATCAGGCGATCCGCCAGTGCGTGATTCACCTCGCGAGCGGCGCTAAGAATCTTGAGGGATACGCCGCTTTTCTGCGCCAGTTCGGCCAGCGAATCCATATCGGAATTGGCGAACAGGCCGCCCATGCCCGCCCCCGGCTGCAGGCAGCGTGGAGCAATTTTCTTATCCAAGCCGAGCGCCAGCGATAGGCTGACGGCGTCTGCCTTAACTTTTTCGCACAAACCGGCGAGCTCGTTGATAAACGAAATCTTGGTGGCTACAAACGCTGTGGCTGATTCGCGCACCAGCTCTGCGGTCAAACGATGGTTGCTTTAAGGTTCGCCGTCTTCAGCCGCTTCTCGATATCTGCCGCGGTCCCGACTGAAACCGGCGTGACGATCGCCAGCACGGGCGGCTTGGGCGCGAGGCGCGCAACGTGCAGCGCGAGATCCGCCAGGTGCTCCGGCGAATCCTCCGCCAGGAAAATCACCCGCGCCTTGCGGGCGAACGATTCCATGTCGGTGGAATACACCAGCCGTCCGGCGCGCACGTTACGCTTGATTACTTCCGTGAGGTTCTTTTCGAAGAAAGGAACATTGCCCTGCGCCATCTCTACCATGCGTGAACTATCAGGATGGCAGCAGGTTACAGGTGTTCCGAAGTCCGCAAGGCAAGCCGAAACCAGTGTCCCCAGGTATCCTGAGCCGTAAACCCCAGTTTGCATTCATCCCCCGAGCCAGAAGTTCAGAACCCGCCAGGGAAGCGGCGTCCGGAAAGGTGCTGGTCTTCTATTTATCGTCCTGGGCGGCGCTTGGCAATAGACGAGGAGTACATGTACTTCTGGCAGAGAAACGCTGGGCTGAATGGAAGCTCGAAGTTATTTCGAGGGGACCAGCTTGCGGCCGAGCGGCACGCCGGCGAGGTCTTTCCAGCGGTTGGGCGCTTCCTCGCGTACGAAGGTCAATTCAGTGATCAGGATACGGTGGTTGCAATCACACTCTGACCAGCGTTGCTGTGCGATCTCGAAGGCTTGCTCGGCCTGTGATTCCACGCTCATCTTCACGATCGTAAGGTGTGGCATGTAGGGCCAGTCTTCAGTGGCGGCCAGCGCCCTTACGCTCAGCCGGTCGTGCAGTTCCCGCAGACGGTAAGCCCCATGCGCAACCCGGATGAACACGGTAGGTGTCACTGGACAGAAGGTTTCAACCTCGCCCAGCGTCACTTCGAAGGGGTCAATCTGGCTGCAGACTTCTTCAATGGTTTCGCGCGCGGAAGCTTCGCTGCCCTGAAGGGAGCGCGGAGGAAGAACGCTGACGTGGGCCTCAAGATGAAGCCGCTCCGGGTGAAGCTCGCGGCGCAGTCGCTCAACAAATTCCCCGACTGGATTTTTGAGATACGCCACCAACGCGTAGCGGGGCTGAATCACTAAAGAATTATAGCGCGAGCAGGAGGCGATCTTGATGACAGTAACTCAGCTATAATCAGTGGTATCCACAGAGTCGGGGCGTAGCGCAGCCTGGTAGCGCACCTGCCTTGGGCGCAGGGGGTCGTTGGTTCAAATCCAATCGCCCCGACCAATTAATACTTGTGAGGTTTAAATCCTCAGTGTGTCTCACTCGCTTATTGGGGGAGACGCCACTGAATTTTGCTTTACGATGCCCATCCCTTGCGTTCTGCGCGTTGTTAGCATCTGATGTTCAACGCTTAAACTCCACCCTCGCCGCGATCGGAGCCAATCATGCGGCTATTGTGTGTCGTTCAACTTAAGGCTGGCGGAAGATTCGTGCGCCTTGAGCCGCCTTTCCTTTTGCTCAAGTAGATCATTTATTCTCGTCACCAACTCGAGCAGGCGGTTGGGATCTTGTTCCACAGCAGCCTGTTCACAAAGTTGCACCCAGAGTTCACGCGTTTCGCCTTTCATGGCAGTATCCCTCCATCTGACGAATCGGAGGGGGAAAGCCAAGCCCCCTATCACCAACGGAAACTCGGGCTGGAATGTTACACCTTTCATACCAATCTGCGCACGCGCTCTGCTTTTCGAACTCCGGCATTCTCATGCACTTGGGTGCGTCTGTGAATTGCATACAGCGTTGGATGTATGGAGAAAAGGCCGGGCAGTCATGTAAATTTGCGCGGCTCTGGCAAGTGAACGCACCCACACACGAGAGGCGAAATTTACCTTTTCCTCAATCCGGGTTCGAATATTACGACGAAATGAATTTACGATCCCTGCGTTGGAAAAGCCTGCTTCGCTTGTTCGACGCAAGACAAAGGCCGTAGTTCGCATCAGGTAAATACTTCAGGTTTTCGCAGGGAACGGTTCACGTGATGATGCAGCTCTTTACTCTGCGTGGGCTTCCAGAAATCTTTCAGCTTCCAGCGCGGCCATGCATCCGGTGCCGGCGGCAGTGATCGCCTGACGGAAGCGGCGGTCCTGTACGTCCCCGCAAGCAAACACTCCAGGTACACGAGTCGAAACGTAATTCTGCGTCATGAGGTAGCCATCGCTGTCCATATCGAGCTGACCTTCGAATACCTTGGTGTTGGGAATGTGGCCGATACCCAGAAACATAGCGCTGGTTGGAAAATCCCAGACTCTTCCAGTTTGCAAATTGCGCAACTTTAATGCAGTAACTTCGGCCTGCGCCGGATCATAAACGTCTTCTACAACCGTGTTGGTCAAGAAATGAATTTTGTCATTTTTTCGCGCGCGATCCAACATGATCTTCGACGCGCGGAACTCATCGCGCCGGTGGATTAAGGTCACCTTAGTGGCGAAGCGTGTGAGAAAGTTGGCTTCTTCCATGGCGGAGTCCCCACCACCGATCACGGCGATCTCTTTCCCGGAAAAGAAGAACCCGTCACAAGTGGCGCAGGAGGAAACACCGTGGCCGATCAATGCCTGTTCGCCCGGCAGACCCAGCCAGCGCGCAGAAGCTCCGCTGGCGATGATCAGGGTTTTTGTTTGAATTGTTTCCCGCCCCACCTGCAGCGTGAACGGGCTGCCGCTGAGGTCAACGCTTTCGACTTGGCCAAGTTGATATTGCGCGCCAAAGCGGCCCGCCTGCTTACGCATATTTTCGATTAATTCGGGACCCTGAATTCCGTCCGGAAAGCCGGGAAAATTTTCGACCAGGGTTGTAAGCGAAAGTTGACCGCCGGGTTCGTGTCCTTCGAGCACCAGGGGCTTCAGGTTCGCGCGTGCCGTATAGAGGGCCGCAGTATGTCCGGCGCAGCCGGACCCGATGATCACCACATTTCGAACAGTATCTTCCATATCTTAAGAATTAGATTGCTGAATTCAGGTTTAGTCGCAAGGGCGGTTTCCGTAAGGAGTTCGACCACAAGGGACATAAGGTACACGAACAAAAACCCAAATCCTAATCGAGACCCGATTACTTCGCTTTGGTTGAGGACTTTTTAGGCAGCGGCTTGGGCATTTTGGGGTGAACTGCGCGTACGCTTTCGAGTTCCTCCGGCACAATCTGCCTGGCACCCAGGATTTGCCGGTATCGGCTGACAGTGCTGGAAGCGGACTGGAACAGCGGTTCGTAAGCGCTCTGGTCGGGAGCGGGACCGCTTTCTGTGGCGCCGCAACGCGTCAGCACGATGGATGACTTTCCGAAGCGCTCGAGTTTGATCCGATCCGCGGGCGTGCTGGTGGAAAGCATAGCTGCAGGAGTTGCCACCGCCGATGCCCGGTCTTCGATCGAAATCTGCATCAGGTCCTTGGGATCGCGCACGCGAAACACGATGGTTTCGACCATACTCTTGTGGTCCACACTGAAGGAGTATTGAACGGTGGAGAACATGGCTTGCACAGAAAATTCCCGCCGGATGCGGACCCAGTCAGAGGTGTCAGAACCTTCTGCCATCTCCATGCCGCTTCCCGGCTGCAGAAAGTTGGGACTCTCTGCCAATTGTGTGCGTCCGCGATCCACTTCGAAGTCATCGCTAAAAATCGGCTGTTTTGGGATTTTGGACAGGGCCGTTGCCATTTCCTGCTGTTCATCCGGGGAAGGCGAACAGACATTGATCATGTTTACCTTGACTTTAGGTTGAGAGGGCGCCTGCGCGAGAGCCAATCCCGACCATGCCAGCACTATCAGTACTTTGCCGATCACCAGCCGATTTTAGCAGGAACATGCTTTTCCGCCGGCAAGCATTCATCCAGCCTGATCGTGAAGAGTGCCAGTGTGCCCTATAATTTTCAGCTGCCATGGCTTCGCCATTTTCCTATCTACGCCTCCGCCTGGAAACTTGGGGACTGCTGCCGAAAAGCCGGGTAGCACGGGCGGTGTGGTTCGTGTTGGGGCTCGACCTCCTCCTGTTTTTGTTCCAGAGGGCTCTCCGGCTATTCCACTCGTCTTATGGTCAGAGCCTGGCGGGATGGATCATCTTCCTGAGCATCGTCGTTATAGCCCTGCTCACGGTGCTGGCATATCGCTGGCTCAAAATCAGACTGCTGTGGCGGCTGCGTAACCGCCTCATCGTCACTTATATTTTTATTGGTGTCATTCCTGCGATCCTGCTGATCGCGATGTATTTCATTTCCACTTATCTTTTTGCCGGGCAGTTTGCCAATTTCGTAGTCACCTCTGAGCTCCAGACGCAACTGCGAGGCATGGAGGGCGTAAATACCGCGGTAGCAGGTGAACTGGCCCAGCGAGCGTCTACCCGGCAGGCGCTGTCCGCCGAATCTTTGCAAGGACTAAGAACTGTCGATTTCAGCCCAGCGACCCAGGTCACGTGCGTCTGGGTCAACGACAAGCCGCTCGTGCTCGAGGGGTGTGCGAAGCCGCCATTCAGTGTGTCAACCTCCTTGCAGCCCAGGTTCAGCGGCATTGTCTCGGATAACGGGGATTTGTTTTTGAGGACTGCGATCAAAGTGCCGGCAGGCACACAAAGCATGACGGTTATATCGAGTCAGCCGATCTTCGTAGCTGGAAAGGTTCCGCGCGCAGCAAGCCTGTTCGATTGGTCAACCACTTTCCCGACTTTGTTATCGGTGGTGAACTGGAAAGATGGCAGGCAGATTCGGGCTAGTGCCCTGCAGGTAGAAACCCGGCCATCGGTGCTTTACGCGCGCCTGTTCGCCAGCTTCGGTGAGTTCGTCGCCGTTATTGAATTTGCCCTGATCGCCATCGCCGTTGCTTTCGCCATCATTGAGCTGCTTGCTATCTACATCGGTACACGCCTGACTCGCACGGTCACCTTCGCCATCGCGCAACTTTACGAAGCGACCAAGCACATTAACCAGGGTGATTTCAGCCATCGCATCGCCATCCGCTCGACTGACCAAGTCGCCACGCTAGCGAGTTCCTTCAATTCGATGACTGCGTCAATCCAGAATCTCATCGAGGAACAGAAAGAGAAGCAACGGCTGCAGAACGAATTGACTATTGCTCACGAAGTCCAGTCGCAGCTTTTTCCGCGCCAGATCTCTGAACTGGCATCACTCGAGGTACACGGCTTCTGCCGGCCTGCGCGCACGGTCAGCGGCGATTACTACGATTTCGTCACCCTGGATTCGAACCGGATGATCGTTGCGGTGGGTGATGTCAGCGGCAAAGGGATTTCTGCCGCCATACTCATGGCAACCATCAACTCTGCGGTTCGGGCGTACTCCCTGGAAGGAATTCCGCTGATTCGGGAAGCTGCCCTGGCAGCAGGCGGCGGACACGGTTCATCGATTGTGGAGGGGGTCGAAACTTCTCCCGGTAGCCTGCTGGGGCTGCTCAATCATCAGCTATTTGCGAGCACCCCTGCGGAGAAATATGCGACCATGTTTCTGGGGATTTATGACGGAAAACATCGCCGCCTCACCTATAGCAATGCCGGGCACTTGCCGCCCATCTTGCTAAGCCCCGACGGATCTATTCGCCGGCTCGAACAAGGCGGCACGGTGGTTGGTCTGTTTGATGGCGTGAGCTACGAGGATTGTGATGTCCAGCTAAGCAGCGACGACATCTTTCTGGCCTACAGTGATGGCGTGACCGAGCCGGAGAATGATTTTGGCGAGTTCGGCGATGAGCGCCTGATCGAACTGGTGCGTGAGAACCGCGCCCTTCCGCTGGCTCGTATTAGTGAACTCGTCACCGAGGCTGTAACAGATTGGATCGGCGACCGCGAACAGCCTGACGATGTGACCCTGGTGTTGGCAAGGGTCCGCTAAAAAATATCAGGGCAGCAGCTGCCCGACATGACAAGTTCCTCTCCTGAAACTCATCAGGTCAGAACCAAGCTGCTGCCCCGGCTCCGCGCAACCCGCAAACTGCGAGCACGCCCCGCGCGGAGCAAAATCGAAAAGTAAATTCAACAGGGTGAGCTAGTGCTTTCAGCTATTCAGGGTGAGTGAGATCGAAAACTGCGATTAGCAAATGAGAGTACAGAGAAGAGAGAGCCGAAGGTCGTGCTCTTTGGACGGCAGCTGAGCAGCAGAAATCTTTACTGCAATGAAGGCACGGCCCAACACGAGCACGCCAGAATGTGCTTTTATGGCAAGCTGTGCAGGAACATGGGAGATGCGCGTTTTAGCGACTACCGGCGCCGATCCACCGTGAAAGGTGAAATCCGGCAAGTTCACCTGTGGCAGGACAAGGATGACGGCGAACAACACCAGCTCTGTCACCAGCAATATCCACTTCCAGCGCGGGATGGCACCTGCCAGCGTCATTGCCACTAGACGTTAATGCTAGCAAACCCTGGTGTCAATGGATTGTTTCCCCAAAGTCGGGGCTGGTTACAATCCCTTTTCCCGTTTGTTCAGAACCGTCACTTGAGGGGTCACCTGTTGTCCTTTTGCCATGCCTCCGGCCAATATCAGGCCCTCCGGCAGGACGAACAAGCCCCTATGGTCCATAGTAGGGTCCGAGGTATCCGCATTCAAGGTTTCCCATTTCCCACTTCGTAAGTTGAATGCGAATGTGTAGCGGGAAGGTTCTGACGGCTCACCGTTGTACCCGATTCCGTTAAAGTTATAAGGGTTCGCGCTTCCACCTGAGAAGTAGATCATGTGGTCTTTTTCAGAGCCGCCGGCCGCAATTCGATAACGGGCATCTCCAGGGTGCGGGGGCAATTTGCTCCAGGAAATTTTACCGGGATTTTTGTGATCGACCTTGCCAATCCAGCACTCGTCAGAGGCGATGTACTTGGGCGAACCCGATGGATTCCGGTAGGCCCCATCAACATAAACTATGGTGTCACCCGCCATTGCGCCCGCATGTCCGAAGACCGGTCTTCCTGGAATCGGAGTCGCCTGCTGCCATCGATTCTTTTCGGCGTCATAAACTTGAACGTTATTTACCGCGTCGGATTTCGACCAGCCGCTTACCAGATAGATGTAGCGGTCACGGTAAACACCGGCAACCGAGTCATCCACCGCGATCGGCATGTCGGCGCCGCGTAGCCAGCGATCGGTTAGCGGCTCATACACATTGACGTCCGAAACCGTGATTTCGCCACCCTGGGCGTCCACCGTGTAACCGCCAAACAGAAACACATGTTCGCGTGCTCCAGCCGCAACCGCCGCCAGTCTCCCGGCCGGTCCGGGAACATTGCGAATCTGTTTCCACTTTCCAATATATGGATCAAGGATGAACGCGGCTGTGGAGACGTCGTCCCAGGTCTTTTTGGGACCAATCCCCATGAACGAGAACAGATAGAGATCGCCCCGGCTCTTTACCTGCGCCACAGCATTATTAGCGAGCGGCGCTGGCAGAGGCTCGAATTTGGGAAGAGGCAGAGCGAAAAGAAAAGTGCACAGGAAAATGATCAGGAACATCGCGTGCCGGGCGGAAAAGGTTCGCATGCGAACCCTTAAGGTATCACGACAGATCAGGGGAAGAACCCTGGGTTGATTGCGGACCTCGGTTCTATAGCTACTTTTCTTTGAAGTCTGTCCAGGCCCCATCTTTGCCGTAGTAGACGCGCAGGTTGCACACCTTCGGTCCGATGTGCGCCAGCGTAAGCTGGAGTTCGGTGGCCGGCTCGCCTAGCGAACCCAGATCCATCGAGGTTCGAATCACATCCTTCTGCTGATCGTATTTGTTATCGGCTCCTACTCCTTTGTTAATAATCAATGTCCACTTCTTCTTGTCAGGGATGATGTAAACCGAATAGGCCCCGGCTGGAAGCGTAGCGTTCTCGAGGGCCAGATCAGCCGGAGTAAACAATAGCATCGGCTCGCCGCCCGGGGTCCACATTTTGCCGAACTGCAGTTTCTCCTTGGCGAATATAGCTGGGTTGTAGCGGATGCTGATTTCCTTGCCGTCCTCGAATGTGCAGAACGTGGTGAGCGGATCGGGCTTTTGTGCGAACGCGAGCTGACTGAGCAGCAGAACAGAAATGGTGAGGCACAATCGTGCGGCCATTTGTTCTCCCCCTGGGCGATAGAGTTTAGCGAAACAACCGCCGAAGGGGAAGTGTTTTGCTGGCCGGCCTGTTATGGACAGAAATGAGCGACCAGCCGCGCAAGCATTTAGAATTGAGCGAAGGCATGCAGTTCACCGAAAAATTCGACATAGTCGTGGTCGGAGCCGGGCACGCCGGGTGTGAGGCCGCCATGGCGTGTGCCCGTATGGGCCTGAAGACTGCTCTTTACACCTTGAATGTTGATCTGATTGCCCAGATGTCGTGTAATCCGGCAGTTGGCGGAATAGCCAAGGGCCACCTGGTGCGGGAGGTTGATGCGCTGGGCGGCATCATGGGCGAAATTACCGACGCGGTCGGCATCCAGTTCCGGCTGCTGAATACTTCGCGGGGTCCGGCAGTATGGTCGCCTCGCGCTCAATGTGACAAGCAGGCCTATCGGTTGAAGATGCGGGAGGTGCTCGAGTCAGAGCCGAATCTAAAGATCAAGCAGGCCGAAGTGGCAGATTTGATCTTGGAACCGATCTCGAACAGGGACGAATCATCCAATCGGCGCCTGCTTGGAATCAACCTGCGCGACGGCCGCAGCGTAGCTGCCCAAGCTGTCATTATCACTACCGGCACCTTCCTGAACGGTCTGATTCACTGCGGCGAACAGCAGTATCCAGCAGGACGCTCCGGTGAACCGCCGGCGGTGTTGCTTGGAGAGGCTCTAAAGAACCTTGGCCTGCGCGGTTGCCGGCTCAAGACGGGCACGCCTCCTCGGCTGGACGGCCGCACCATCGACTGGTCGCGTTTTCAGGTTCAGCCCGGGGATGCGGACCCAACGCCCTTCAGCTTCCGTACCAAGCGAGTCGCGCACCATGACTCCCAGGTGTCCTGTTACATCGCCTGGACCACAGAGGAAACGCAGCGGATCATTCGCGAGAACGTACACCGTTCGCCTATGTACAGTGGCCAGATTCAGTCGGTGGGGCCGCGTTACTGTCCCTCCATTGAGGACAAGATCGTCAAGTTCCCAGACAAGCCGGTACATCAGTTATTCCTGGAACCCGAGGGCCTTAATACTCACGAGATCTATGTCAACGGTTTGAGCACTTCCCTACCGGTAGAGGTGCAACTTGCGGTCCTGAAATCAATTCCTGGACTGGAGACCGCTGAAATGCTGCGGCCCGGCTATGCCATCGAGTATGACGCCATTGATCCGACTGAACTCGAGCGCACGCTGGAGACCAAGAAGATTGCCGGACTGTTCCTGGCCGGGCAAATCAATGGCACCAGCGGCTACGAAGAAGCCGCTTGCCAGGGCCTGATGGCCGGAATCAATGCCGGATTAAAGGTGAAGAGCCAACCACCGCTGATTTTGGATCGCACCGAGGCGTATACAGCTATCCTGATTGATGACCTGATCTCTAAAGGTACCAATGAGCCGTATCGCATGTTTACCTCGCGCGCAGAGTTTCGCCTGCATCTGCGAATAGATAACGCCGATCGCCGGTTGACTGCGCACGGACGAAGAGTCGGACTTATTTCCGACGAAGCCTGGGAGGAATTTCATGCAAAACAGGAGCGTCTCGAATCACTGAAGCGGCTGCTGGAAAAAACTCGCATTACTGGTGAAATGTTGTCGAAGTTTTCGTCACATGATCCCGAGCGAAGCAAGCCGAAGCCGAAAGAAGTCGAAAGACCTGGATTTCCGGACAGCCTCATGCAAGACAACGGCAACGCTCGTGCGAATAGCATCGCGGATGCTACTGGACAACCGCTCGCTCAGTTACTGAAGCGTCCGGAAATTTCGATTGAGCAGCTCGTTCCCATCCTGCGCGATCTTGCTGGATCATTCTTCGCAGAGAGGTCCTCGCCTGCCGAGAGTCTTCCAGCCGCTGTCCGGAATGAACTGAAGTCAGTCGAAACAGAGATCAAATACGAAGGCTATCTGCTGCAACAACAACGCGCCATTGATCGCCTAAAAAAGGCCGAGCAGCGCAGCATCCCGGAATGGTTTGACTACAGTTCGGTGAGCGGACTCTCGCGTGAAATGCAGGAAAAACTGGCCAAGGTCCGTCCTCGGACGCTTGGCCATGCCAGCCGCATCCCGGGTGTAACGCCCGCAGCCGTGTCGCTGGTGCATGTGTATATTGAGATCCAGGGCAAACGCCGGCAAGAGCCCCTGGCCAGTCTGGCCTGAGTGTGACCGTGGTTAAATGAATACCGTGCTTCACGCAAGGCAAGACTTTCCCGGACTCGCTGACAAAGTTTTTCTCGACGCTGCCTGCGTTTCGCTTGCGCCACAGCCGGCGGTCGAAGCTATCCGGAAGTTCCTCGAGATAGCAATGATGTGTCCGTCAGATTCCTCTACCGATCACCACATTCTTATGGATAAGATGCGGGCCGGCGCTCGGCCAGCTTGCGCCCGACTGATCAACGCACACGAGGATGAAATTGCATTAGTCGAGAGCACTACCCATGGACTAGCGCTCGCGGCTAACGCCATTCCGCTGGAACGAGGCGACCGCGTCTTAATCTCCGATCTGGAATTTTTGCAAGTTGCTGTTCCGTGGACACAAAAGAAGCGGCAGGGAATTGAGATTGACGTGGTGCCAAATTACCGTGGCGAGGTTCGTGCGGAGGCTTTTGCTGATCGAATCAATGCGCGTACGCGAGTGATTGCGCTGAGTTCCGTGCAATGGAGCAACGGGTATCGATGCGATCTGTCGGCTTTCAGCCGTTTGTGCCATGAGCGCGGGTTGTGGCTGGTGGTAGATGCAACCCAGCAGTTAGGAGCAATTCCCATTGATGTAAACGTCACCCCAATTGACCTGCTCACTTGCGGAGGACACAAGTGGCTGAACGCGCCGTTCGGTTGCGGATTTCTCTACATAAAGCGCGAATCACTGCCCCGCTTGCAGCCGCCACTGGCCGGGTATTTGTCGCTTGAGAATCCCGAGGGCGGCTGGGGAGAGTATTTTCAAACGCCGGATATCGCACCTGTTCGCGATTACCGCTTCATTGATGCAGCGCGGCGCTTCGAGCATGGTGGAACAGCGAACTATCCGGGCGCAGTGGGCATGGCAGCTTCGCTGGACCTGATACAAGCGCTCGGTCAGGAGGAGATTTGTGATCACATTATGCAACTAACCGAGCACCTGATCGCAGGTCTCGATGCAATGCAAGTCGAGGTGGTCACACCACGCGACACTCGGAGTCGCTCCGGTATTGTTACTTTTTCGTTAGGTGATGCGCGTGAGAATGTAAAAATGATGAAGCGTCTGCAGCAGAAAAGAATTCTTGTGGCGGTGCGTTACACCTCGAACGTCGGCGGAGTGCGCGTGTCGTGCCATTTCTATAACTCGTTCGAGGACGTCGATCGACTTCTGGCCGAAGTGAAAGCGGCATTATGAGACGATGGGCACAGATCGATTCCCCGGCTGGACCGCTGCTTTTGGTTGCGGATGAAGCCGGATTGCGAGCGATAGATTTTCTGAATGGCCGCCGAAATGTGAAACCCGACACAAGCTGGACTGAAGATCGCGCCAGCCTGGCGCCGGTGATCGAACAGCTGAGAGCTTATTTTGCCGGCAAGCTTGAAACATTTGATCTTCAGCTTGCGCCCGAAGGGACAGAATTCCAGAAGCAAGTTTGGCGCGAGTTGTGCAGCATCAGCTACGGCGAAACAATTTCCTATGGCCAACTCGCACGCCGAATCGGCAATGCCAGGGCTTCGCGCGCCGTGGGCCTGGCCAATGGCTCAAATCCCATTCCCATTGTTATTCCCTGTCATCGTGTGATCGGGAGCAATGGAAAGCTCACTGGCTACGGCGGCGGACTGGAAATCAAGCAAAAGCTGTTGGCGTTGGAGCGACGGCAGCTGCGATTTGAGGACTTGAATGCCGTTTCGCTCACTGCTTAGGCAAAGATCGAAGCTATCCGGGGTTAACCGTTCTCACTTCAGTTCAGTTACCATAGAGAGAGCAGTATTGACCTTTTTCCGGCATCTAACCGTGAATATGAAAAGATTTCTGATTGCAGCTGTGTTGGTATTGGCATCCAGCGCCTGGGGGCAGGAGATCAACTCTGTTCTGAAACCTCCTATCCGCGATTACATATTTCAGCACCAGCTGGAAATCAACCCTTCCAACCTGCGGCAGTTCGCCGAGCGTTTTGCCACCGAGCACAAGACCGATTTGCCATTTGTTTACGACCCTCAAGGCAAGTTTGCCGCCGAAGTGAACTCCGACCGTGACATGGGTAACCGCATCGGTATCCACCAGACTCCAACCATCTATGTGGTGAGCAGCAAAGGTCAGCCTTACACCGAAGTCAGCGACCTGGGATCGCTTTTCAAAACCATCGACGCAGTTAAGAACCGCTAGCCTATCCGCGCTCGAAGGCGTGCTTTTTCTCTAATTCTTCGAGCGCCGCACGTGCGTCCTGTTCAAACCTGGCGGCCAGCGCCATAAGCGAAGCGTTGGCACTGGCGTATTCACCTTCCATAGTCATCAGTTCCTGGTCAACCAGTTTGCGCGCAACTTCGATCACGTGATCGGAAGTGGTCTCGATGTAGAGTGCTTCAGTAGGATCGGCGATCCATACAGGGCCAAGCCGGGCGTGCGTTTGCCAGAAGACTTTGCGTGAAATCAGGGTCGCGATGTCTTCGTCGGTTGCCTTACCGAATACCCACCGGTTGCGCTTGAAGTCGAAGTAGCGGCTCGAAAAGTTTACTGGGACAAGCTTGCCGGACTTCACAAATTCCAACTGCCTGCGGTCTACCTCCTTACGCAGCGCATTGATCACCGGAGCTTCGGCGTCTTTCGCCTCAAGCGAGGGCATGACCTCGCGCACCGTAGCCGAGAGATTCACAGCCACCGGAGCATGTAAGGGAGGCGAACTCTCAAGATGAATGTCGCCATGCAACACCCAGAAATCTGCCCCTGAGGTGGATTTGTGGAAGGGCCATTCCAACTGGAACGAGAGCGGTAATCCGCTCAGCGTGACGTAGATGTTCTTCGAGCGGTTGTGCTGGTTCGGATTGTTCATAGGATTTGGCTGACTTTGAACGAATATTTTACTCGCGGTTGCCTTTTCATTTGCGGCTCCAGAAAATCCGCTGCTTTTGCAGCCGCTAATGGCATAATGCCAGCGGCAACCTACCTGGAAAGGCTTACCGCATGGCCCGTGCGCTGATCTGGACGGCGTACCATGATGTCCAGGGATGGGCCTGTTCGCAGTGCGAGTGGACCTACTCCCTTCCGTCTCTTCTAACTGATCCGCAAGCTCGAGACGCCTTTGATCGCCTGGCGTCAGCCGGGTTCAAAAGCCATGATTGTGCCGCTCATCCGAGGAGCGCGGCATCGGAGCCGCAGGAATTTTTTATCAAGCGCATGCGCGAGTTTGTCACCCGCGGTTATAAGCCAAAAGATGCCGCAGACCTGGTGGTCCAGGACGCATCGCTTGAATATCGCAGCGAGCCCAGAATGGTGCAGCAGGCTCGCAGCGAAGCAGAAGAATTTATTCGGAGGGTCAGGGAAGGCAGAATATAGGCTTTGGTGGCTTTACTTAGACGGCCGGTACAGCCTCTAAACCCGCAATCTTTTCGAGCAGTTGTTCGATCCGGCTGCCAGTATCGAGATTGGCGTCCACATATGGATGGCGCTCACCATCGGTATGCAGGACTAAAACGCGCGTTCCCTGATGGAGTTTCTTAACCATATAAGGCAGGTGATGCCGGTCATTCCTGCTCAGCGTCTGGCCAAGAATCACCAGATCGAAGGCATCCAGTTGAAGCTGTTCCATAGCAGCCTTGCGGCCTACCATCGCGGTCACATGGTGACCCGCCTTTTCGATCGTAAGTGCCTGTTCCTTAAGGACTTCTTCGTCCCCCTCCACGTACATGAGCTTTAAACGCGCAGACGTTTTCCCCATTTTTCGGCCCTTTCCTCTCGCCATCACGCTAGCACTGCGCCGAAGCGGGGAAAACGTCACCGAAGGCATACAACGAACGGAATTCCTGATCAAAACCGGAGGCCGCCAATGTCGCTGAAAATCGCCTCCTGCCACCCATCCGAGGAGAAAAACCAATCGCTGGCGCCGGCTTCGTGGTTATTCCCGCCCCGGCCATAGGGCTCCGATGCCGAACGCCAGTAGTCGAACCCCATCTGCAACAACGCGCCTGGTCCGATCTTGACGCGGGCCTTTGCTGTGCATCCGGCCAGTCGGCCCAGCGGCAGACTGGCTCGTATTGATGGACTCCAGAAGTGCCAAACCCGGTCGGCTCGCTCTCCCACCAGCAGCACCACCGCCTGATTCTGAAGGTCAAGTGTTACAGGCATGTTTTCGTGATAATCGTGGCCGCCGAACCAAGGCTCGCGCAAATACAAGCCGCCCCTGAGCCGGTTGCTGTCGTCGTTCAGCACGACTTCATGACCATCGACCATGCAGCTTAGTCGGGTCCATGCCACTTGCACCTGGGCCGACCGGAACTGCGGGAATCGCGTGTCGACAATCGCAATGCCCCACAATCTTGCCGAAGTAAAATTCTCAGGCTTGGGCGCGGAGTTCACGTAGCTTGCCTTGTAGCTGACTTCGTCCGGAATGCGCGGATCGTTCATCACTGCGAACGCGAACGGGCTGACGGCGCGCCCGGCGGGAGAAAGCACGCTGATTGCAGCGGTCGTGCTTTTATGCGGCACGATCGCAATCAGGTGCCGCGAAGACACAGCCCGAAACTGCGCGGATACCGTTCCCAGAAAAACAGCGGACACGCCTTCCAGATCGATTCCCGCGATCTCCACGCGAGTGCCTTCGGGCCCGGAGGTCGGGGAGATCCGAAGGATTTCAGGAGCTGATCTTGCTCTTTGCTGTGAAAGCGATGTAGCCGCAGCCAACACCGCAAAGGTCAGGCAGAATCCGAGAATCCACCTCATGGTTTAGCGAATCTAGTCGCGGCAAGGCCTGAAGTCAGTGACATCTGTCACATGCACTTGTCAAGTTGCCTACTTACTTTTGAACTCGTATATTGATCCCGCCTTCTCAAGGAGAATGAATGACAAGCCAGGAATTTCTGCGGGAATTGGACGAACGAATCGCGAAATTTGATCTATTGACCCACCCCTTCTACCAGGCCTGGAGCAAAGGCGAGCTGACACGGGAGGAGATCCGGGAATACGCCAGTGATTACTATCATCATGTGCATGCGTTTCCCACCTATCTCGCCGAACTGGCGATGCGTCTCGAGGATGGCGATCTGCGCCAGACAGTGTTGACCAACCTGGCCGATGAAAAGGGCAGTCACGACCATAGCGCTCATGATGAAATCTGGCTGGATTTTGCCGCGGCATTCGGCGCACACGATGTCACGCGTCATCGCAAACCCAGCACAGGCGTGGCAGACTTGATGAAGTTTTACCATCAGACCGCCGCGGATGGTTCACCACAGGAAGCGATTGCCACCTTCTATGCCTATGAATCTCAGGTTCCGAGGCTCGCGGCGGAAAAGGAACGCGG